>JBBQZD010000005.1:0-45918 GCA_038208045.1 Gemmatimonadales bacterium | reverse complement strand
CGTTCTGGATTGCCGTCATCACGCGCGTGACGGGTATTCCATACGCGAGCAGCTTGGCCGGATCGATGTCCACCTGGTACTGCTTTTCGAACCCGCCGACGCTGGCCACCTCCGACACGCCCGGCACGGCGGTCAGCGCATAGCGCAGGTACCAGTCCTGCACGCCACGGAGTTCGGCGATGTTCAACCGGCCGGTCGTGTCTTCCAGCGCATACTGGTAGACCCAGCCCAGACCGGTGGCATCGGGGCCCAGCGTCGGCGTCACCGACGCTGGCAGCTTGCCCTTGATGCCGTTCAGGTACTCGAGCACGCGCGATCGGGCCCAGTACAGGTCGGTGGCGTCGTCGAAGATGACGTAGACGAACGACACGCCGAAGAACGAATAGCCACGAACGGTCCGCGCGCCGGGCACCTTGAGCATCTCGGCGGCAATCGGATACGTCACCTGGTCCTCGACGATGCGCGGGGCCTGCTCGCTGTAGTCGGCCTGCACGATCACCTGGACGTCCGACAGGTCAGGCAGCGCCTCCAGCGGCGTGCGACGAATGGCGACCACCCCGCCGATCATGGCGGCGACGGTCAGGAGCACGACGAGCAGCCTGTTGGCGACCGCCCACTCGATGATGCGCTTGAGCATGGCGATCCCTCCTCAGGGCTTCTTTGGAACGGCGTGGGCCGAATGGTCCATGCCCGGCATGTCGGCCATCGTATCCTTCGAGGGCGCCGAGCGGGCGGCGGGCGGCTTCACGCCCGGCGGCTTCACGCCCGGCGGTGCCGCGGGCAGCGGCTTGGGCGGCGTCGTCATATCCATCCCCGGCATGTTGCCCATCCCGCCGAGCGCCGCGCCAAGGTTGGATTCCGCGTCGACCAGGAAAGTCGCCGACGACACGACCGTTTCGCCCGCGGCGAGTCCGCGCTGGATCTCGATGCGCTCGTCGCTGGATTCGCCGAGAGTCACCTCGCGAGGTGCGAGCGCACCGCTGGCTTCGCGGACGAACACGATGCTCCGCTCACCGGTCGAGAGCACGGCCGAGCGTGGCACCGTAAGCACGCGCGCCCGTTCGATGCCGGCGATGCGGAGGGTGGCGTACATGCCGGGCTTGAGCTGCAGGTCGGGGTTTGCCAGCACGATCCGCACGCGCACCGTGCGCGTCTGCGGGTCGAGCGTGGGATAGATGTACGAGATCCGTCCTAGCCGGTGCTTCCCCGGCATTGCAGCGAAGTCCGCGTGCACGGCCTGCCCGATGCGCACGTTCGCGATGTCCTGCTCGAATACCTCTCCCTCGACCCAGACGGTGCTGAGGTCGGCGACCTTGTACAGCGCGTCGCCGGCCATGATCTTCTGCCCGGCGAAGACGTTCTTTTGCAGCACGTAGCCGCTGGTGGGCGAGCGGAGCGTGAGGGTCTTCTGCACCCGCTCCGTCTGCTCGATCGCGGCGATCTCGCTGGCGGCGATGTCCCAGTACGCGAGCCGCCGCCGCGCCGAGGCCAGCAGATCGGTGGCGTTCTGCCGGGCGTCGGCGGAGGCGGCCGAGACATCGGCGGCGAGTCGCTTGGCGAGCAGCAGCTCCTCCTGCGCACTCACCAGCATGGGCGAGTAGATGGAGAGCAGCGGCTCGTTCATCGCGACGTGCTGCCCGGTGGAGTTGATGTACAGCCGGTCCACCCAGCCATCGATCTTCGGCGAAATCGTGTGCACGCGCGTTTCATCGAACGTGACCTGCCCGACGGTGCGGACTTCCTTGGCGAGCGGACCCAGCGTGGCCGGCGCAAAGGTGACGCCGATGCGGCGCTGGTCGGCCGGGGACAGCATCACCGGCTTTGCGCCGTCGCTTCCCGCCGCTGCGCCGTGATTGTGCTCCGCGGTCGCCGGAGCGGCCGCGCCCCCGCCGCGCGTGGCGAAGTAGACCCCGCCGACCGTGACGGCGAGGACGGCCGTGTAGGCCAGGATGCGCCAGGGCGTGCGGCTGCTGGCGGATGCCGCGCGGGGCGCGGTGTCGTGCGTCTGACCGGTCATTTGCCACCTCGCGTTGCCGCGGAAATGCGATTCGAGTCGATGAGCGCACGCCCCGTGAGCATCTCGAGATCTGCCCATGCCCTGCCTTGGTCGGCGTCGAGCGCGTAGAGTTCCTGCCGGTACTTGTTCACGGTCATCTGGTTGTCGAGCAGGGTCATGAAGTCGACGCCGCCCACGCGATACGCCGAGAGCGCCGACGCAACGGCCGCCTCGGCCTGCGGCAGCACCGTGCTACGGTAGAGGCGCGACAGGTTCCTCGCCCGGGTGAGGTCGGCATACGCCTCGCCGATCCGGCCGCGCGTGTCGGCGCGCATTGCCTTCAGTTCGGCGTCGGCCATCTGCTTCATGGCGCCAGCTTCGTCGCGCATGCGCAGCTGCCGGCTCCGTGCAAAAATCGGAATCGAGGCGCCGACCATCAGGCTGCCCATGTGTTCGGTGCCGCCCATGTCGCCGCCGCGTTGCGCGTACTGCGCGCCAACTTGCAGGTCGGGCCAGATCTCCTTTCGCGCCAGTTCCACCGAGGCCTCCGCGGCGCGGATATCCTCGAGCCCGGCGCGGATCATCGGCCGCCCGCCGTGGGCGAACGCATCGAGTTGCTCGCGCGGGGGAATCGCATCGGGGAAGTCCGGCAGGGCGGGGGCGCCGATGGGCACGTCGCTCTCGCGGTCGAGCAGGGCGTTCAGTCGCGCGCCCATGGACTGCCGCATCGCCTGCATCCGCACGGTGTCCTCGACCATCCGCGCGATCTCGACCTGGGCGCGGAGCACGTCGGCCTGGCGGCCCTCGCCCACCCGGTACATCGAAGCCGCCGTCTTCTCGATGTCCTGGAGCAGCCGCAGGGTCTCGCGTGCGACGTCCAGTCCTCGATCGGTGGCATAGAGGTCGTAGAACGACATTGCCGTGGAGCTGCGAAGCTCCCAACGCACGTCCTGTGCACGTTCGGTCGTCGCCGACGCCTGGGCGCCGGCCACGCGGCCCGACAGCGCGAGCTTGCCCCCGAGCGGCAGCATCTGCATCACCTGCGCCTGCCGCATGCCGAGTGTGGACATCGGCGCCAACGTCGGGATCATGTAGTTCATGAACCCAAGCTGGACCTGCGGATCGGGCGGCAGCGACGCGCCTGGCACGCGAGCCTGCGCGGCGACGACAAGGGAACGCGCAGCCGACAAGCGCGGACTGGCCCGTTCCACCTCGGCGTACAGGTCGCCGAGGAGGACCGTCTGTTGGCGACCGGATGCCGCGGACGGTGTGCCGGAGGTTCCGCCAAGTGCGCCAGTCGCAGCTGGCTGCGTGTGCTCCGCATGCTGTGCGCCCAGCGGAACGGATGCAACGGCGGATGCGAGCGCGAGGGTGCCGGCGATCCAAAGGATGCCTGCAGTCACACCGCGTGGCGCGATGCGAAGAATCGAAGATGACATGGAACGAGGGAGTGCAGGTCAGCCGGCGCAGAGGCGCGCACGACTCCTGCCCGCGTCAATCGCGGGCGTCACTCACCTCAACTGCGCGGCGGCGGCGGCTCCGGAGGGTTCAGCACGGACTGCCAACGCTCGACGTCGGCCATGCTCGGCGTGGTGGCCGCCACGGAAAGCGGCGCCATGTGGAACGCAATCGTTCCCATGGCGAGCGTCGTGCAGGCCATCCCCGCACAACCTGCGGGCATCGTCGGGCAACAGGGATGATGCTGGCCGTGCGCTGGCGCCGGGGACTCGGGCGTCGGCATGTGATGTCCGGCATGCGACATCGGGTGCGACATCTGGTGCGACATCTGGTGCGTTGCCGGCGCCGTGGCGCGCTCCGTCTGGTCACAGGCACTGGCCGACGGCGCCATCGTGAGATGGAGCGTGGCGGCCGCGAGGGCGACGCGAAGGAGGCGGAGGGCGGGACTCATTGGTAGACGGATTCGTACCCCGAATATTGTCCGGAGGAACAGCTACACGCCAATCAGGGCTACGAGGTATTCTTGTCAGGAATTGCCCGAAACAGGTATCCTGCCGCCCGTTTTGACCAAAAGGCGCCCCACAATCCATATTTCAAGTCGTGACTAACTCCTTTGATGTCATCGTCATAGGCCTCGGGGCGATGGGCGGCGCCACGGCCTATCATCTGGCTGCTCGCGGTGCCCGCGTGCTCGGCCTGGATCAATTCACGCCGCCGCACGCGGACGGTGCGTCGCATGGCGAAAGCCGGATCATCCGGGAGCTGTACTACGAGCACCCGCTGTACGTGCCGCTCGTCCAGCGCGCGTACGACCGATGGGAGGCGCTCGAATTCGATGCCGGAACCGAGGGCCTGCTGAACATCACCGGCGGCCTGATGATCGGTCCGGCCAGCGGAGCTCTCCTGAGCGGCGTGCGACGCGCGGCCGCCGAGCACGGATTGGCCGCCCCTCAGGTCGGCGCGGCCGACATGCGAAAGCGATATCCGCAGTTCACGGTGCCGGCAGGATCCGACGTCGTCTTCGACGAACGTGCCGGCTTCCTGGATCCCGAGAGGTGCGTCCGGGCCCACCTGCAGCTCGCCACCAGACACGGCGCGCGCCTGCACTACGACGAGCGCGTGCTGAACTGGCGCCTGCTCGGCGATGGCGTGGAAGTAACCACGACGCGCGCCAGCTACACGGCGGGCCGACTCGTCGTCGCCGCGGGTGCCTGGATGCGCGAATTGCTCGGCACGCACGCTCCACCACTCGCCATCGAGCGGCAGGTGCTGCTCTGGTTCGACCCGCCGGGCGACGCGCGGCAGTGGGAGCCCGGGCGATTTCCCATCTTCATGGGCGAGTTCGCCGACGGCGGCTTCATCTATGGTTTTCCGAAGCTTGCGCGCGGGCTCAAGGCCGCCGTGCACTATCAGGGACTGCCGCTCGACGACGTCGAACAGATGCGGCGCATCGTGGATGCGCCGGACGTCGCGCGCGTACGCGACGCGGTGGCGCGGCTCCTGCCATGGGCCGCGGGCGCGGCAATCCGCGAGGCGGCCGTCTGTCCCTATACGAATACGCCCGATCTGCATTTTGTCATCGACTTCCTGCCAGGCGACGACCGCGTGCTGGTGTCGAGCCCGTGCTCTGGGCACGGCTTCAAGTTCGCGAGCGCTATCGGGGAGCTGCAGGCGCAGTTGCTGCTCGATGGCACTTCGCCTTTTGACCTGGCGCCGTTCAGCCTGGACCGGTTCGGGTGATGGCTTAGGTGTGTCATTCAAGGTTATTCCAGGACTCCGTGGCTCCGTGCCGAAAAAGCCCGGAATGGCGCACCAGCAGCTGGCCGGGTTGACTGCAAATGGAGCATGGAAGACGATAGATTGCGGGCGGACCATGATGGGGTGTAGCTCAATGGCAGAGCGCCGCACTGTTAATGCGGAAGTTGGAGGTTCGAGTCCTCCCGCCCCAGTGGCATGAACTGGACGTCCGGCCCGTTGCGTGGGTGGTTATGGTGGGTAGTTGCCGGCGCGTTATCGCGCCTGCAACTCCTTCGACTTCCTGCCCGCAACGTTGCCGCAGCGATGCGCCCGAAAGTCCTTGGGCCGGCACCGGAAGGCCCACGCCTGCCAGAACCCCTTTTTCGCCGCACGCGCCGCAGCTTCGGCACGCGTGAAGCGCTCGAGATAGCGCACGTTCTCGTATGCCAGCACCACCGCCCAGCCGTTGGCCAGCATCCACTCGTTGAGCATCAGGTCACCGGCGTAGGCGTACGCGAGTGTGCGTCCGTAGCGGTCGGTGGATCTGCGGTCGAGCTCCAACTGCAGCGTGGTGCCTGGCGGCGCGATCTTTTCCATTTGCGTCTTGGCCATGCGACCCCACGGCTTCTGGGCCAGCTCGGGCGCGTCCATCAGCAACAGGCGTACGCGGCGGCCATCGGTGCAGGTGAACGAGTCGCCGTCGGCCAGCTTGGCCACCACACAGGTGAGTCGCGGCGCCTGTGCCGCAAGCGAACCCTGGCCGCTGCCCAACAAGGCAACGGCCAGCAAGGACCACGCGATGCGTGCGCGACCGATCACCCGCGCGACGCGTACACGCGCGACCTGCCGTCCGCCGTCCAGGCCATGACGTTGTACTTCTGCACGATGCCGTCCTGCTCCATACCTGGCGAACCAATCGGCATGCCCGGCACGGCCAGGCCGACGATGGCCGCCTTCTCGGTCAGCATCCGGAGAATGAGATCGGCCGGCACGTGTCCCTCGACCACGTACTTCCCGACGAGCGCCGTGTGGCACGACCCGAAGGCCAACGGCACGCCCGACGAGCGCTTCACCGGGGTGACGTCGGACATTTCCACGACCTTCACCGTGAAGCCGTGCTTTTTCACGTGCTTGATCCACTCCTTGCAGCAGCCGCACGTGGATTCCTTGTACACCGTCATGGAAATCGGCGCACCGGCGCGCAGGATCCGCGGCGCCACGAACGCCAGCGCGCCGGCGCCAACGGCGCCCAGCACGAAATCGCGTCGGTTCATCATCTGGTTCTCCCGGTCAGGGGGCGAGTCCGGCCAGCGCGGCGATGAGGCGCAGCGCCCATTGGGGTCCAAGGTAACCACGCGGGCCGTCGGCGTACCACTCACTCAGGGAATGGGCGCCGCCGCCGTCCCCGCCGCCATCAATGGTGATGCCCGGTACGCCGATGGAGATGGGATAGTTGGCGTCGGTGCTCGAGGCGCCGAGCGTGGGCGACAGCCCCACCTGCCGCGCCGTTGCGAGCGCCGCGCGAACGATGGGCGCCGAGTCCGATTGCGCCCCCGTGGGCCGAAGGCCGATCGTGTCGATGCGCGCCGTCAGCGCCATTGACGACGCGGGCCAGCGCGCCTTCTCCGCCGTCACGGCGCCGGCGATGGCCTGTTTCACCAGCCGATCCACCCGCGCGAGTTCCTCGGCTGACTCGCTGCGCATGTCCACCTCCATCACCCCTTCCATCGCGATGGAGTTCACCGAGGTGCCGCCGGAAATGACGCCCACGTTGAACGTGGTCTTGGGCGATTGCGGCACCGTGATGTCCCCGATGCTCGCGATGGCGCGCCCCATGGCGTGAATGGGGTTCGGCATGCCGAACGCGCCGTAGCTGTGGCCGCCCGGGCTCACGAAGTGCACGCGGTACCGGTTGCTCCCCACGGCACGGTTGGTGATGCTCTCCCCGGCGCCGTCCACCGAGATGAAGTAGTCCACCTGGCCCTTGTACGACGTGCCGAGCAGGTGGCGCGTGCCGCGCAGGTCGCCGAGCCCTTCCTCGCCGACGTTGGCCACGAAGATCACCCGTCCGGCGAACTTCACGCCCGCCTGTTTCACCGCGCGGGCCGTGGCGAGCACGACCGCCAGCCCACGGCAGTCGTCGCCGATGCCCGGGCCCTTCAGGCGGTCGCCGTCGCGCACGACCGTCACGGCCGTGCCCTCGGGAAAGACCGTGTCGAGATGGCCGGCGATCATCACGGTCGGGCCGCGCGTGCTGCCGGCGACCTCAGCGACGACGTTGCCCACCTCGTCGATGCGCGCGTTGCCGTAGCCGAGGGCCACGAGCTGGTCGCGGAAAACGATGCCGCGTGCCGCTTCCTTGAATGGTGGCGCGGGGATTTCGCAGATGGCGACCTGCTGGTGCAGGGTCCACTCGTTGCTGGCCTGTAGCGCGTCGAGCGCGCGGGCAAGTGCGGGCCGATCGCCCGCCGGCTGCGCCGGAAGCGCGCGCTGCGCGGCGGCGAGGGTGAACGGCACGGCGAGCAGGAAGACGAATGCACGGCGCATGGAGGGAACCTGTCGAGGAAACGGGCAGCGGGGAACGACGGTGTCCTGATGTACGTTAGCCGTCTGCCCGGCGCTGATGCAGGCCTGCCGCCCGCGTTGCCTCGGGGGTTGCTTCCGAGTCCGCCGGGCCGTCGCTTTCCCGAAAGACAGGTGACGCCGAGCATGAGCGTCGCCATATTGCCCCGCGGCACCTGGCCGACTTCCCCCCCACCGACCATCCAGGGCTTCGCGTCATGATTTCCCGCCCATGGCTCGCGCACTACGACCCCGGCGTGCCGGCCACGCTCGGAGAGTACCCACGCCGTACCCTGCTCGACTACATCGAGGAGGGCGTGCGAGCACGTCCCGATCATCCGGCCCTGCTGTTCAAGGGGCGCGCCATGTCGCTCGGCGCACTGGACGCGCTGAGCTCGGCGTTCGCCGAGGCGCTGCGGGCGCTGGGCGTGGCACGCGGCGACCGCGTGGCTGCCGTCCTCCCGAATTGTCCGCAGTTCTTCATCGCCGAGCTGGGCGCCTGGAAGCTTGGCGCCATTCTCGTGCCGCTCAATCCGATCTACACCGAGGACGAGCTGGTCGGGCCGCTCACCGACACCTCGCCCAAGGTGATCATCACCCTCACGCCGTTCTATGAACGCGTGAAGGCGGTACAGCAGGCGGCCGGCGTACCGTACGTGATCGTCACGAGCATCAAGGAGTACTTTCCGGCGCTGCTGCGCACGGTCTTCACGCTGTTTGCCGAGCGACGCCTCGGGCATCGCGTCACGCTGCAGGCGGGCGACCGCTGGCTGCAGGACCTGCTGTCGCGGCATCGCGGGGCCGCGCGTCCGGCGGACGGTGCGCGCCCGGACGACGATGCGCTGATCCTGCTGAGCGGGGGCACTACCGGCACGCCGAAGGGCGTGCGCGTGCATCACGAGGGACTCGTCAGCACCGGACTGCAGGTGCGTGCCTGGTTCGCCAACGCCTTCGGCGAATGGAAGGACATCTACATGCTGCCGCTGCCCATGTTCCATTCGTACGGGGCGTGCGGCGTGCAGTCGGTCTGTTTCATCGGGCACAATCCCATCAGTCTCATCCCGAATCCGCGCGACCTCAACGACACCGTGAAGACGCTCGAGAAGGTGCGGCCCACGATCTTTTGCGGTGTGCCGACGCTGTACAACGCGCTGCTCCAGCACCCCGACGTGAAGAGCGGCAAGGCCGACTTCCGGTCGCTCAGGGTCTGTGCCTCTGGGGCGGCGCCACTCATGGCCGAGACGAAGAAGCGTTTCCTCGAGGCGACAGGTGCCGACATCGCCGAGGGGTACGCCCTCACCGAGACATTGCTCGCCGCCGCGCTAAACCCGATCAGCGGCACGCACAAGCTCGGGTCGGTGGGCCTGCCGCTGCCCGACGTCGACATGATGATCGTCGATGCCGACGATCCCATGAAGATCCTCGGCCCCGGCGAGGTGGGGGAGATCTGCATCACCGCACGGCAGATCATGCGCGGCTACTGGAACAGTCACGACGAGACGGAGCAGATCCTGCGCACGGGCCCCGACGGCCGGATGTGGATCTACAGCGCCGACCTGGGCTACATGGACGTCGAGGGGTACGTCTTCATCGTGGACCGCAAGAAGGACCTCATCAAGCCCGGCGGCATGCAGGTCTGGCCGCGCGAGATCGAGGAAGCGCTCCAGGCGCATCCGGACGTGGCCGAGGTGGGGGTGCGCGGTTTCCCCGACGACTACAAGGGAGAGATCGCCGTGGCCTTTGTGGTGCTGCGCGCTGGGGCACGGGCGACGGCGGCGGAACTGCGCGAGTACTGCAAACAGCATCTCGCCTTCTACAAGGTGCCCGGCAAGGTCGTCTTTCGCCGCGAGCTGCCCAAGTCGCTGGTCGGCAAGGTGCTGCGGCGCATGCTCACGCTCGAGGAGCCGCAGGCCTCCTGAACCCGGCGGGTCCCGAAATGACCAACGGCGCGACTAGAACTCGCGCCGTTTCATTTCCTTGAAGAACGCCTGATTGTCGTGATCCTCGTCGGCACGCTTCGGGGCGGTCTTGTCGTACGTCTTGCCGAACTCGGCCGGCGGCTTCACCGGGCCCGCCTTGGCGAGCTTCTTGAGCAGCTTCTGCACTTCGTTGTCGCGCGGATTGGCCATGAGACCCTGTCGCTGAGGGGGTTTCCGGAATCTAAGCGGGACGAGCGCCGGATGCGCCCCCACCCGCCCAGTCGGGTGAGGAATTGTGCCGAACGGACGGGGTAATTCCCCGACAGCGAAAGCGGTATATTACATACTACTTTCACGCACCACCCATATCTCGGAGATCCGCCATGACCGCGCAGACCACCGCCGTGCTGTCCCCCGAAATGACGCTCAACGAAATTTCCGCCGCGGTGCCAAGGGCGCTCGAGGTGTTCAATCGCCTCGGCCTCGACAGCTGCTGCGGCGGAGCCAAGACGCTCGCGCTCGTCAGCGAGAAGCACCAGCTTGATCTTGAGGCCGTGCTGAAGGAACTGCGCGCCCTGTAGCGCCCGCCCGTCCACCGTCCACCGTCCACCGCCCACCGTCCACCGCCTACCGTCTCCCGTCTCCCCATGGATTGGTTCGTCATCCGTTTCCTGAAAAGCGGCCTGGTGTCGCTTGGCCTAGGCATCGTGATGGGGGTCTGGCTTGCCTTCATGCCGGCGGCCATCCTCTATCGCCCGGCGCACGTGCACCTGAACCTGCTCGGCTTCGTGTCGATGGTCATCTTCGGCGTCGCGTACCACGTGATCCCGCGGTTCACCGGGCATCCCTTGCACAGCCGCGCAATCGCCGGCGCCCACTGGTGGACGTCGAACATCGGGCTGGTGCTGATCGTCGCCGGATTCCTGCTGGCGCCGCATCGCCTGCTATTGTCGCGATGGGTGCTGGGGGCCGGCGCGCTGGTGGCCGGTGTGGGCGCCTTCCTGTTCATCTACAATCTCTGGCGTACCATTGATGGCAGCGGGCCGCGGCCACGTTCGGAGCCAGTAGCCGGCAAGCGGCTTCCCGTCTCGGGGTAGAACCGCGGCCCTGCCGCGGCCCTCCCGCGGCCCTCCCATGGCGACCCACGGAACGGAGCTGAACAATGCACTCGCTGGTCCGGCGGTTTCTCAAGACGGCCTTTGTCTTTCTCGTGGTCGGACTCGCCCTTGGCGTCTGGCTGCTGGTGCGCCGCGAAACAGGCGGGGCGGCGGCGAACATGCGCGAACTGAGTGCGCACACCCACGCGCTGCTCGTCGGCTTCGTGATGATGGTCATCGCCGGCGTCGCGCTCTGGCTCTTTCCTCGTCCCGCGGCCGGCGATACGCAGTACAGCCCGGTACTGGCCGGCGCCGCCTGGTGGTGCCTCACGATCGGCACGAGCCTGCGCGTCGTCGCTGAAGTGCTGGCCGGGTTCGATCCCGGCCCCGTGCTGCGTGGGAGCATCCTGATTGGCGGCCTGGCGCAGGCCACCGGCCTCGCCCTCGTCTTTTGGACGCTCTACCCGCGCATTCGCGCCGCTGGCAGCGCGCAGCGCGAAGCGAAGGGCGAGCGCTTCTGAGCGCTCAGGTGGCGTTGGTCGCGACGTTGACCGTGATGTCGATGCCCTCGCGCACGCTTTGCGTCACCACGCAGAAGTCCTCGAAGAGATCGAGGCAGCGCGACATCCGGTCCACCTGGTCCGCGGGCACGTCGGGTGCGAGGCGCACCTCGACGGCCTTCACGCGGAGGCGCCCCTTCTCGTTGCGCCCGTTGGTAATGTGCACGTCCGTGCGCAGCCCGCCCACGTCGACGTGCGCCTTGCGCAGGCAGAAGAGCAAGCTGGCGCCCAGGCAGCCAGCGATGGCCGACGCGAGCACCCGTGACGGATTGGGCCCCTCGTTGTGGCCCAGCGGCGGCGTCTCGTCAATGATCATCGGTGGAATGCCGGCGTCGCCGAAATCCACGGTGAAGGCGTAGCCGTCGCGCAGGGTCAGTGAAAAGGAAATGCCGGTCTCTTCGGGCGATGCGGGCATGGGGTTCTTGAGCGGTCAGGGAAGGAAGAGCACGGACGCCACGAGCACGGCGAGCATGACGAGCAGCGCAAGGCCGGCCTTCACGCGAAACTCGCCACGGCCCACCACGAGCACGAGGCCGAGCTTGACCACGGTGTTGGCGGTGATGCCCACGCCAATGGCGCGCGCGGCCACCGCGGCGACGAGGCCGGTATCCGTCCGCGTCATGGCCACGGTGAGCGCGTCGACATCCGTGGTGCCGAAGACGGCGGCCGACGTATAGACGCCGGCATCGCCGAAGCGTGTGCGCACCATCGCGAGGAAGAGCAGGACCAGCTGGAAGGCGACGGCCATCTGCAGCGCCGAAACGAGACCGAGCGGGCTGCGCAGTTCTTCGGACGACGGCGGTCCGCCGGTGGCGCGCTGGCGCGACATCCACCAGCTGATCAACGCCCCGGCGACGAACGAAGGCAGCAACAGGGGCCAGAGCCGCAAGGCCACCTGGTGGTTGAGCATGGTGGTGACGATGAGCACCCGCGGGAACAGGACCGTGCATGCGGCCACGACCCCCGTGGCATATGCGAGGCCCAGCGTGGCGCGCCGGGCGCTCTCCCTGGAGAAGCCGAGCGTCACCGCCGTCGACGACACCACGCCGCCCAGCGCCCCGGTCACGCCATAGCCGCGGGCCGGCCCCACGAGGCGCCGCGCGACGTGCCCCGCGAAGTTCAGCGCCGAGATGATGAGCACGAACATCCACGTGGCGCGCGGCGTCACCGTGCCGATCGGCGTGGCGATGCTGGCCGGCAGCACCGGGAGGACGACCAGCGCCAGCACGGCGAAGTGCAGCGCGGCACGCATCTCGGTCGGTTCGAGGCGCTCGACCCAGCTGTGGAGCAGCCGCTTCTCGGCGAGCGCCAGCACCATGAGCGCGGCGATGCCGCTGGCGAGGCGCATCGCGCCGCCGCCGGCCAGCACGCCCAGTGCGAGCACGAGCAGGGCGGCCGCCTCCGTGGTGCCGTCCACGGCGTCGGCCGTGCCGCGACGAGCCGTCATCACGTAGGCCCCGACGGTGAGCAGGGCGGTGGCGAGGACGAAGACGGCGCCGGCCAGCGGGAGGTCGTAGGCGATGAAGAGTCCGCCGAGTCCGCCGAGCAGGCCGATGAGCAGGAAGGTGCGCGTGCCGGCGAAATGCTGGTGCGGTCCGCTTGCGTGTCCTGAGCGCTGGCGCTCGATGCCCACCGCGAGGCCCACGAGTCCGGCCACCGCCAGCCGGGCGGCGGTGTCGAGCGTTTCAGGAAGGACGGAAGTTGGCATCTGGCGTGTCGCGGCTCCTGGGAAATTTCGCGCCGGGGCGCTCCCTAGTAGCCGGTCTTCTTGCGCACCATGTCACCGATGCTCTTTTCGAGCTCGCCGAGCGACGAGCACTTCACGTCCGCGTCGCGATTGAAGGCCGGTGACTTGGCGGACGCGTCAATGCGGGTGACGAGGTTGTATCCCGCCTTCGGGTTCTTCGTGAGGTAGCTGGAGATCGTCAGGAAGATGTCGTACGTCTCGGCGTTTGGCATGCCCTGCGACGCGCCGCAATCGAGCACGTTCTGCATCGGGAGCTTCCCCACACGGCGGCGCACCTTGTACCCTTCGTTGCCGATCAGGTGGCTGGCATCGACGAGCGTCGTGACGGGGATGGCGAGTTCGGTGTAGACCGCCTTCAGCGCGATCCACGAGGAGTCGAGCGGGGCGAGCACGAGGGTCGACGATCCCTGATTCACGTCGATCATGTTGATGTTGATGGTCTGGCCACCGGCGACGGTCACGCGCTGCGTGGTCGGCGTCATGGTGGTGGCCGGCACGGGGTCGGTGGCGGCCGTCCCGGACTTGGCACTGGCACACGCGGTGCACGCGAACGCGGCACAGGCGAACATCAATCGGGACACGACGGGACTCCAAGAAGAATGATGTGCTCATACAGTGTGCTAGCCACCGGGGTTCCGGCAATAGCAATATGAAGGCATCGTGACCCCAAGCCTGTCCTCCAACCGCCATATCGAGTTCATGCAGGCGTTGCCGCGGCGCACCAGCGCACTGGCGGCCGCGCTGGGCGCGATCGCGCTGGCGGGCTGGAGCGCCGACATCGACGTGATGCGGCGGCTCCTGCCGGGCGCGCCGCTGATCGTGCCCAACACGGCCGTAATGGTCGTGGTTCTCTCCGTGGCCACGCTCCTGCTCGACGGCACCCCCGATCGTCGCCGCCGGCAGCTGGCCGGTGGACTCGCGCTGGTGGCCGCCGCATTCGGGGTGGTCACGATCGGGCAGCATGTAGCCGGCGCAGGGCTGCCCACGGACGTCTGGTTGTTTGGTGAGCAACTGATGGCGTCCTCCACGGCAACGCCGGGGCGCGCCGCGGGCACGGCGGGGCTCTGCTTCCTGTTGTTGGGCTCCGCGCAATTGCTCATCGCCACCCGGGGCGCGGCGTACGTCGAAACGCCGCGCGTGGCTGCGCTTGCCGTGCTCATCCTCGCCCTCTCGGCGACGGTCAACAGCGTGGACGGGGCGCCAGCCGCCTATCCCGTGGCGCGGCTCATCGGCATGGCCCTTCCCACGGCGCTGGCGCTCGCCGCGCTGGCAGGGGGCGTCATCGCCTTGCGGTCGACGCAGGGCATCATGGTTGCGTTCACGCGGAGCGGTCCCGCGGGAGAAATGGCACGATGGCTCGTGCCGCTCACCCTGTTGGCACCGCCGATGCTTGCCGTCATCACGGTGCGCGGGCGCATTGCCGGCTGGTATGGTCCGACCATCTCCGTTTCCATTCTGCTCGCCCTGTCGATGGCGGTCCTGCTGACGGTCATCGTCTGGCTGACGATCACGGCGGCGGCGCTCGAGGACTCACGGCAGACGGCCGAACGGCGGGAAGCCACCACGTTCCATCTGGCGGCCGTCGGCGTGGCGCACTTCGACCTCGAAGGCCACCTGCTTCGCGCGAACCAACGCTTCGTCGAGATGTTCGGCCTTGAAGCCGGGCGCCATACGGGGATCAACTGGCATTCGTTCGTGATCGGCGAGCGCGTGCCGTCCTCGGCCGAACTGACGAAACTGGAACTGGGAGAACTGCAGGCCGTGCAAGCGGAACGTCCGTTCCGTCGTGCCGACGGTTCGGTCATCTGGGTGCGGGCCAACGTCTCCGTCGCGCGAACCGCGGAAGGCTTGCCCGAGTATCACATCGTCGTCGCCGACGACATCTCCGAGCGCAAGCGCCTCGAGGAGGAGGCCCGTACGCTCGACCAGCGCGTGGAGCGCGTGGCGCGGCTCGAGAGCATCGGCGCCCTGGCGGGTGGCGTGGCGCACGACTTCAACAACATCCTGGCCTCCATCCTCGGCAACGCGAGCTTTGCCCGTGCCGAGGTGCCGGCCGACTCCGAACTGGCCCGCAATCTGGAGGAAGTGGAACGTGCCGCCCGCCGCGCCGCCGATCTCACGAGCCAGCTGCTGGCCTACGCCGGAAAGTCCATGCGGCGCGTCGAGCCGCTGACACTCGAGGCGCTGGCTGATGACGCCCTGCGTGTCTTCGAGCCGTCGGTGCCTGAGGACGTGACGCTGCTGGTGGAGCACGGCGAGTGTCCGCCGGTGATGGGTGACGCCACGCAATTGCGGCAGGTGGTGCTGGCACTGCTGGCAAATGCCGCCGACGCGCTTGGCGATGATGCGGGCCGCATCACCCTGCGGACGGGCGCGGCCGGCGTGCGTGCGACGCCGTCCGGGAGCAACTGGTGGCCGACGGCGCTTGCCGACGGACGCTACGGATTCCTCGAGATTGCCGACGACGGGCCCGGGATCGGGGAGCCTTCGCTGGAGCGGCTGTTCGAGCCGTTTGGGTCGACGAAGTTCGCCGGCACGGGGCTCGGACTGGCGGCCGTGCTCGGCATCGTGCGCGCACACGGCGGCGCGATCGAGGTCGAGGCGGCGCCGGGCCACGGTGCTCGCTTCCGGGTCTGGCTGCCGCTTGGCGCGTCGGTGCGGACAGCCCGGTGAACGCGCCACCCACCGAACGGCTTCCGCGCATCGCCGCGTGGAGCTTCATCGTCCTCGCCGCCGGCGCCGCGCTCGCCGCGCTTCCGTTCCGGTCATTCGACCTCGACCGGTTTCTCGTCCCCAAGGAACTCGCGCTGCATGCCGGAGCGACCTGCGCGCTGGTGATCGCCGTTGCGGCGGGCCTGCAGCCGCGCCGCACGCGCCTCGATGGCGTGCTCACGGCGTTCCTGGCACTGTCTTTCCTCTCCGCAGTGGCTGCCCCCAATCATTGGCTGGCGGTCCGGGCGCTCGCCATCAGCGTCAGTGGCGCCTTCACATGGTGGGCGGCGCGCGGCATCGCGGCACGCGGCGGGCGCGACGTACTGATTGGCGGGCTCGCCGCAGTCACGGTCCTCGGCGCCGGCACGGCGCTGGCGCAGGCGTACGGCGTGTCCAGCGACCTGGCGTCACTGAGCCGCGCGCCCGGCGGCACGTTCGGCAACCGAAACTTCATGGCGCACGTGGCTGCTGCCGGGGTGCCGCTGCTCGTCTATCTCGCCCTCACGGCGCGTCGTACCACCGGGGCGTGGGTGGCCGCGCTGGGACTCGGCGTGAACGCCGCGGCGCTGGTGCTCTCGCGCACGCGCGCGGCGTGGCTCGCGCTCGTCTGCTGTGCGATCGTCGCGATGGCCGCGTGGGCGTGGCGGCGCGGGACCATCTGGCGTGACGCGACGGCACGGCGCGGTCTGCTGCTGCTTGCCGGCGGCGTCCTGCTCGGTGGTGCGGGCGCGCTTGTGGTGCCGAACTCGCTCGACTGGAAGAGCGACAGCCCGTATCTCGAGACAGCCAAGGGCCTCGTGAACTACCGCGAGGGCAGTGGCCGCGGGCGCCTGAAGCAGTACGCCAACTCGATGCGCCTGGCGCTGCACCATCCGGTGCTTGGCGCGGGCACGGGCAACTGGGCCGTGGAGTATCCCGGCGTGGCCCCGGCCAGCGACCCGAGCATCAGCCAGGAAACGGGCATGACGGCCAATCCGTGGCCGTCGAGCGACTGGCTGGCGGTTGTGTCCGAACGAGGGCTGCCGGCGCTCGCGTTGTGGGTCACGCTGTTCGTGGGTCTGGCGTTGCTTGGCCTTCGCGGCTGGGGCCGTCTCGACGTGCCGCTCGATGACCGGTTGCGGGCGCTCGCCGGCACGGCGCTGGTGGTGGTCATCGGGGTGGAAGGGGCGTTCGATGCCGTCCTGCTGCTCGCCCTGCCCACCATGCTCTTCTGGGGCGCCGCCGGTGCGATGCTGCCGGCGCCGGCCGGCGCAGCATCGGCGCCCATGGCACGCGGGCGGCGCGCGCTGCTCGGGCTGGCGGTGCTGGTCACGGGACTGGCGTCGGCCGAGTACAGCGCGCTCAAGATCGCGTCCATGACGGCCTACAGCGACGGGCAGCTTGGTCGCGCGATCTCGCTTGATCCGGGGTCGTTCCGCGCGCGGCTGCGGAATGCGCAGCTCATGATGTCGCGCGGTTCTCGCCAGCGCGGCTGTGAGGACGCGCGGGCGGCGCTGGCGCTCTTTCCGCGCTCGCCCGACGCCAAGCGCCTGGCCACCGGCTGCAAGTGACGCGACTCAGCTGCGTCCTGGTGCGTCGTCGAGCACGGAGCGCGTGAGCCCCCAAACCGCGGCGTAGTACGTGCCGAGCACCACCAAGCTTGCGGTCGGAATGGGTGCGACGAAGCGATTGATGGCCAGCGACGAATCCGAGGCGAGGAAGAAGACGCTGCCGATCGCGGCCCACGCGGCGCCGCTGGTGCGCCGCACCGACCAGCGCGCGATGGCCTGCCACGACATGATGGCGATGACTGCGACGTAGCAGGCGACTGGCACGCGCATGGCCCCCAATGAGGGCCAGAGGTACGCGAGCACGGCCGTGGCGGCGGCGAAGACCGGCACCGCCGGCAGCCACGGGGCACGCACTCCGCCGCCGTCGGACGCGAACGCGCGGATGAACATGAGGTGCGCCGCCAGGAACGCCACCAGGCCCGGCACGAAGAGGCCCTGCGGCAGCATCAGCAGGATGTCGCCGGCCAGCGCGGCCGTGAGTCCGGCGCCAATCCACATGCGATAGGTCGAGCGATGCGCGGTCCGCAGCACGATGGCGACCAGCGCCAGCGTGGCCAGCGGCTTGAACGCGTAGACCTGTGCATGCAGGCCCAATGCGTCGGCGCGCGTGTTGAGCACGGCGGCCACGACGGCGAGAACGGCGAGGAATCGGCGCACGCGCGGAATGTAGGGTGCGGGCCCCGCCCCCGCCTCAACCCGTGGCGACGCGCTCGAGCATGGACCGCACGATCGCGATCTCATCGTCCACGATCGTGTGCGGCATGTCGGGGTAGATTTTGACGGTCACGTCGGCGCCCATTGTCGTGTAGATGCCGGCGCTCTCGTGCACGCGCGACTCCGGGATGAACGCGTCCGCATCGCTGCAGCCGAAGAACGCCGGCGTGCCCGTGAACTGCCCCTCGTAGGAAAAGACGTGCCCGGGAGCGCCAATGAGGCCGCCGCTGAACACCGCGACGCCGCCCCAGCGCCGCGCGTGCCGCGCGGCATATTCGCAGGCCAGGCAGGCCCCCTGCGAAAATCCGCCGAGCACGATGCGTTCGTCGGGGACGCCGGCGGTGCGCACCTCGGCGATCATGCGGTCGAGCAACGCGAGCGCGCCGGTGAGCCACGGTTCGTTGGACGCGATGGGCGCGATGAAGCGATTGGGGTACCAGAAGTTCGCGTCCGCCTGCGGCGCCAGGAATGCGACGTCGTCCACCGCGAGCAATGGCGCGACCGACAGGATGTCAGCCGCCCCCGCGCCCCGCCCGTGCAACAGGATCATCACCGCTCGCGCCTGCGCGAGCGGCGTCCCGGCAGCAAGCACTGGCGCCGAGTCGTGCGGCAGCCCGCTCACGGTGCGCGCCGCGTGACCGCCGCGGCGAGCAGCGTGCGCAGCACGGCATCCAGTTGCGCCGCGTCCGGCACGGTACCCTGCGCCGTGCGCGCCGAACCGCCGCCCCGCCCGCCGGCCTGCTGCAGGGCCTCCTTGAGCATGGTGCCGGCGTTGGCGTCGAGGTCGGCCGAGACAGCAAGCGCAATGGTGCGTGACGCGGGGGTGCATCCCGCAAAGAGTGTGGCCGGCAGTGCGGCACAGGCAAACGCGAAGGCGCGCAAATCATCAGGCGTCATGCTGTCGCCGCCGCGCAAGCGGCGCACGCCGTCATCGCCGGCCGCCGTGGCCTCCCACTGTGCGCGTGCGCGATGGCCCGCCACTTCCTCGACCAGTTTGCGCTGCGCGTTGCCGAGGGCCTTCAGCTCCTCGGACTGCGCCTGCACCAGTGGGGCCACCTCGTCGATGCCGGCCGAGAGGCGCGCGGCGATGTCGGCGAGCGTGTCGTAGTCTGCGCGGGCGCGGCGGATGGCACGCTCGCCGCAGGTGAATTCCACGCGCGTGTTGTTGCGCACCTTCTCCGCCCGGCGCAGCAGGATGGCGCCGATTTCCCCAGTGGCACGCACGTGCGTCCCCCCGCACGCGCTGACGTCGAGCTCGGCGATGGTGACGATGCGCAGGGTTCCCTCGCGGCCGGGCGCCTTGCGCAGTCGCGGGGCGACGGCGGTGGCGTCTTCGTAGGTCACGGTCACCGCACGATTGGCGCTGACGAGCTCATTGGCCCGGGCCTCGAGGCGCCGCAGCTGTTTTGGTGAAATGGCCGGCGTCTCGAGTTCCAGCGTGCTGAGCGGGTCGCCGAAATGCACGCTGGCCGTCGGCCACCCGAAGAGCGCTTCGGCGACGCCCGACAGCACGTGCTGGCCGCTGTGCTGTTGCGCGTGATCCCACCGGCGCGGCCAGTCAATGGCGCCGTGCACCGTGTCGCCGTCACCGTACGGCGCGTCGAGCACATGCGCCACGCGGTCGCCTTCATCCACGACGTCGGCAACGGCGATGCCGCCCAGCGTGCCGAGGTCGTGCGGCTGTCCGCCCGACGTCGGATAGAACGCCGAACGGTCGAGGTAGAGCCGGCGACCCTCGTCCGCACGCTCGACGATTGTGGCGTCGAAGGCGCGGAGAAAGGTGTCGTCGTAGTAGAGGCGGAGGGTCATCGGGAAATTGGATGTTGGACGTTGGATGTTGGACGTTGGATCAAACGTCCAACATCCAATGTCCAATGTCCACGTGTCGGCTGCTACCGGTACCGCTCCATGAGCGCGCCCAGCGCGGCGCTGCCGGGACAGAGCGTCTCGAACGGCAGGTCGCACAGCGGGGTCGTGACCGTGCGGTTCATCTCGTGCAGGTCGCGCGCCGCGTCGTCGATGAACAGCAATCCCGTCGCGACTTCCCCGCGCAGTTGGCAGGCGCGCACGTGCTGGTAGGCCATGTCGCGGTCGTGCGCATCGTACTGCTCGTCCGGGGACCGAAGCCGGACGGACGAGCCGTCGTGCAGCTGCACGACCGTCACCGTGCCGTGGTCCTCGGGCACGCTGATTTCGCGCCGGAGCGGCACGAAGTCGGCGTCCACCAGTTCCACCGACTGCTCGCGCATGTGGGCGTAGCTCTTGGTGGAGCCTTCGTGATCGTTGAACGAGACGCACGGCGAGATGACGTCAATGAGGGCGAAGCCATGGTGGGCCAGCCCGGCCTTGATGATCGGGATGAGCTGCGCCTTGTCGCCCGAGAACGACCGCGCGACGAACGTGGCCCCGAGCGTCAGTGCCAGCGTGACGGGATCAATGGGCGCCTGCTCGTTGGCCTCGCCCTTCTTGGACGTCGAGCCAATGTCCGCGGACGCCGAGAACTGGCCCTTGGTGAGCCCGTACACGCCATTGTTCTCGAGCATGTACAGCATGTTCACGTTGCGCCGAATGGCGTGCGCCATCTGGCCAAGGCCGATGGACAGCGAGTCGCCGTCGCCCGAAATGCCGATGTAGGTGAGGTCCCGGTTGGCCGCATTGGCGCCCGCCGTCACCGACGGCATGCGCCCGTGCACCGAGTTGAAGCCGTGCGACTGCTTCATGAAGTACGCGGTGGTCTTGGACGAGCAGCCGATGCCGCTCATCTTGGCGGTGCGGTGCGGCGGCAGGTTCAGTTCCCAGAAGGCCTGCACGAGCGCGGCCGTCACCGAGTCGTGGCCGCAGCCGGCGCACAGCGTCGACATGGCCCCCTCGTAATCACGCTTGGTGAGGCCGAGCGCGTTCTTCTGGAGGGACGGATGCCTGATCGGCGGCTTGGGGATGGACGTCATGACGGCACCTCCGCGAGGAACTGCGACACCGTGGCCACCACATTGGTGGCGGTGAGCGGCAGGCCCGAGTAGTCGAGAATCGGGATCATCGTGTCGCGTGGGGCGCCCGTCTCGATGGCGAGCAGCGACCGCAGCTGCGCATCGCGGTTCTGCTCGACCACGAAGGTCGTGCCGTTGCGCAGCAGGAACTCGCGCACCTCGGGCCCGAACGGAAAGGCCGTGATGCGCATCAGGTCCACATGGATGCCCTGCTCGCGCAGGCGGTCCACCGCCTCGCGCACGGCGCCGTCGCAGCTGCCGATGGTCACCACGCCCACGTCGGACCCGTCCTGCAGGTGCAGCACCGGCTTGGGCACGGCCAGCGCGGCGTGCTCGAACTTCCGCGCGATCCGGTCCACCACTTCCTGGTAGGCGTCGGAGTCCTCGGTGTATGCCGCGTGCTTGTCGTGCCCGGAGCCGCGGACGAAGTACGCGCCCTTGCCGCCCACGCCGGGGAGCGTGCGCGCCGCAATGCCATCGCCGTCGGCATCGACGTAGCGCGAGAACTTCTGCACCTGCTCCAGCGCAGCGGCGTCGAGCACCTTGCCGCGGTCGGGCCGATAGGCGTCGTCCCACGCGAACTTCGGCACCATCCAGTCGTTCATGCCGATGTCGAGGTCCGACGCCACGAAGACGGGCGTCTGGAAGCGCTCGGCGAGGTCGAATGCCGTCACCGACATCTCGAAGCACTCTTTCGGGTTGGCCGGGAAGAGCACGATGTGCTTGGTGTCGCCGTGCGAGGCATAGGCCAGCGACAGCAGGTCGGCCTGCTGCGTCCGCGTCGGCATGCCCGTGGCCGGCCCGCAGCGCTGCACGTCGAAGAAGACGGCGGGAATCTCGGTGTAGTACGCGAGCCCGATGAACTCCTGCATCAGCGAGATGCCGGGCCCCGAGGTGTTCGTGAACGCGCGCGCGCCCATCCACCCCGCGCCGATGGCAATGCCGGCCGCCGCGAGCTCATCCTCGGCCTGCAGGATGCAGTACTTGTTGAGTCCCGACTCGGCGTCCGCGCGGTATTTCTGGCAGAAGGCCTTGAAGGCCTCCATCAGCGACGTGGACGGCGTGATGGGGTACCATGCGCCGACCGTGGCGCCGGCGTAGACCGCCCCCAGCGCGCACGCGGTGTTGCCGTCGATGAGGATGCAGTCAGAGGTCTTGTCCATCCGTTCGAGATGGAACGGCAGCGGGCAGGGCAGGTGCGTCAGGGCGTGGTCGTAGCCCAGGCGGATGGCCGTGTGGTTGGCCTCGAGCAGCGCCTTCTTCTTGCCGAATTTCTCGTTGAGCATCTGCTCGACGACCTGCATGTCGATCTGGAGTAGCGCGACCAGCGCGCCCACATAGGCGATGTTGCGCAGCAGCGTGCGGTCGCGGTCGCGCTCGAACGTCTCGATGCACATCTGGCCGAACGGCACGCCGAGGATGGTGATATCGGCGCGCGCGAGCTCCGGGTCCATCGGCCACGACGAGTCGTACAACAGGTAGCCGCCCGGGCGCACCGTGGCGACGTCCTTCTGGTACGTGGACGGATTGAGCGCGACGACGAGGTCAATCTGCGGTGGCCGCGCGTTGTAGCCGTCCTTGCTCACGCGGATCTCGTACCAGGTGGGCAGGCCCTGAATGTTCGACGGGAAGATGTTCTTGCCCGTCACCGGAATGCCCATGCGGAAGATGGCCTGCATCAGCAGGCCATTGGCGCTGGCCGACCCCGTGCCGTTGACGGTGCCGATCTTGAACGCAAAGTCGTTGGTGCCGCTCACGTGGACTCCACGCCCGCGTAGGGCAGCCGCAGGTCGAACTGGCGCATGTCCCACGCGGCCGTGGGGCAGCGCTCGGCGCAGAGCCCGCAGTGCAGGCAGACGTCCTCGTCCTTCACCATCACCCGCCGCGTCTGCGGCAGCGCATCGGACACGTAGATCTCCTGCTCGAGGTTGAGCGCCGGCACCGAGAGGCGCGCGCGCAACTCGTCGAGGGGAGAGTGGTTGGCGGTGATGGTCAGGCAACTCGTGGGGCAGACGTCCACACAGGCGTCGCACTCGATGCACAGGTTCGCCGCGAAATGCGTCTCGATGTCGCAGTTGAGGCACCGCTCCACCTCGCGCGCCGCCTGCTCGGGCGTGAAACCGAGTTCCACCTCGACGTGCACGTTCTCGAAGCGCCGCACCAGCTCTTCGTGCTGCATCTTCGCGCGCGGCGACAGGTTGTAGTCGTTGCTGTAGCTCCAGCTGTGCATGCCGAGCTTGGCGCTGACGAGATTCATGCCGGCCTGCGGGCGCTGGGCGATGTCGCGCCCCAGGCAGTGCAGGTGGATGGAAATGGCCGCCTGGTGCCCGTGCTCCACGGCCCAGATGATGTTCTGCGGCCCCCACGCCGCGTCGCCGCCGAAGAAGACGCCGGCCCGCGAACTCTGGTGCGTCTGTTTGTCGACCTGCGGCATTCCGCGTTCGTCGAATGCCACGCCGAGGTCCGGCTCGATCCACGGAAAGGCATTGTCCTGGCCGATGGCGAGGATCACCGCATCACAGGGAATGACGACCGTGTCGAGCACCGTGGACGCCTGCCGCCCATTCGACTCGGTCCACTGCAGCCGCTCGAACTCCATGCCCACCAGCACGCCGTGCTCGATGACAAAGCGCCTGGGTGCGTGGTTCTCGATGATCTCCACTCCTTCTTCCTCGGCGTCCTCGAGCTCCCACGGCGACGCCTTGAAGTGCTGACGGCCGCGGCGCGCGACGACCGTTACGTCGGTGGCGCCCATGCGCTTGGACGTGCGGCAGCAATCCATGGCGGTGTTGCCGACGCCGATGATGAGCACACGCGGCTCGATGGACTCGATGTGCCCGAAGTGCACGCCGGCCAGCCAGTCGATGCCGATGTGGATGGCCGGAGCATCGTGACGTCCGGGCAGCTCGAGCTCCTTGCCCTTCGGTGCGCCGCTGCCGACGTACACGGCGTCGTACCCCTCGGCGAGCAGCGCCTTCAGGCTCGTCACAGGAGTGTTGTACTTCATCGTGGCGCCCATGCCGATGATGTAGCCGCATTCCTCGTCGATCACCTGCGCCGGGAGCCGGAACGACGGAATGTTGAAGCGCATCAACCCGCCGGGCTGCGCGTGCTTCTCGAAGATGGTGACGTCGTAGCCCAGCGGCAGCAGGTCGTTGGCGACGGTCAGCGACGACGGTCCCGCGCCGACGAGCGCCACGCGCTTGCCGTTCTTTTGAGCGGGCGCCGTGGGCAGCCGGTCGGTGATGTCGCCGCGCAGGTCGGCGGCCACGCGCTTCAGGCGGCAGATGGCCACCGGCTTGTCGTCCACGCGGCCGCGGCGACAGGCCGGCTCGCACGGGCGGTCGCACGTGCGCCCGAGGATTCCCGGAAAGACGTTCGACTGCCGGTTGAGCAGGTACGAGTCGTCGTAACGTCCCTGGCCGATGAGGCGCAGGTACTGCGGCACGTTGGTGTGCGCAGGACAGGCCCATTGGCAGTCCACGACCTTGTGGTAGTAGCGCGGATCAGAAACGTCCGTTGGCCCCATGATCCATCCACCTCTTCAGCGGTGTGGCAGCGTTGGCGCACCCGCAGCGGGTGCAAGACGAAAGACGAGCGCGTGCAATACCCCGTTACGGGATCACGGGTGTCCGCAGGGTCGGGTAGACGATGCCGAGCTGCTCGAGGTACGACCCGTACTTCTTGGAATCGTAGTAGTACTTCCGCATTTCGGGACGGAAGCGCTCCATGATTTCCTTGTTCAAGAAAATCGGCGGCTCGTCGGTCGGCTGCAGGAACGAGTGGTACTTGATCGTCTTCGTCTGTACGGTGTCGAAGTAGGCGTGCGCGTCGGTCACGAGTGTCGGTCGCAGGAACAGGTCGAGCAGGGTCATGGCCTGCGCCTTGGCGCCGGCCACCACGCCCTTGTGGGCGATCGGCGTGGCCATGGCGATGCCGTCCACCCAGTTGTGCCCGGGCGTGCCCGGGATGTTCGACGGGTACTGCAGCGTGATCGACGGGACGTTCCAGCCCACGTCGCCGATGTCGTCGGACCCCATGCCGCCAGCGCTTGCCGCCGCTTCCTCCGGCGTCTTCAGCGGGCTCACCACGGTGCGCAGCCCGGAGTCGGGCACGCCCATCAACTGCTGCACCGCCTTGGCGAGCTGTTGGTCCTTGTCGTCCCACGCCGGCATGCCGACGCGCTTGATGTTGGCGTACATCGCCTCGGCCACCGGCTTGTTCGTGAAGATGTTCCACGCCGAGCCAATGATGCGCGCCCCGGCAAACTCGGTACCCGTCATCAGCGCCGCGCCGGCCGCCATCGTCTTGCCCGTCTCGAACAGCGCCGTCGTGGCATCGAAGTCGCGTTCGCGGAAGTAGAACCAGATGCTCGCCGTGCTCGGCACCACATTGGGCTGGTCGCCGCCGTCCTTGATGATGTAGTGCGACCGCTGGCTCAGCGGCAGGTGCTCGCGCTTGTACTCCCAGCCGGTGCCCATCAGCATCACGGCGTCGAGCGCACTGCGCCCGCGCCACGGGGCGCCCGCCGCGTGCGCGCTCTGCCCGAGGAACCGGAACTCGGCCGAGACGAGCGCCAGGGACGGCGTGGGACCGTAGTTGGTGTAGAAATCGGCGTCGACGTGCGTGAACAGGTTCACGTCGACGTCCTTGAACACGCCGGCCCGCACGAGGTATGCCTTGCTCGCCAACTGCTCTTCGGCGACCCCGGGCCAGAGCATCAACGTGCCGGAGATCTTCTCGCGCTCCATGATCTTCTTCACCACCAGGGCGGCGGCAATGTTCAGGGCCTGGCCGCTGTTGTGTCCCTCACCGTGTCCCGGCGCGCCACCGACGATCGAGTCGCGATAGGCAGTGCCCGGCTTCTGATTCGACTTCGGGATGCCGTCGAGGTCCGAGCCAAGCGAGATCACCGGCTTGCCGCTGCCATTGGACCAGCGGGCTGTCCATGCCGTCGGGATGCCAGCGACGCCGCGCTGCACGGTGAACCCGTTCTGTTCGAGGACCCCGGTGAGGAACTTCGAGGTCTCGAACTCCTGCATGCCGAGTTCGCCGTACGAGAAAACCTGGTCGACCATCTCCTGGATGGACTTGGCGCGGGCGTCGATCTCCCGGGCGGCCTCGGCCTTGAGCTTGTCGAGTCGGGCGTCCTGCGCTTGCAAGGACACGGTGCAGGCGAACAGCAGCAGGGCGGCGGCACGAAGTCGCATCATTTCTCCGGGGGGTGGCATCCGAAACCTAACAAGAGTCCCTCAGGGGCGGACCAGTGTCACGGAGTCTCCCACGGCGACGTGTCCGCCGTGCAGCACGGCCGCGTTCAGCGCGAGCTTGCCGCCGAACCGGCGCCCGATGTCCTTGAGCACCGCGGGATCCCGTTCGTTCGTGTCGGGATCGACCGTCGTCATGGGACACCGGCCACGCAGCGAGTCCAGGTAGATCACGGCGTCGCCGATGGTCAGCCCTGCCTCCTCCCACGTGGTCTCGTCCATTCCCGCCACTCCATTGATGACAATGTTTGGCCGGAGGCGCCGGATGTCACGTCCGAAGCGCTGCACCGCGCCATCCGTCGCGACGAGCAGGGGAAGCACGTCAAACCGCTCGGGACCGTCGAACGCCTCAAGCCAGGCATCGTCACCCGCGGCCTGCTGCACGAGGGCGAGGGCTTCCGGCGCCTCCCAGCGATGGCCGTTCACCAGGGCGGCTCCCTCCTGGGACAGCGATCCCTGGAGGCCGAGCAGCTTGTAGTGCCGGCGCGATGTGCGAACGCCCTCGGGTCCGCGGACATGCACGATGCGGTCGCCGGGAATGCCATTTGGCGTCAATTCCGCCGCACTGAGGCGTTCCCCGGCAAGGGTTTTCACCGGATAACGCCAGAGTCCACCGACGGTCAGGGGCATGCGAGAAACCGGAATGGGGCAGGGTGCCGTATCCGGGTAGAGTAGCAACACCGTCAAGGCCCCCGATTGTCACGGCGGCACCGCGCGGCGAAATTCTCGCACTCACCCGAACTCTGGGGCGCCATGCCACACGGACCGATCCCCGATACGCGCTACCCGATCACGGGCGCCGAACGCGTCGCCTTCCTCCGGCCATTCATCACCCGGCCCAACATCGAGGTGGGCGACTACACGTATTACGACGACCCGGAGGGCGCGGCGCGGTTCCAGGACAATGTCCTGTACCACTTCGACTTCATCGGCGACAAGCTGATCATCGGCAAGTACTGCTCCATCGCCACCGGGGTCCGCTTCCTGATGAACGGCGGCAATCATCAGGTGGCCACGTGGTCGAGCTATCCCTTCTCCATCTTCGGGCAGGGATGGGAGGCGGCCGCCCCATCGTCGTGGCCGAACAAGGGCGACACCCGCGTGGGCAACGACGTCTGGATCGGCTACGGTGCCACCATCCTGCCCGGTGTCACCATAGGGGACGGTGCGGTGATCGGCAGCCTGAGCGTCGTGACGGGCGACGTCCCCCCCTACGCGATCGTCGGCGGCAACCCGGCGCGCGTGACCCGGCATCGCTTCGACGACACCACCATCGCCCGGCTGCTCGCGCTCCGCTGGTGGGACTGGGACGCCGAACGGGTCACCCGAAAGGTGCCGGCGATTGCCGGCACCGACCTCGACGAACTGGAACGCCCCTGACGGGCTGCGACTACGGCACCACCTTGTCGCGCACCGTCGGATACGTGATGCCGAGCTGCTCCAGGTACGACTTGTACTTCTTGGGATCGTAGTAGTACTTCCGCATTTCGGGCCGATACTTCTCGAGGATCTCCTTGTTCAACCAGATGGGCGGCTGATCGTTGGGTCCTATGAGCGGATAGTACTTGGTGGTCTTCGTCTGTTCGTCGTTGAAGTAGGCCCAGGCGTCGGTCACCAGTTGCGGCTGGGTCAGGATGTCGAGCATGGTCATGGCCTGCACCTTGGCGCCGGCCACCACGCCCTTGTGCGCAATCGGCGTGGCCATCGAGATGGCGTTGGCCCAGTTGTGTCCGGGCAATCCGGGAATGTTCGACGGAAAGCGCAGCGTCACCGTCGGCACGTTCCAGCTCACATCGCCGATGTCGTCGGAGCCGCCGCCCATCTTGAGCGCTTCGGGCACCGGCCCGTCGAGGCGCCCGCCTGTGGACGACAGGCCACGCTCGGGCTGGCCGAGCTCGCGCTGGATGCCCTTGGCCAGCGTCTGGTCCTTGTCGTCCCACGTGGGCATGCCAACCCGCTTGATGTTGGCATACATGTCTTCCGCCACGGGCCGCGAGAAATGGCCGCTCCAGCCCGACCCGATGATCATCACCGTGTCGAGCTGCGTGTCGGTCATCATTGCCGCGCCCTGCGCCACCCGCTTGCCCTGCTCGAACAGCGCCTTCACGCGGTCGGAGTCGCGCTCGCGGAAGTAGAACCAGATGCTCGCCGTGCTCGGCACCACGTTCGGCTGGTCGCCACCGTCGCGGATCACGTAGTGCGAGCGCGACGGAAGCTCATTGTGCTCGCGGCGGAATTCCCAGCCCGTGCCCATCAGCATGGCGGCGTCGAGCGCACTGCGGCCGCGCCACGGGGCGCCGGCGGCGTGCGCGCTCTGTCCCTTGAAGGCGAAGATGGCCGAGATCAGCGCGGTGCTGCTGCTCTGGCCCCATGACACGCCAAGGTCCTGGCCGACGTGCGTGAAGAGCGTGACGTCCACGTCCTTGAACACGCCCGCGCGCACCAGGAAGGCCTTGCCGGCCATCTGCTCTTCCGCGACGCCCGGCCAGAGCACCAGCGTGCCCTGCATCTTGTCGCGCTCCATGATCTTCTTGACCGCCAGCGCCGCGGCGATGTTCAGCGGTACGCCGGAGTTGTGTCCTTCGCCGTGGCTCGGCGCACCCATCACGAGCTGGTCGCGGTAGCCCACGCCCGGCTTGGTGTTCGACTGCGGAATGCCGTCGATGTCCGAGCCGAGCGAGATTACCGGCTTGCCGCTGCCCCAACGTGCCACCCAGGCGGTGGGCATGCCGGCCACGCCGCGCTCGACCTTGAACCCGTTCTGCTCGAGGATGCCCGTCAGGTACTTCGAGGTCTCGAACTCCTGCATGCCGAGCTCGCCGAACGAGAAGACTTGATCCACCATCTCCTGGACCAGCTTCGCCTTGCCGTCGATCTCCTTGGTGACCTCGGCCTTCATGGCCTCCAGTTGCGGCGACGTGGGGTAGGTGTACTTGATGGAATCGGCGGCGCCGCCGGCGCCGGGACGCTGGGCCGAGAGGGCCATGGGCAGGCAGGCGGCGAGACTGGCAATGGCGAGGCCGCGGGCAATCGAGCGGGACATCGAACTCCTCCAGTGGGGTCGGGCGTACTGGTGAAGTACGCGGCGGGGGCAGGGACGGTTGAGTCGGACGGGCTTGGGAAGGGGAAGGGGCAGGGTTTGGGAAGGGGAAGAGGAAGGGTTTGGGAAGGGGAAGAGGCAGGGCTTGGGAAGGGGAAGGGCAGGGGGAACCCTTTATAATGAAAGCAACGGTCCGCGGAGGTAATGACGCCGTCGGCCCCCACCGGGGAGTGGAACATGGCCAAGCTGCTTGGATTTACTGGGGGCATCGTCGGGAGCTACGCCGGTTGGTACATCGGGGCACCGGTCGGCGTCTTCACCGCCTTCGTCGTGAGCACCATTCTCGGCGGCGTCGGCATCTACTACGGCCGCAAGTACGGCAAGAACTACGAGTAGGTCTCGTGTCCGCAACCGACGTCACCATCACGTATCTCGAGATGCGGTCGCTCGACGCGCTGCGCCCGCGCCTCGCGGCGCGCGGCGGACTGTCGCTGGCGCTCGTTGATCCTCCGTCCGCCGAGGTCAATGCCCGCCTCTACGGCCTGGTTGGCGCGGGGTATCAGTGGAACGACCGTCTTGCCTGGTCGGATGCTGAATGGAACACCGAGCTGCGTTGCGACGGCACTGAGACGTGGATTCTCTCCGCCGATGGGGCCGAGGCGGGGTTCTTCGAGTTGACCATGCCGGCCGCCGGCATTCGTGAGATCCTCTACCTCGGACTGTTACCGGGTTCAGAGGGACAGGGACTGGGCGCGCATCTGCTGACGCTCGCGGTGCAACGGGCGTGGACGGCCGGGGCCGGGCGGGTGATCGTCAATACCTGCACCCTCGACCATCCGGGGGCGCTGCCGAATTATCTCGCGCGCGGGTTCGAGATCGTCGGCACCAAGACGGAGCGGCGTGAGCTGCGGGAGCACGCATAGCATGTCAGTCGCATTCACGAAGGAAGACGGCAACTGGGGCGACCCGGGCGTGCGATTCGTCCTACCGCCGCGCGACGATCCGGAGTTCGACGCGGCGGCCGCATCCGCGCTGCTCGAAGCCGCCCGCACCGGGGACACCGGAAGCGCCGAGATGGCCACGGGCTACTACTGGGGCGAGAAGTCGCTGGCGCCGCACGTGCAGCGCATCCTCGAGCGCGCCCGGCGCGAGAAGGACGAGCGCCTCGAGCAGCTGGCCGAGCGATTCTTGCGCTGAGCCGGCCCCGTAGCGAGCGGCTGGGACCGTCGGCGGACCCTGCGTGAGCGAATCGAGGCGCCCGTGCCAATTCGGGTCGTGGACCGGCTATCTTTCAAGGATGCACGCCGAGACCGTCGCGATAATCGCGCACGCCTCCGGCGGCACCGGCGCCGTCATCTTTCAGGCGGGCCCCCAACGCCCGCTCCCATAGAGAACCAACCGTGGCCTTCGCCTCCCTGCACCTGCACGCCTCCCTCCAGCAGGGACTCAAGGAACTGGGTTTCACCCGCCCGACGCCCATCCAGCTCGATGCCATTCCGCCGGCGCTGGAAGGCCGCGACCTGCTCGCCTGCGCCATGACGGGCAGCGGCAAGACGCTCGCCTTCATGCTGCCGCTGCTCAACCACCTGATCGGGCAGAAGCGCGGCGTCACGCGCGCGCTCGTGCTGACGCCGACGCGCGAGCTGGCAGCGCAGATCGTCGAGAGCATCAATGCCGTGGCGGTGCACACCCCGATCAGCGCAGCCGCCGTGTATGGCGGCGTGGGCATGGGGCCGCAGGAGCACGCCTTCCGTTCGGGCGTGGACGTCCTCGTTGCCTGCCCCGGACGCCTGCTCGACCACTTTCGTCAGCCGTACGCCAAGCTCGCGGGCCTCGAGTACCTGGTGCTCGACGAGGCCGACCGGATGCTCGACATGGGCTTCCTGCCCGACATCAAGCGCGTGCTCAGGCACCTGCCGCCGCGCAAGCAGACGCTGTTCTTCAGCGCGACCATGCCGGCGCCGATCGCGTCGCTCGCGCACGAACTGCTGAAGAACCCCGCGACCATCAACCTCGAGCGCCGCTCGGCGCCCGCGGTCGGGATCACGCAGGCCGTCTACCCGGTGCAGCAGGAGCTGAAGGGCGAACTGCTGCTCACCCTGCTCACCCGCGGCGACATGAAGGAGGCGCTGGTCTTCACGCGCACCAAGCACCGGGCCAACCGGCTGGCCGAGTTCCTTGTGAAGAAGGGCATCAACGCCGAGCGCATCCACGGCAACCGGTCGCAGCAGCAGCGCACACAGGCCCTCGAAGGATTCAAGGACGGCAAGTACCGGGTGCTTGTGGCCACCGACATCGCCGCGCGCGGCATTGACGTCGAAGCGCTGGGCCATGTGGTGAACTTCGACGTCCCCAACGTGCCCGAAGACTACATCCACCGCGTGGGCCGCACGGCGCGCGCCGAGCTGACGGGCGAGGCATACACGTTCGTGTCGCCGGCCGAGGAAGAGGAGCTGCGCGCCATCGAGCGCGCCATCAGCAAGCGGCTGCCGCGCGTGACGGTCCCCGATTTCGACTACCACAAGAAGGTCGAGGCGCGGCTGGAGATTCCGCTCGCCGAGCGCATTGCGGTAATTCGCGCGAAGAAGTCGGAGGATCGTGCGCGTGCGGCGGCCAAGCTGGCGCGTCGCGGTTCGCCGGCGGCACCGGGCACCAGAACCGGGCCACGGCCGTCCCGTCCGCAGGGCAAGCCCGCGCCGCGCGCTGGCGACGCGTCACCGTACGCGTCCGGCTCCGATGGGTCGGCGCGTGGCGGCTCGGCGGGTGGCTCGGGTGGCGATGCGCGCCGGGGCCCCCGCGGTGGCAGCGGCGGTGGCAGCGGCGGCAGTCGCAGCGGTGGAAGCCGCGGCGGTCCCTCGCGCGGATCGCGTGGCTGATGCACTGACGCTCGCGCCGGGGTGGCGCACCCGCTTCGCCCCGGCGCCCACGGGCCTTCTTCACCTCGGCCACGTGGTGAACGCCATCTACGTGTGGGGCATGGCCCGCGCGCACGACGGCCGAGTGGTGCTGCGCATCGAGGATCACGACCGCACACGGTGCCGCGCGGAGTACGAGGCGGCACTCCTCGACGACCTCGATTGGCTTGGATTCGAGCCCGACATCGCGCCGACCAGCGAGTTCCGCGCCGGCGAGAGCATGCATCGCCAGCGTGACAACGAGTGGCGCTACGCCGGCGCCATCACGGCGCTCGAACTTCGCGGCCGCGTGTACGTGTGCCGATGTTCGCGCGGCGACATTGCGCGGCTCGTGCCCGACGTCGCGCATGAGGAGATGCGCTATCCCGGCACGTGTCGCGAAGCCGCGATCGATCCGGATGAGTCCATGCAGCGGCGCGTCATCCTGGACAACGAGCCGGAACGGTTCTTCGACCTCCGCGTCGGCCCGCAGGAACAGCGTCCCGCCGAACAGTGCGGCGACCTGCTGGTGCGCGACCGGCTGGGACAGTGGACCTACCAGTTTGCGGTGACCGTGGACGATCTCGAGGACAAGATTGACCTCGTGATTCGCGGAGAGGACCTGCTCGCCTCCAGTGGACGGCAACGCGCCCTCGCGCGCCTGCTTGGCCGCAGGCGAGCCGTGCGGTTCCTCCACCATCCGCTGATCCGAAAACCAGATGGGGAAAAGCTCAGCAAGTCGGCCGGTGACACGGGCGTGCGCGAGCTGCGACAGGCCGGGCTGACGTCCGCCGAGGTGATCGGCCGCGCCGCGCAGGCCGCGGGACTGACCGATGGCGGTGCGCTCGCGGCGTGCGACGTAGGCCGACTCTTCGGCTAGGGGCGCAGCGCACGGCACGTCAGCGATTGCGCACGGGGCGTCGTATCTTCAACGACGACCTTCCCAGGATCCACTGATGCGTACGCCTCGATTCCTCGCCGTCGCCGTGCTGGTCGCGGCCTGTGCTGCCCCCGTCTCGCGCGCGACGCGCACGCCGGCCGATGCCGTCTTTCCGGGCGCCGACTGGGAGCGTGTGGCCGATCCCGTGGCCGCCGGCTGGAACCGCGTCTGGCTCGACTCCGTGCAGGCGACCATCTCCAGGATGAACTCCACGGCGATGGTCGTCACCGAGCACGGCCGCGTGGTCTACAGCTACGGTGACCTCACCACGCAGGGCTACCTGGCGTCGGTGCGCAAGAGCGTGCTCTCCATGCTGTACGGCATCGAGATCGCGCGCGGGCACGTGGACACGTCGAAGACGCTCGCGCAGCTCGGCATTGACGACATCGGCGGGCTGTCCGACGGCGAGAAGGAAGCCACGGTGCAGGACCTGCTGAGCGCGAAGTCGGGCGTCTACCACCCCGCGTCGAACGCCGGTGACAACCTGGCCGATGCGCCCCCGCGTGGCTCGCAGCAGCACGGTACGTACCAGCTGTACAGCAAATGGGACTTCAACGCCGTCGGCGCCATCTTCGAGCAGCAGACCGGGCGCAATATCTACGACGCGGTCGAGGCGGATATCGCGCGCCCCATCGGCATGCAGGACTTCCGCCGCGACCTGCAGCAGAAGTCAGGCGACACCACGGCGTCGAAGTACAAGGCATACCACATGTACTTCTCCACGCGCGACATGGCGCGCATCGGTTACCTGATGCTGCGTGGCGGCGCCTGGAACGGCACGCAGATCGTGCCCGCCGACTGGGTGAGGAAGAGCACCAGCCCCATCACGCCCGTCGGGCAAATGCACCCCGCCTCGACGCGCCGCGGGCGCTTTGGCTACGGCTACCTCTGGTGGCCGGTGGACGGCGCGTGGAACACCGGCGCCTATGAAGGCGCGTATTCTGGCATCGGCGCCGTCGGCCAGTACATCACCATCATCCCGAAGCTCGACCTCGTCATCGCGCACAAGACGGTGCCGCGGGCGGGTAGTTCCGGCGTGCAGCACCCGGCGTTCTGGGCGCTCGTGGACAAGATCATTGCCGCACGCACGGGCGCACTGCCGCAGCCGAAGTCGTCCGACGTGCCGGCGTACGACGTCATTGTTCGCAACGGCACCGTGCTCGATGGCACGGGCGCCGCCGGTGTGCGCGCCGACGTCGCCATCGTCGGCACACGCGTCGTGCGCGTCTCCACCACGCCGCTCGACCCGGCCGACGCGGTGCGGGTCATCGACGCCACGGGCCTCGTCGTCGCGCCAGGGTTCATTGACCTGCACACGCACCTCGAACCGTTGATGCAGCTGCCCGGCGCGGAGAGCCACGTGCGCCAGGGTGTGACGCTCGCCCTCGGCGGCCCCGACGGCGGCGGCCCCTGGCCCTTCGGCGCCTACCTCGACTCGGCGGACCGCGCCGGACTCGGCATGAACGTGGCCTATCTCACCGGGCACAACACCATTCGCAAGGTGGTGATGGGCACGGAGAACCGCGCGCCGACGGCGGCGGAGCTCGCGCGCATGCGCGCCATGGTCGCGCAGGCCATGCGCGAGGGCGCGTTCGGGCTGAGCACCGGCCTGCGCTACGTGCCCGGCTACTACTCCAACGTCGACGAGGTTGTCGTGCTCTCGGAGGAGGCGGCGCGGCGCGGGGGCATCTACACCTCGCACCTGCGCGAGGAAGGCGTCGGCCTGCTCGATGGCGTTGCGGAAGCGCTCGAAATTGGACGCCGCGCCAAGATTCCCGTGGTGCTCACGCATCACAAGGCGATCGGACGTCAGGCGTGGGGCAAGAGCGTCATCACCCTCGCCATGGTGGACAGCGCGCGCAAGGCGGGCACCGAGGTGATGCTCGATCAGTATCCGTACACGGCAAGCTTCACCGGCCTCGACGTGCTCGTGCCACCCTGGGCGCTGGCCGGAGGCAACGCCGAACTGCGCAAGCGGCTCGCGAACCCCGTGCTGAAGGACAGCATCACGCGCGGCATCATTGACCTCGTGCTGAACGACCGCGGCGGCGGCGACCTGAGTCGCGTGCAGTTTGCCATCGTCACCTGGGACCGCACGCTGCAGGGCAAGACGCTCGCCGACTGGGCGGCGCGGCGCGGCCTCGCTCCCACGCCGGACAACGCGGTGGGGCTCATCCTCGAGGGCGTGCTCAACGGCGGCGCGGGCATGGTGTACCACGTCATTGACGAGGCCGACGTGCGGCGCATCATGGCGCATCCCATGACGATGATCGCGAGCGATGGCCGCCTGACGAAGCTCGGCGATGGCGTGCCGCACCCCCGCAACTACGGCACCTTCCCGCGCGTGCTCGGCCGGTACGTGCGCGATGAGCAGGTGCTCACGCTCGCCGAGGCGGTGCACAAGATGACGGGCATGCCCGCCGCGCGACTGGGCCTGCGCAACCACGGCTGCTTGCGCGCGGGATGCGTGGCCGACGTCACGATCTTCGATGCCGCCAAGGTGACCGACGTGGGCACCTTCACCGACCCGCACCACTATCCCGAGGGCATCCCCTGGGTGCTGGTGAACGGCGAGCCGGTGGTGGCCAATGGGGTCTTCACCGCGGCGCGACCGGGGCGCGTGGTGCGGCGGCCGGAGACGAGGGCGGGCGGCGCCCCCTAGAACTCATGTCGTAAAATGGAAGTACACCGGCGAACCTTGGTCGTCCTTGGTCGTCCTTGGTCGTCCTTGGAGCGCGCGGGTCCGCGTCTCACTCGCCGGAGCGTCGCAATGGCTGTCACGGAGCGGCAGTGGAAGTGGTTGGAGCCATCGCTCCCCAAGCCTCGTGTGCGCAAGGACAGCTGCCGCCGCTGGAAGACTGAACGCCGCTTGGCGTGGCTGCTGAACGTCCGCCGCGCGGTGACTCGCCATGAACGCCATGCCGTCAACCCCGGTGGAGGTCGCACGATGAAGGGCGGGCCTCGATTCGAAGCCCGCCCTTTCATCCTGCGTGTGTCATCACGCGCCGCACAGCGCTACGGTCTCCGGGAGACAGAATCAGGGCGCTGATCTCGACCGGTCGCACGCACAGCACCCACACCACCCTTCTTGGCCAGTCCTGGCGGCAGGTTCCCGCCGCCCCACCCGGCCTTCACGCCGCGATCCCATCCGGGCGGGCGCTGCGACGGACCGGCAGATGCGCTCCGGCCGTTCCCGCCAACTCGGACAGCGCCAGCATTGGCGCTCGGCGCCAGACCACCACCACTGATCGTTGCGTTCGTCTGCGATCCGGTCGTCGGCACCGAGGCTGCGCCATTCGGAGCGCCACCAACGACCGCCTTTGTCGCTCCGCTTCCCTTGGCGGTCGTCGTCTCCGTCGTCGGAGTGGCGGACGCCGACTTGGTTCCGCGTCCGCGCCCCTGTGCCATCAGGAGGCAAGGCAGCGCCAGAAGAAGAGCGACATTGACCGAAGCACGAACCACCTGATGAGAGCGCATGCCACCTCCGGGCAACTGGACCGCGAGCGAATCGTTCGCACGGGAAACCGCTTTCTGCAATTGCGGAAGACGAACTCGAGAAGTCAACAATCGGATCGTCACATTGTGACACCAATCGAAACAGTGTTCGAATTGCCGTATTGGATTCGGGTGACCGACCGCACCACGACCGCACGCATTCGCGAGACCGGTTCTACGGTCTCGCCGCCGCCGGCACCACCTCGATGCGCTGGATGACGTCCCCCTCGAGCACGCCATCCACCACGTCCATGCCGCTCGTGATCTCGCCGAACACCGTGTAGTCGCGCCCGAGCCGCAGGTTGTCCTTGAGGTTCACGAACCACTGGCCATCGCCGGTGTCGTGGCCCCGCGTGCTCATGCCCACCGTGCCGCGCAAGTGCGGCACGGCGCCGAGTTCGTCGCGCAGGAAGCGCGGGTGTCCCACATACTCGTTGTTTCCGCGACTCGGTCCCTGGATCACGAAATTCGGTTCGACGCGGTGCCAGGCAAGATGGTCGTACCAGCCGGCCCGCACGAGCGCCAGCACGCGCGCGGCCATGATCGGCGCCACGCCGCCGCGCAGGCGCACGGTGAACGACCCGCCGCCGCTCTGCGGCGCCATGGTCACCCGCAGCACGACCTCGTCGCCCAGCGCGAGGCGCACGGCGTCCGCCGGCAGTGTGCGCACGAACGGCACACACCGCGGTGCCGTGGGCACGCCAAGTCGCGACGCGATGGCCGCCGCCGTATCTGCGACCAAGCAGTCAAAATCGGCGGCAAGCGCGGCGATCTCCGCGGCACGCGAACTGTCGCCGAACTCCGCGATGCGCGCCATCACCGCCATGCGCGCGTCGCGCGACGTTTCGCTCGAATCGCGGCGCAGGCGCCGCGCCGCGGCAATTGCCGCGTGCCGAACATCAGCGCCCGAGGTGCTGCCCTTCAGCGCCAAGGCACTGGCGCGCACGGCCTGGTATCCCGTGGCGCGCAGCGCGCTGACGTACAAGGCATCATCGCGATGCCCGGTCAGCTTCGACAGCGCCTCGATGGCTGCTTCCTGTACGTTGCCGTTCGTGTCGCGGGCCAGCGCGCGTAGCGTCAGCGAGTCGGTAAGCACGGCGGCCGCGCGCGCAGCGTACGTGCGCACCCACGGCGAGTGACTCCGCGCGAACGCGGGCATGCGCTGCCGCGCCTCGGCGGGCGCCACGCGGGCGATGGCCACGAGAGCGTGCGCGGCCGGTTGCCAGGCCGCGCCGTTGGCCGCGCGCGCCGTACGATCGGGACTCGACAGCCAGCCGCGCAGCGTCTGCACCAGCACCGCATCCGTCGCGCACGACGCCGTCACGAGATCCACGGCGCGCAGCCGCACAGGCCAGGCGCTATCGGCCAGCGCGCCTCGAAGCGCGGCGCAGTCATCGTTGGTCGCGCCCAGGGCGCGATACCGAAACCGCCACGCGGGCTCCGGATACACCGGGGGCGCAGGCAGCGCCGGCACGGAATCACGACCGGCAAAGCTGGCGTCGAGCGACCGCGCGAGCCCGCGACGGGCAATGCGCTGTATGCGGGGGTCAGCGTGCCCCATGCCCTCGGCGTACGCCGCGGTGGTGGTGTCCCGGCGGTCCTCGGCGCGCAGCAGGCGTCCGACGAGAGCCGAGTCGGAGGCGGACAGCGCCTGGGCGCCTGCGGCGGCGCTCGCCCCGGCGAGGAGAATCAGGAGGGCTCGGAGTTGCATGTCAGGCAATCGATTTGACGGCGCCGCGCGGCGCAAGGGACGCCGCCCGGGGCGCCGACAGCGCTCGGGCCCGGCGACGCGTACAATTGGGCACGGATAACCGCCCGTTCCGCTCCTACCCCGACCAGCGCCAGCCACTATGCGTCCGACGACTTCGTCCCGTCTTGCCACGCGTGCGTTTGCCCTGTTGGCCTTCGCCGCCTTCTCGCTGCACGCCCAGGGCGCCAACAACGCCACCGGCGACGCCAAGCTCACTGCCCTCCGCGAAACGCTCGCGAAGGAAGGCTACATCGAGCCGCCGACGGACGTGGCCAAGCTCGTCACCGCGCCGCGCCACCTCATGGTGTCGCTCTCGGCGGCCAGCCCCGACCGCAAGTACTTCCTGAAGGAGCAGAGCGAGGGCCTGCCGAGCGTGCAGACGTACGGCAAGGCGCACCTCTATTTTGCCGGCCTGCAGGTTGACCCCAAGGCCAATCGCGCGCGCATCTTCACCTCGCGTGGCGCCACGGGCCTGCAACTCGTCGAGGCCACCACGGGCAAGGCCGTCTCGCTCGAGACGCCGAAGGGCGCGACGGTGAGTTCGCCCGCCTGGTCGCCCGACGGCAAGAAAATTGCCTACATCGCCAACTTCGATGCCGCCTCGCACGTCTTCGTCGCCGACGTCGCAACCGGCAAGTCGGTGCAGGTCACCAAGACGCCGCTGCTGGCGACGCTCGTGACCACGATTGACTGGACGGCCGACGGCAAGAACATCGTCACCGTGCTGGTGCCCGAGCCGCGCCGGCCCGAGCCGAAACGTCCCGAGATTGCCACCGGTCCGCTGGTGCGCACCTGGATGGACGGCGCGAAGGCGCCCGAGCGCAACTACGCGTCGCTCCTCGACGATCCGTTCGACATGGACCTGCTCGACTACTTCATCACCGGGCAGGTGGCGCTCATTGACATCAAGACCCGCACAGCAAGGAAGATCGGCGTGCCGGTGATGGTGTCGTCGGTGGATGCCTCACCCGATGGCCAGCATTTCCGCGTCACCACGGTCTCGAAGCCGTTCTCCTACGTCGTGCCCCTCAGCAGCTTCGGCAGCACGGAAGGCTTGTGGGACATCGACGGCAAGCCGATCGCCGAGATCACCAAGCGCGCGCTGCGTTTTGCGGGCGACACGACCGGTGGACCGGGCGGCCGCGGTGCAGCCGGCGGCAAGAAGGGACTCGCCTGGATGCCGACGGGCGCCGGCTTCTACTATATCGCGCAGGACTCCGCGGCCCGCGGTGACTCGACGGCCGGACGTGCCGGTGGTGCGCCGCCAGCTGCTGCGCGCCCCGGCGCGCCAGGTGGATCGACGGCGAACCGTCCCGAAAAGGTGGTGCAGTGGCTTCCGCCGTTCGGCGACAAGGACATCAAGGTGCTGTACCAGCACACGGGCGCCATCGCCAACGCGGTGCTCACCGACGATGCACAAACACTGTTCGTGGCCACGAGCACTGCCGGCACGGGCGAAATCTTTGCCGTGAAGCTGAGCGAGCCCACCAAGCGCATGTCCATCGTGCGCCAGCGCGGCTGGACGCCGGCCTTCGTTGGCGGCGGGCGCGCGGCGGCCTTCGGTGGCGGCGGCGGCCGCGGCGCCGGCGATGACACCACGGCGTTCTATTCCAACCCCGGTGCCATGCTGACCCGTCGCGGTTCGGCGGGCGGCGAGGTGGCGGTGGTGAGTGCGGACGGCCACGTCTTCCTGAAGGGCACGCAGTACGCGCGTGATTTCCTCAAGACCCCGCCGCGCGATTTCCTCGACAAGGTCGAAATCGCCACGGGCAAGAAGAGCCGCGTGTTCGACGCCGCCACGGACATGGCGGAATCGCTGGGCGCGCTGCTCGACAACGACGCCACCATGGCCGTGGTGACGCGCGAGTCGCCGACCGCCGTGCCGAACGCCTACCTCAAGGACCTGAAGTCGGGCACGCTGACGCAGCTCACCAAGAACGCGGACCCGGCGCCCGAATTCACTGCCCTCACGCGCAAGCGCATCGAGATCACGCGCGTCGACGGCATCAAGTTCGTGGCTAACCTCACGCTGCCCGCCGGCTACAAGGCCGGCACGCGCCTGCCGGGCATGTTCTGGTTCTATCCATACGAGTACACCGACCAGGCCGGCTACGACCGCACGCTGCGCACCGAGAACGTCAACAAGTTCGTGACCTCGGGGCCGCGCACCATCGAGTTCCTGGCCACGCAGGGCTATGCCGTGGCGAACTTCAACCCGCCGATCATCGGAGAGACGGGGCGGATGAATGACAACTACGTCTCCGACCTGCGGATGAACCTGTACGCCGTCATCGAGGAACTCGACCGGCAGGGCTTCATCGACCGCACCAAGCTGGGCCTGGGCGGTCACAGCTACGGCGCGTTCAGCACGGTCAATGCCATGGTGGCCACGCCGTTCTTCAAGGCGGGCATCGCCGGCGACGGCATGTACAACCGCACGCTCACGCCCACCGGCTTCCAGAGCGAGCGGCGCGACTTGTGGAGCGGCCAGCGCACCTACCTCGAGATGTCGCCGATGCTCAACGCCGACAAGCTCCAGGGCGCGCTGCTGATGTACCACTCGCTCGAGGACCAGAACGTCGGCACCGATCCCATCAGCTCCATTCGCATGATGCAGGCGCTGCGCGCCAACGGAAAGACGGCGGCGCTCTTCATGTACCCGTACGAGGACCACGGCCCCGTGACGCGCGAGACGATGCTCGACCAGTGGGCGCGCTGGACGGCGTGGCTCGACCTGTACGTGAAGAACGACGGCATGGCGAAGAAGAAGCCGGCGGTGCCGGCGACGCAGCCGTAGCCTGGGCCGCCAGTCGGGGCTTCTTCAACACGGCGGCACGGATATTCTCCGTGCCGCCGTGTTGAACAGACCACGCCAGGCGCGCCGTACTCAGCTGTACAGCAACGACTCGCGCACCCGGTCTTCCCAGTCCCCCACGCTCGTCCATTCGCGCACGGTGTCGGCGTTGATGTCAGCCGGGGAGGCATCGAACCGCCGGCGAACGTCCGTGCGCCCGATCAGGCGTTCGAAGTGCCCGTCACCACTCGGGTTGGCGGCCGTGGGATATCGCGCCCACTGAAAGCGCAGGCGATGGGTGGTGGCGATGGCCGCCAGCAGCAGCAGGCCGAGCGCCACGGGACGCAACGCGCTGGCATCGGTCACGCGCACGCGAACTCCGCGGCAGGGCTCCCCGATGTATGGCGGCGTGCCCGGCGTGAACGTCACCTCGCTGAACTCGACCCCCTTCGGAATGCGACGTGCGAGGTCGGCCAGCACGGCCGGCACGTCGAGCCACGGCGCACCGATCTGCTGGAAGGGCGCATCGGTGCCGCGCGCCACGTTCAGGTTGGTCGCCTCGAAGAGACAGAGCCCCGGGTAGAGCTGCGCGCTCCCGAACGCCGGCATGGCCGGCGACGTTGGCATCCACGGGAGTCCGGTGTCCGGCCAGCGCATCGCGCGCGACCACCCTTCGCACAGGACCACGCGAAGATCGGCCGTGGTGAATCGCTCACGTGCCCAGAGCCGCGCCATCTCGCCCAGCGTCAGCTGGTGCCGCACGGGAATGGCATCGTCGCCGACAAACGACCGGCACGCGAGGTCGAGCACCGGACCTTCGGCGAGCGACAGGTCGCCGCCCAGCGGATTCGGACGGTCGAGCACCACCAGCGGCAGGCCCAGCTCGGTGCAGGCCGCCAGCATGTGAAAGAGCGTCCAGGTGTACGTGTAGAACCGGGCGCCCACGTCGGGCACGTCGAAGAGCACGGCGTCGAGCCCTTCCAACGAGTCCCGGTCGGGGCGTAGGCGCTCTCCGTACAGCGACACGACGGGCAGATGGGTCAGTGTGTCATTTCCGTCGGCCACGGCCGCACCATCCGCGGCATCCGCCGACAAGCCGTGCTCCGGGCTGAACAGCCGGACGAGTGGTACCCCCGCGTCGAGCAGCGCGACGCGCCCCCGGCGCTCGACGTCGCCCGCCAACCGCGCGGCGTCGTTGGTCACCAGGCCGGCTCGGCCGACATCACGCAGCAGCGAGCGGTCGGCGGCCAGGCGGTCCACGCCGAACAGGACGGTCACTTGCCGTCCGCGTCGGGTGGTATCGGCACCACCGTCGTTTCCTTGGTGGTGCGGAGCACGATGGTCGTGCGGGCCCGCACCACGCCGGGCGTGCCCTTCAACTCCTCGCTCACCACCCGGTCCAGGTCGAGCGGGTTGCGGCAGCGGATCTTGAGCAGGAAGTCGTCGTCGCCCGTCACGTGATGGCATTCCTGCACCTCAGGAATGGCACCGACCCGTTGCAGGAATGCGTCGCGCAACGCCGGCCGCTCGAGCGAGACCCCGACGAAGGCGGTGACCATCACGCCCACTGCGTCGGGATTCACGATGGCCGCGAAGCCCTTGAGTATCCCACGTTGCTGGAGCCGGCGTACCCGGTCGGCGACGGCCGGTCCGGTGAGGTCCAGGGCCTGGCCGAGCTTCGCCCATGTCTCGCGGCCGGCATACTGAAGTCTGATTATCAGGCGGCGATCTATTGAGTCCATGCACCAATACTAATGAATCGTTAATGCTAATGCCATATTAGCAATGATTCGTAAAACAACCGTGAATTGCTTTCACGAGTCGTTCGGTGTGCTAGTCCGAAGTTCGGTGTAGAGTAATGCGCATAAGCTCCTGGGCTGGTGTGAGTTGAATCGGTTCCGCGTCTGCAGGCTACTGGGTACAGCGGGGCTGACGACGCGCGATTACAGCCGCACGCCAAGGAGCTGAAAGATGCGGTCCTGCAATGGGGTGGGCGTGGTGAGTTGTTGAAAGCGAGCCTCGCCCAGCCGCACCGTGTTGCGGGTGAGCGTGGCCAAGTCGCGGAGCAGCGTGCGAAAACTGTGCAGCGGGGTGCCGTCGTCCGTCATGCGTCGCGCGATCTTCCGCTCGGCCGCCGCCGAGCGCACGGCCGGGGCGACGATCGAGCGGCGGCGCGCCCTGGCGGCCGCGGGATCCGCATCCTGGAAGAGCAGCGGCGCGAGAGCGCGTCGCATGTGCCAGATGACGTAATAGGCCAGCATGCACACGAACACGTGCGCGCGAATGCGCTCGTCCTTCCGGTGATAGATCGGCCGCACTTCCAAGTCGGCGGACTTAAGCGTGCGAAAGGCGCGCTCGACGTGCGAAAGGTGCTTGTACGCCGCGACGACGCCCGCTGCGCCCAGCGTGGCCGCGGGGACGTTCGTGCGGATCACGTAGATTCCATCGAGCGCCGCTTCGGCCGCGATGCGTGCCGCATCGCGCGCGAAGGTGAAGCCGGTGTCGGTGATGGTGTAGGTGAAGTGCTTCGCCATCTTGAAGCGGCCCAGGACGCGCCCCACGCGCACGCCGATCTGGTCCCGGCCGCAGAGTGGCCGGCGCTCTCTCTCGGTGGCCGTGACGATCACGGCGAGGTCGCGCTCGGTCGCCGCCAGCAGTTCCATCCGTTTGCGGGCGCGCTCGGTGGCGAGGAGCGGATTGCGGCACGCGATGAGGCGCTCGCCCGGATAGGCGTCGCTCGTGAGCTCGCCCAAGTCCTGGGTGTCGAAGAGCGAGAGCTGAAGGTCGCCCTCCTCCACCAGTACGCGGATCGCGGGGGCCCGTAGCGCCGTGATCCACTCGAGGCCGGCCGGATCGTCCGCACCGCGCAGGTCGTCCGTGATGCGCGCGTCGGTGATGAGTCCCCGGTCCCCGACGAACACCACGCGCGTGAGACCGAAGCGCTTCCGTGCTTTGGTGACCGCTGCCTGGAGGGTCTTCGGATCGCTCGTGTTGCCCGGAAAGACTTCGACCGCCACCGGGCAGCCCTCGCTCGTGCAGAGCAAGCCGATCACGATCTGCGGTTGCCACCCCGTGCCGTCGCGATTGTGCCCGAGTCTTGCGAGGGTACTGGTGTGGCCCTCGAAGTAGCTCGACGTCACGTCGTAGAGGAGCAGCGTGCCGTCAACCAGATGCTGCTGGGCGAGCTTGGCTTCGATGCGCGCTTGCCGCACGCCGAGCCAGTCGAGCGCCGCATAGAGCGATTCGGCGTCGACGTCGTGGAGGCCGAGTTCCTGCCCCAGCGTACTGCCCGTCGTCTCGGCGTCGAGCCCGCGTGCCGTGGCGAGCTTGGAGGCTGGGGCGATGATGCGCGCGACAATCATCGCGACCACGCGCTCTCTTTCGGGCGAGGGCCGCGAGGCCAGCACGGTTTCGAGCCCGAGGTGGCGCAGCGTACCCAGCACCGCCGCGACGTGGCCATGCGGCCAGCTGCGTTCGATGTCGAGATGCTCCGCGGCACTCACCAGCGTCTCGCCCCGCAGAATCCGCCGCAACGCGTCGATCGCCGGCGGCGGGAGGTGCGAGAGATTGGCGAGCGTGCGCTTGCGCGTCGTCGCCCCGTCGCGGTGCGATTCGCGCAACAGAATGGCGGGCGGGGAGTTGCGGTTGGGCACCGTCTCGATATACATGGCCGCATATATAGCACTTCTCATACCCTTGCGCAAGAGTCCATGTACTGCCTTTACATGGGCGCATTATGCACGCGTACATCGAGGCCTATCAACAATGAAGCCAACCACTTGGGTTGGCTTCAGACCACTATTGGGCTCCGAACTTCGGGCTAGTCTGGGCCTTCTTCAACACGGAGACACGGAGGAAAGACTGAGGGCCACGGAGGCTGCAAGTCAGAAAGCCCGGCGGACAGTATTGTCCGCCGGGCCCCCATCAATTGCAGTCTCCGTACCCCTCTGGTCCTTAGTGCTCCGCGTCTCCGCGTTGAAAAAGGGCAGCTTGGCGCTCGACCCTAGCCCGCCTTCGCCTTCTTCTTCGGCGCCACTTCCGCAACTGGCGCTGGCGCCGGCGCTGCCGCGACTACGGCTGCGGCCGGACGCTGGGAACCCCAATGACCGCCGCGCTTGCTTGGCTGGGCGATGGCGAAGAGCCGGGTGTTGTAGAAGGCCAGGACGCGCTCCTGCACCGAGGTGCGCGTGTCGCTCGAGGCCGCTTGGAACGCCCCATAGCTCTGCGCGTCACCGCTCACGGTGAACCACCACCAGAACTCGCCCTTCGCCCCACGGCGCTCTTCGATCGTGCAAGCATAGTTGCGCCCTTCGGCGGAGAATTCGAATTCCTTGATCACGGGCCGTCCTGGAAATGGGAGTCCAATCACTCAATCTAACCAATTGTGGGTCCAATTGACCCTGTCGGGCCAAGAAAGAGGGGCACCCCGTTCGGATGCCCCTCCGCCATCTGCCCTCCGCCATCCGCCGTCTACCTGATGACGTACTCCTTCGGCGGCAGCGCCCCCATCAGGTTCGTCACGAAGTAGTCCCACCGCCGACGCATCATGTAACTGCTCGCCGCGCCGTAGCCGTGGGCCGCGTTCGGGATGAGCAGCAGGTCGAAGTCCTTGCCCGCCTTGATGAGCGCGTCCACCACCAGCATGGTGTTGTCCACCGGCACGTTGTCGTCGGTCGTGCCGTGCGCCAGCAGCAGCTTG
>JBBQZD010000004.1:0-53672 GCA_038208045.1 Gemmatimonadales bacterium | reverse complement strand
GGGGGGGGGGGGGTTTGTCCCCCCCCCCCGGGGCCGGGCCCCGGGCCGGCCTGGACTGCGGCAGGCCCGGGGGCGATGGGGCGCGTGGGGCCGCGGTCGACACCCCCGCCGCCACGGCCGCGGACCTCGCGTCGGTCTTCGGCAAGGGACCAGTGGTCCTCGAGTTCTGGGCCATCTGGTGCTCGAACTGCAGGGAGCTCGAACCCGCCATGCTGGCCGCCCAGAAGAAATACGCCGGCAAGGTCACCTTTGTCGGTGTGGCCGTGAGCGTCAACCAGAGCCCGCGCGCCGTGCAGGCCTACGCCGAAAAGCACGGGCTGGCGATGACGCACTTCTTCGACCGCCGGGGCAAAGCCGTCGGCGCCTATGACGTGCCGGCCACGAGCTTCGTGGTGGTCGTCAACAAGGCGGGCAAGGTGGTCTACACGGGACTCGGCGGCCGGCAGGACCTCGACGCCGCCATCAAGAAGGCGCTCTGATGCGATTGGTGGCACGACGCGCCTTCATCGGGCTCGTTGCCATCGGCGGCCTGGGGTACGGCGGGGCCATCGCCTACCTGCGCCTCAACGAAACCTCGCTCGTGTATCAGCCGCACGCACTGGGAGGCGGCCCGGTGCGCCCGCTCCCCGACAGCGTCCATCTCGTGGCCACCCCGTTGTCGCTCACGAGCGCCGACGGCGTGAAACTGGCCGGCATCGTCGTGCCGCCGAGTGACAGCGGCGCCCAGTGGGTGCTCTACCTGCACGGCAACGCCGGCAACGTCACCTCGTCGCTGCTGCCGCTCTTCTACCAGCGCCTGCACGCGCTGGGCCTTGGCATCGTCGCCATCGACTATCGCGGCTACGGCAACAGCGAGGCGCGCGCCCCCAGCGAGACCGGCGTGTATGCCGACGCGCGCGCCGCGTACGACTGGCTGCGTGAAGTCCGGCAGGTGCCGGGCGACCGCATCATCATCTACGGGCACTCGCTCGGCTCGGGACCGGCCATTGAGCTCGCCACGCGCGCCGAAGCGGCTGGCCTGATCGTCGAGGGAGCGTTCACCTCCGTGCCCGATCGCGGTGGCGAAATCTACCCGTGGCTCCCCGTGCACCTGCTCGCCACGCAGCGCTTCGACAACCTCGCCAAGATCGAGCGTGTGGCGATGCCCAAGCTGCTGCTGCACGCATCCGACGACTCCATCATTCCCTACGCCCACGGCCAGCGGCTGTTCGCCGCGGCGGGCAACCCCAAGCAGTGGGTGGAGCTGAAGGGCGGACACCTGCGGGCGTTTCTCGACGACAGCGCGCACTTCTGGGGGCGCGTCGGTGATTTTACCCGGCGTCTGCGCGACGACGGCCCCGCGGGCGAGTCACCGCCCCCAGCGCCGGCGCACTGACGGCCGGCGCACGAGTTCAGGCCGGGCCAGTCAGCGGCAGATCGAGCAAGTGCGTCGGCTGCTGCGGCGCCCGCGTGTGGTACACGCGCAGTCGGTCCACCACGAACGGCTCCGCGATGCGCACCGCCAGCAGCAGGCGCAGCGTCTGCGGTGTGAGCGTGGGATAAAAGCTCAGCGTGCAGTGCGGCGTGAACGGATAGCGGGCAATGGCGTGCGGCAAGCCGGCCGTCTTCAGGCGCTCGTGCAGCGCGCGGATGGCGCCATGCGGATCGAGCGGGAGCACGACGATCTCGCGGCCCAGGAACCGGTAAGGCGGCTTGAACACGAGGTGCAACGGCGCGACGTCCGCGACCACGGGAGCCAGCGCCGTGCGGAGGACATCCCGCGTGGTGTCGGGCGCAATCGGGCCCGCTCCGGATGAGCCGAGCAGCGTGATGTGCGGCGGCAGTTCGTTGGCGAGCTTCGGGTCGAAGCGGCGCTGCAGGTCGCGGACCTGCGCGCCCACGGGTCCGGTCAGCTCTGCCGTGATGAAGATGCCGTTGGTGCTCATCGGCGCGTGTGCGGCAGCAGGCGGCGATCGATCCAATGATTCGGCCGGTCGGCGTGAAAGCGCGCGACGACCAGTCCGCTCACCAGGCCGACACCGGCACCCATGACGACGTCGCTTGCCCAGTGCTTGTCGGCGTGCATGCGCGCGAAGCCGGTGAGCGCGGCGGCGCTGTACAGCGCCGGTCCGACCCATCGGGCGGCGCCGGGGTGAGATGCCCGCAACTCGTAGTCCATCGCCGTCGCAAATGCGAAGGCCGCCGTCACGTGCCCCGACGGAAATGACTGCCGCCGCTCGTCGTGCGTGCCACCGAGGAGCGACCAATTGCCAGGTCGTTGCGGACTCGCGTACGGCCGAGCGCGCCCAGCGATGCCCTTCAGGCTGCTGGTGACGATGCCGCTCAGCATGATGGACTCGGTGGCCCGGAGTCCCAGACGCGACACGTCCGGACGGCCCGTCACCCAGCCCGCGGCATAGAGCGCCGCGGACCCGGCGAAAACCCCAGGACTGCCGTACGCATTGAACGTGTCGGCCGTGCGCGACAGCAGCGGCGAGCGTTGTACCCAGTCACGCTGCATCCAGCGTTGCATTGCCCGGTCGGCGGGCATTGCGGCGCCCGCCGCCAGCGTGAACGCGCCGACGAGCCGCATGTCGTGCCAGGTCACGACCGGGCGCGGCGACGGTGCGGCTGCCTGCTGGGCGCCGAGCAGAACTGGCAGCGACGATGACGCCAGCAGCATGACCGCCAGCAGCGGGACGGCGCGCCGGCGTTGGTGAAGTAGTGGGTTCCGCATCAGATTAAGGATATGGAGCCGTCCCCCGCCCCGCCGAGTCCCGACCTGGTGATTCGCGACCTCGTGACCCACGACGACCGCCAGCGCTGCGTCGAGTTGCAGGAGGCCACGTGGGGAACCCGTTTCAGCGAACGCGTACCCGCGGCCATCCTGCAGGTCGGTCCGAAGGTCGGCGGCATCTCCGCCGGCGCCTTCACCCCCGACGGCCGGCTCGTCGGCTTCGTCTTTGGCCTCACGGGTCCTCGGCACGGAGTCCTCGCCCACTGGAGCGACATGCTCGCCGTCGTGCCCGACCTGCGCGGCTCGGGCCTCGGCAGCCAGCTCAAGGCCTGGCAGCGCGCGCGGTGCGAGGCGCTCGGCGTGCAGGTCATCTACTGGACCTTCGACCCGCTCGTTGCGCGCAATGCGCACCTGAACCTCAACAAGCTCGGTGCGCGCATCGACGAGTTCGTGCCGAACATGTACGGCGTCACCGACAGCACGCAGATGGGCCCCTTGCCCACGGACCGGTTCGTGGCGGCGTGGGACCTGGACAACGCGCGCATCGCCGGCCGCCTGGCGCGGCGGGCCGCCGACGCGCCCGCCCTGGCGGCGGCACCTGTCGTGGCCGGTGGCCCGCACGATGCGCCGCCGAAGGACTGGCCCAGCGCCCCGGCCGTCCGCGTCCGCATTCCGCGCGACTTTCCCGCATTGCTCGAGGCCGATTCCGCGGAGGCGGCCGCGTACCGCGCACACAGCGCGCAGGCGTTCGCGTATTATTTCGCACTTGGCTACCAAATCAGCTCCTTTCATCCGGCGCCCGCGGGCGACGGCACGTACCTCCTCAGGGGCCCGGCCTCATGATTTGCCTCGACCAGATCACCTTGCGTGAAATCCGGCTCGCCCTCAAGGAGCCGTTCCGGATTTCTTCGGGCGTCGTCAAGGAACGCCGCATCATCCTGCTCGAGCTGCGCGACGCCACGGGCGCTACCTGCTGGAGCGAGTGCTTGGCCGGCGAGTGGCCCAACTATTCGTCCGAAACCGTCGACACCGCCTGGCTGGCCATCGAGGCATACGTCGCCCCGCGCGTACTCGGGGTCAGCTTCGATGCACCGGGCGACGTGCACGCGGCGCTCGAGCGCGACTTTCGCGGCCACCAGATGGCCAAGGCCGCGCTGGAAATGGGCATCTGGGGCGTCGCGGCCACGCAGGCCGGCCTGCCGCTTGCCCGCCTCATCGGTGGCGTGCGCGATCGCATTGCGGTCGGCATCTCACTCGGCATCCAGGCCTCGCCCGACGCGCTGGCGGCCACGGCCACCGCGGCCATCGCCGAGGGCTACCGCAAGGTGAAGATCAAGATCGCGCCGGGACGCGACGTCGCCTACGTGCGCGCCGCGCGCGAGGCGCTGCCCAGCGCCGGACTGATGGCGGACGCCAACAACGCCTACACGCTCGCCGATGCCGACACGCTTGCCGAACTGGACGACCTGGACCTGATGATGATCGAGCAGCCGCTGGCCCACGACGACATCGTGCGGCACGCCGAGCTGCAGCGCCGCCTGCGCACCCCCATCTGCCTCGACGAATCCATCACCTCGCTCGAGCGCGCGCAGGACATGGTCACCCTCGGCGCCGGGCGCATCATCAACATCAAGCCCGGGCGCGTGGGCGGCTTCGCGTCGTCGCTTGCCATTCACGACTACTGCGAACAGGCGGGCATTCCCGTCTGGTGCGGCGGCATGCTCGAGAGCGGCGTGGGCCGCGCCTACAACGTCGCGCTCGCCTCGCTGCCCAACTTCACCCTGCCCGGCGACCTGTCGCCGAGCCGGCGGTACTGGGCGCAGGACATCGTCTCGCCCGAGTGGACCATGTCGGATGAGGGGACGATGGAGGTGCCCCTGGCACGCCCCGGACTCGGTGTCGACATCGATCTCGAGCGCATCGATTCCCTCACGGTGCGGCGTGCCGTGCTGCGGGCGGCGCCGTGACCGACCTCGTGCCTCCGGGTGTGCTCTCGGCCTTCGCCGGCGGCGAGGCCGAACGTCTCATCGACCTGCGACGCGACCTGCACGCGCATCCCGAGTTGTCGTGGCAGGAGACGCGCACGCAGGACGTGCTCGAGCGCACGCTGCGCGCCGCCGGCATCTCCGACGTGCGACGAATTGCGCGCACCGGCCTGCTGGCGCGCGTTCCCGGCAGTCGGCCGGGCGCGCCCACGATCGCCCTGCGCGGCGACATCGACGCGCTGCCTATTCACGAGGCCACCGGCCTGCCCTACGCCTCGACCGTGGACGGCGTCATGCATGCCTGTGGGCATGACGTGCACGCGTCGTGGGCCGTCGGCGCCGCCCTGCTGCTGCATCGTCGGCCCGCCGAGGGTGATGTCGTCGTCATCCTGCAGCCGGCGGAAGAGGTGGCGGGCGGCGCCGTCGAAGTGATCGCCGACGGCGCGCTCGATGGCGTGGCCGCCATCTTCGGTGGCCATGTCGACCGGCGCTTTCCGGTCGGCACGGTGGTGGCGCAGTCCGGCCCGCTGGCCGCGTCCACCGACACGTTCACGATCACGCTCACCGGCGTCGGCGCGCACGGCGCCCGACCGCATGAGTCGGCCGATCCCGTCGTTGGCGTCGCCGCGCTCGTCACCGCCCTGCAAACAATCGTCTCGCGCCGCCTCGATCCCGCGCAGCCGGGCGTCGTCACCGTCGGCATGGTCTCCGCGGGGTCGGCGCCGAATATCATTCCCGAATCGGCGACACTGCGCGGCACTGTGCGCGCCACCACGCCCGCCGCTCGCGATTTGATCGTCGGCGAAGTGGATCGCCTCACCACGGCCATCGCCGGCGCGTATCGCCTGCGCGCCACCGTGGCCTGGGAAGGACGCACACCGCCCGTCGTCAACTCGCCGGATGGTGCCGCCTGGGCCATCGAGGCGGCCGTTCGCGTGCTCGGCGCCGATGCCATCGTGCCACTCGGCACGACCAACATGGGCGGCGAGGACTTCGCGTTCTACCTCGAGAAGGTGCCGGGCTGCTTTCTGCGCATCGGTGCGCGCGAGCCCGGAGCCGAGGTCATCGGCGCGCACTCGCCGCGCTTCTACCCCGCCGAGGAGTCGCTGCTGGTCGGGGCGGCCGTGCTGGCCGAGTGCGCGCGCGTGGCCAGCCGCGCGGACTGACTCGACGGAAGTCGCCCGGCGCTCCGGGGCGCGTGCACTTCGCTGGACTGCTCCAGGTCGGCCAGGAACATCGCTTCGGCGCCCGCGGCGAACGCCCGGTCGCCGATGATCGCGTCGAGTTCGTAGTTGATGGCCGCACCCAGCGGGTTGAAGTCCGTGGAGCCGATGCGGGTGATCATCCCGTCCATGACGCTCGACTTCGCGTGCATCATCTCGCCCTGCCATTCCCAGATGCGCACGCCGTTGCGGAGCAGTGAGGGATAGTAGCGGCGCGTGATCCGGTTCACCCACGGATGATCGTTGCGGCCCGGCACCAGCACGCGCACGTCCACGCCGTCACGGGCCGCGCCCTTGAGTGCTTCCATCAGCCCGAAGGCAGGAATGAAATAGGCGGTCGCGATCCACAGCCGTTCACGCGCCGCCGCCGCCTGCACCTCCAGGGCTCGCGAGACGCGAAACCGCCCCGGCTCACCCTCGACGATGCCGACCAGGGCCGGCGGCGCCTCGGCGAAGTCGATCCAGGAGTTGCGTGCCGCACGCACCATTCGGCGTGACTCCCGTCGCGTCGGCCCTGCGCCGATGGCGCGCAGCCACATGCCGTCGAAGGCCCGTTCCATGGCTTCAGCGGCCGGGCCGTGGATCTGCACCGCGGTGTCTCGCCACGGCGTGCGCTTTGGGCCGACCGACCCGAGGCGCCACTCGTGCCCGATTCCGATGCCACCGGTGATGCCTACCTTGCCATCCACCACCAGCACCTTGCGGTGATCGCGCGGCAGGATGCCAAGCCAGGCATGCCAGCCCAGCGGGCTGAAGATGCGCACGTCCACGCCGCCTGCGCGCAACATCTTCCAGACCCGGCGCGGCGTGCCGCGCCCCCCGAACCAGTCCACCAGCAGGCGCACCCGCACGCCACGCTGGACCGCCGCCAGCATGGCCTGCACGAACTGCTCCCCGATCTCGTCCGTCCCGCGGAAGATGTAGCACTCGAAGTCCAGCGTGTGCCGCGCGCGCGCCATCGCCGCCAGCATCGCATCGAAGGCGGCGGTCCCGTCCTGCAACAAGAGGCACCGGTTCCCCGCGGAGACGTCGGCCGCAGCAATGCGCCAGAGCAGGCGAGCGAAGCTGGCGCCGGAGGCAGCGAACGGCGCCGCAGCGTCCGGGGTTGGACTGCCGGCGGCGGGAGGAAGGAGTGGGCTCAGCATGTCCTTGGAAGGTGCTTACCTGACCGCGCTCAGGTAAGCCGCAGGCGGCGCGGGAGCCGGACGCTGGCTCGGCGCCTGCACGCAGGGCATCTTTCCCGGAGCGCCGCGGCGTGCGTTCCGCCCGGTGGCGTGAGATGCCGGCCGTGACGCGGCTGCCCGATGGATGCCCCCCACCTCAATCACGCGCACCTATTCGATTCTACGATTTCCATCATTGGGAACCGCATCATGAGCATTGACGCCTCGCCGAAGGAAGACCAGACGCTGCTGAGGACCCTGCCCGGAGATGACGTTCGGCAGATCATGTGGCGCTTCGCCGACCGCTTTGATTTCCAGATGGTCGTTCAGTCCACGCGGGCCGTGGCGCGCGGTCCGGTGGCGAGAGCGGTGGCCAAGGGTGCCCGGAATTCCCACGAGTGGACCGAAGACAAGGCCGCGCTGCTCCTGGAATTCGACGCCGCAGGCATCACCTCGGCGTCTGTGGACCCCGAGTACGGCGGCTACATCGAGGGGCCGAAGAACCTCGTGCTCGGACTGGTCGCCTTCGAGCTGGCTTGGGTGGACGCGGGGGCGGGAACGTCGAGCATGTCCAACACGCTGGCCCTGGCGCCCATTCACGAACGCGGCACCGACGAGCAGAAGCGCATCTACATGGCGCGCACCGTGCCGCCGCAGCCCGGCGAGGACCGCAAGATCTGGCGTGGTGCGTTCGCCCTGACCGAGTCGATTCCCTACGTGGGCGTCGACACGGGCGTCCTCAGCGGCCGGGTGCGCATCGCCGAATGGAACGACGGCGAGGAGCCCCTGCTGCACGTGGACAAGCGCGGTCGGTTCATCACCAACATGGGGGCGGCGAACTTCGTCACGGCCGCCGTGGATTCTGGTGATCCGCGCTTCAAGGGCAGTTGCATGGTGATCCTCGAGGAAACCGACCCCGGCCTGTGGGACCGCGGGACGCCGACCAAGAAGCTGGCCCATCAGCTCTCGTCCACGCGCGATCCGGTCTTCAGTCTCAGGGTGCCGGCCAATCGCATCATCGGCGGGTACACGGTGAAGGACGGCGTCATCATCCCGAACTACAGCCACGCCGAAGTCATCGAAGCGGTCTTCACGCGCACACGCGCCACGCCCGCCCTCATGACCTCGGCCAAGCTGCTCTCCGCCGTCGAACCCGTCATCCGGTATCATCGCCGACGCTTCCGCGGCGCCGCAGGCCTTACGGAAGGCACACCGCGCTTCGACCTGGGCCTGCAGCAGAAGGAAGATGCGCTGCATCGGCTGGTGGACGTCTGGGCCGCCGGCGAGGCCGGCGCGTCGCTGGGCTTCACGACCGCGCGACTGCTCGACACGTACGATGCCATCGAGAAGGCCAAGACCGAGGTGTTCGCCGGGCAGGGCATCGCCGGCGGTCGCGCAGAGTTGAAAGCGCTGCGTGCGCGCGAGTCGGCGGCGGTCGAGTACGTCATGCTGTCGAGTCAGGCATCGCTCGACGCCACGGCGTCGGCGCGGCTCGCCGAGCTCCAGGCGGACGCCGTGATCAGGTTCATCGCCACGGAGTCGCTGTCGAGCGTGCTGATTCCCGCGGCCAAGCTCTGGAACACCGGGCACGGCGTCAACATGATGCGCGAAGCCGTGAGCATGATGGGCGGTTACGGCATCACTGAAGACTGCCCGGGGTTCCTCGGCACCAAGTGGATCGACGGACAACTCGAGGCGACGTACGAGGGCCCGGAGGTCGTGCAGCGCCGCCAGCTCTCGGTGACGATGTCGCGCAGCGTCTTTCTGGTGCAGTTCCGGCTCTGGATTACGCACCTGAAGGAGCTGGCGAGCGAGCGACCGGAAATGGGCACCGGCGTGCTCGCCGCCGCCATGGAGCTGTGGCTCTGGTCGCGCGAGTACCTGTCCGGTGCCAAGGACGGGCTCGGCAAGGATCTCTACACCAACCAGCGGCACGGCGTCACTTTCCCGCTCGCCGACGCGCTCGCCTGGCTCGTGGCATCGTATCACCTGGTCCTCGACGTGCTGGAACTCGCGGTGCGCGGCCCGGAGAACCCCGCGCTGGCCGAGGGACTCGACGGGCTCGTCCGATTCTACGGCGACCTGAGTCACGTGCATAACGCCAAGGCAGCGGGCGAAGCTGCCAGGATCTGCGCAGAACTCGTGTTCGGCTACCGCGCGGCGCCAAATGCAGGCGGCGGCGACGCCCCCGAAGACCTCGCACCATTCGGCACACTGCGGACGCAGGTCGAGGCGTCCCTGGCCGGGTCACAACTCGCCAAGGACCGCGCGGCTGACGCGCTCGCCCAAGTGATGATTCCCGAAGTGCTGGACTATCCGGTATGACCCGAAGGGTGACCGGTCGTTTGGATGACGTCCATGCGTAGCACCATGGACACCGACATCGTGTGCGTGGGGTTTGGGCCGGCGGTCGGCGGCTTCCTCACCACCCTGTCGCGCGCGCTTGTGGACGCCGAGGGCAACACCGTGCTCGAAAGCCGGGTGATGCCGGGCATGCCGCTGCAGGTCCTCTGCTACGAGCGGGCCGATGACATCTCGTTCGGTGTCTCCGGCGTCGTGTCGAAGGCGCGCAGCCTGCGCGAGTCGTTTCCCGCCGACCAGTTGTCCGCCCTCCCCATGGCGACGCCCGTCACGCACGAGGAGGTGCTGTACCTGCTCGATCCCATCGGCGCGAGCCGCCGGACCGCCGGTGTGCGGGCGCTCGATGAGGTCGTCGCCACCTTCAAGAGCGTACTGCCCTTCAGCGATCATGCGGTGCGGCTTCCCTGGACACCGCCTTTCCTGGAAAAGGAAGGAGGCATGGTCTTTTCCATTGGGCAGCTGAACCAGTGGGTCGGCGATCAACTCATGTCGTCCGGGCTCGTGCAGGTCTGGCCCGGCATGCCCGTGAGCGAACCGCTGTTCGACGGCGACACCGTAGTCGGCGTGCGGCTGGTGGATCAGGGGGTGGATGCAAAGGGAACGCCGGGCGCCGCCTACATGCCCGGCATGGATGTTCACGCCGCGCTCACCGTCGTGGGCGACGGCCCCGTGGGTTCCGTGGGCCAGAGGCTCAATCAGCGGTTCGGCTTCCCCGACGGCAATCACCAGCGGGAGTGGGCCATCGGCATGAAGGCGGTGGTGGAGCTCGCGCCCGACTGCGGGCTCGAGACCGGCGCCGTGTTGCACACCTTCGGCTATCCGGAACCAGAGATCTTCGGCTTCCTCTATGTGCATCCCGACCGCATGGCGTCGGTGGGCATCTTCGTTCCCTCGTGGTTCGACAGTCCGGCGCGCACCGCATATCGGTACCTCCAGCACTGGATGACGCATCCGCGGCTCTGGAAGCACCTGAAGGGCAGCACCATGCGCTCGTGGGGCGCGAAGACGCTGCAGGAATCGGGACGACGCGGCGAGCCTGTGCTTGCAGGCGACGGATTTGCGCGCATCGGCGAGGGCTCCGGCAGCACCAACGTGCTCACCGGGTCGGGCGTGGACGAAGCGTGGACGACGGGCGTGCAGCTCGCGGAAGCCGTGATAGAACTCGCGAAGGCCGGCAAGCCGTTCACGAAGGAAAACCTCGACGCGACGTACGTGGCGCGGCGCCGGGGTAGTTGGGTCGAGCACGAGGCGAAGGTCGCAGAAAAGGCGCGCGACGGCTTCAACGGAGGCTTTATGCGCGGACTCCTGGGCATGGGCCTGACCGGCATGACGCGCGGATGGCTCAACATGCCCGGCCGCGCCAAGCGGCCGCACGACCGTATTCCCTCGATCGAGCAGTACTTCGGCGACCGCATTCCGGCGGCCGACATCCGCGAGATCCGTCGCGAGTGCCAGGCATCGGGCGCGCCGCTGCACGACGCCCTCATGGACCGCTCGGGCTGGCCCAAGATCGAACTGGACGGGGCGCTGCTCGTCTCGCAGCAGGACGCGTTGCTCCTGGGCGGCAAGGTGCAGGCCGCCGCGGGCTTTGCCGACCACGTCACCTTCCTCGACACCGCCACGTGCCAGGGCTGCGCAGAGCAAGTGTGCATTGACGGGTGCTCGGGGCAGGCCATCATGCCGGGACCCGGCGGCGTGCCGCAGTTCGAGCGCGAGAAGTGCATCCACTGCGGGGTCTGCCTGTGGAATTGTTCGAAGCCGCACGTTGCCGACCCCGAACGCAGCAACGTCGGGTTTGCCGCGGGATCGGGCGGCCTGCACTCACCAATCAACTAGACAACGACGCACACGGAGCGCGCACCGATGCCCAGCGGTTTTCACATCGTCGTTCTCGGCAGTCTCGTGCCGGATCTGCTCCAGACGCTCGAGCCGGTGCAGGGACCGACCGGGCCGGCCTTGAAGAACGAACTCATGCTGCCGGCGGTCCTCGATCCCTGGGCCGCGCACGCACTCTTCGAGGCCGCCCATCTCGCCGCGACGGTGCCCGACAGCAAGATCTGGCTCGTCAGTCTCGGCCCCAAGGCCAAGCTCCAGCAGCTCATGATGAGCATCGCACCGAAGGTGCCCTTCGAACTCGTTGCGCTCGATGCCTCGGCAAGCGGCTTCACCGATCCGGTGGAGGTGGCGGCCGCGCTGGCCGGCGCCGTCGGCAAGATTCCCACGCTCGATCGGTCGCGGCTGCTGCTCTTCGGCGGCTGTGCCTCCGCGTCGCGCGACGCCGGCGTCACCGTACAGATGGTGGGCGAACAGCTCGGCATCGTGGACCAGTTCCTGGCGGCGGACGAGCTGAAGGTCTCGGCGGAGGGCACGCTCAGCATCCTCGAGCGGGTCGAAGGAGGGCAGTATCTCGTGTCCGAGGTATCGGGTCCGCCGTGTGCCATCGCGTGGGCCACAGGCAACTTGCCCGAGCCGCCGAACAACCCGCAGGTCGGCATGCTGAACATGCGCACCATGATGCCCGCCCTGCAGAAGGCCCAGCCGGTGCCGCTCAGTCCGCAGGCGGAGACGTTCCGCGCCGTCGAGCTGCCCCGGCAGGAACGGCGCACGCGCATCGTGAAGGATGTGCCCGTCGATGACATGGCGAGGGAAATCGCCGACTGGATCAAGGGTTAGGGGGCAACGACCATGGAAACCATCCTGTTCCTCGCGCATGCGGAAGCCGACGGATCGCTCGGTCGCGCGGCGCTCGAAACGCTGACGGGCGCGGTGCGCCTGCAACAGCAGCTGCCGGACGCGAAACTCGTGGCGGGCTGCCTCGGCGGCGATGTGCGAGCGGCGATCGCTGCGATGTCCGCCTGTGGTGCCACGGCGTTTTATGAGGTCTCGGGCCCGGACTTCGCGATGTCGCGCTACGCCTCGGATGCGGCGGCGCTCGAGGCGATCTGCCGTGCCTCGAAGGCGACGATCGTCGTGGCGCCGGCCACCGCCCGCTTCAACCGCACCATTCCCGGGGTCGCCCAGCGGCTGGGCGGGTGCATTGACACCCACGCAAACGGATTCAGCGTGGAGGGGGCTGAGCTGCGCATCCAGCGCGGCTACTATCGCCAGCGAATGGTCGCCACGCTCACGCGCGCCGCGCGTCCGTGGTTCCTGACGTTCGACGCTGGCGTCTTTTCCCGGTGGGAGGAAGCGCCGGTGCCGGTGCAGCCGGAACGCCTGGACGTCCACATCGGCGACGAACTGAAACGCACGACGGTCGTGGGGTACCGGGCGCCGTCCGTGAACGCGCAGACCATTCGTCCCGATGCGTCGCTGCTCTTCGTGGCCGGCGTCGGCTGGACCAAGAAGCAGGCCGACGGCCAGGTGCACCTCGAAGAGGGCGCGAAGATCATTCTCGAGTTCCTCGACCGGGCCAAGGCGTCGCTCGGCAGCAGCAAGTCGCTCGTGGATCAGTCGGGCGAGGGACAGAACGTGTTTTCTTTCATGAGCCATCTGAATCAGGTGGGCCAGACGGGCGCGACGCCGCGGCATGCCAAGGGGCTGTCGGCCTGCTGCCATGGTGAGGAACCGCACGTCGTCGGCTGGCGGTTCATCGGCGAGCGGCGCGCCATCAACCTCGATCCGAACTGCGGATGGGCGCAGGGCAAGGCCGACGTCGTCTACGTGGCGGACGCGTTCGAGCTGGTCGCAAAGGTGGCCGCGCTCCTCTAGCGGGCATGCCCCGCGCCCGGCCGGAACCAGCACCGGCCGCCACGGTGTATAATTGAATTCCGGCGCCAACCGGCACGGTGCACGCCGGGCGGGCGGCGCGGTGGTTCCACACCCCTTGCCCAGTGGCCGGGCCCCCCTACTCTTTCTTTCATGCTCAACATCGACCTTCGCGGCAAGCGCGCCCTCGTCGCCGGCGTGGCTGACGACCAGGGCTTCGGCTTCGCCATCGCCAAGGCGCTGGCCGAGGCGGGCGCCTCGGTGTGCGTGGCCACGTGGCCGCCCGCGCTGAACATCTTCAAGAACCTGCTCGACCGCGGCAAGCTCGACGAGTCGCTGCAGATGCACGACGGGTCGCGGCTTGCCTTCGAGCGCATCTACCCGCTGGATGCCGCCTTCGACACGCTCGAGGATGCGCCCGCGGAAATTCGCGAGAACAAGCGGTACCGTGACACCGGCGATTTTTCCATTGACGGCATGGCGCAGCAGCTGACCGCTGACTTCGGCGAGCAGCCGCTGGACATTCTCGTGCACTCGCTGGCCAACGGCCCCGAGGTCAAGAAGCAGCTGCTCGACACGAGCCGCGCGGGCTACCTGACCGCGCTCTCGATCTCGTCGTATTCGCTCGTGGCGATGATGGCGCGGCTCGGGCCGATGATCCGCCGCGGCGGATCGGTGCTCTCGTTGTCGTACCTCGCCAGCGAGCGCGTCATCCCGGGCTACGGCGGCGGCATGTCGTCGGCCAAGGCGGCGCTCGAAAGCGACACCCGCACGCTGGCCTTTGAAGCCGGGCGGCGCTTCGGCCTACGGGTCAACACCATCTCGGCCGGCCCCTTGGCCTCGCGTGCCGCAAGCGCCATCGGCATCGTCGAGACCCTGGTCGGCTACTACGAGGTCAACGCCCCGTTGCCCGAGGTGCTCACGGCCACCGAAGTCGCGCTCGTCGCCGCCTTCCTCAGCTCCCCGCTCAGCAGCGGCATCACCGGCTCCACTGTCTACGTCGACAAGGGGTACAACGCCATGGGCATGGCGGTCGCGATGCCCGACAACTTCCCCGACCTTACCTCACGCGCGTAACCACTCACATGCAGCGTTCGCACTATCTCCTGTTCGGCGCGCTCGCCCTTGCGGCCTGCGGCGCGCAAACCAAGAACGATCCGCGGGATCCGCAGGCACCGGCGCTCGAACCCGCCGTCATTGCGTCACCGGCGCCAGCACTGCCGACGCCGGCCGCAGCCGCAGCGTCGACCTCTCCGAAGTCCACGCTCATCCCTGCCGATCCGCACGAACGGTTGATCGCGCTCGGGCAGGGCTACAGCCTCGTCACCGCGACGATGATCAACCAGGACATCCGGATGCTCAGTGGGCTCTACGCGCCGGATGCGCAGCTCACCCTGCCCGACACGGCCGTCCGCGGCGTGCCGGCCGTCGCCCTCAAATGGGCGGCCCTGGCCAAGGCCAAGTCGCTGTACGACTTCCAGCGCAATACCAAGGGCATGCGCGTGCTCGACGACTCGACGCTCGCCGACAGCGGCGTCTACCTCATGATCCTGAAGCGTACCGCCCGGGATTCGATCATCGAGCGTGGCCGCTATGCGTCCACGTGGCGCGCCCGCGCTGGTGGCTACGGCAACTGGGTGATGCTCGACGACCGCATTGCCCCGGACGTAGCGAAGAAGCGGCAGTAGCCATCGCCGCATGACCATGCCGCATGACCGTGCCGCATGACCATGCCGCATGACCGTCGTGGAGGGGAGCGGCCTCGGCCGCTCCCCTTTGTCATGGCAGCAGGCGCTCCATCATCAACACGGCGTTCGCCCCGTCGTTGTACTCCCGAACGCCGATCGGGGCGAAGCCCATCCGCTCGTGAAAGCGCACCGACCCGGGATTCGGCGGTCGCAGATTCACCTCGAGCGTCACGCGCGGCCACGCGCCGGTTCCGAAGGCAACGAGCGCCTCGTACAGCGAGCGACCAGCGCCCTGCCCGCGCCCTCGTTCGTCCACGACCACCCGGTCCAGGTACAGGAACCGGGTAAATCGCGCCGTCAGCCACTTGTAGTTGTCACTCCAGTAGTCGAGTCCGGACGGCAGCACCATCGTGAAGCCGAGCAGTCCCTCGGCGTCCTCGACGACGCCAAGGAAAATCGCGTGGCTGGCCAGCCACGCGAATTCCTCCGGCGACAGCGCGTTCACGTGCGGAACGGCCGTGTTGTTGAGCGCCAGCGCTGCCGCATGATCAGCCGGCAGCGCCGCCCGCACACGCATCATGCTACCACTTGGTCTTCGCACCGGCGCTTGCGGCGGCGTCATCGTCCGCCGCGACGGTCGGCGCCTTCTTCTTGGGCGTGACCTCCGGAAGGCCAAGTTTCTTGAGTTCCGCGTTGAAGGCCTTCAAGTCGTCGGCGTACACCTTGTCCATCCGCTTGGTCTGCGTGCCGAGCTTGCCGTCGAGTTCCTTGAAGACCTGCAGCGCCTGCACCGGCGGCCGGCCCGGCGACGAACCCGCCATGCCCAGCAGGGCCGCGATCTTGTTGTTGAGCTTGATCGGAAAGTTCAGCGGATCCTGCGAACTTTGATTCTTGATCTGGTAAATCTCGGCCTCGACGTCCGTGATCTTGCCAGCCAGCGCCTTGCCCTGATCGCCCAGTTGCGGCGCTTTCTTCAGGCGGTCCGCCACCTGCTCCTTGACGTCCCGCGCCATGATGACGGCGTCGTTCGCCTCGCTCACCTTGTCGCGCACCTGGATGAGGAAGTCGAACTGCGCCACCAGGTCGGCCATCGGCACCTTCCAGCGCGGATCGGCCTTCACCGTGAAGGTCTGCGACTGCGCCTCGCCGCCAGCGGTCATCCGCACCGTGTACGTGCCCGGCAGGGCCAGCGGCCCCGTGAGGCTGCCGGCCCAGAAGATCATGTTGTCAAACCGCGTCGCGTCGGGGTATCGAAGATTCCAGTTGAACTGGTTGAGCCCGGGCTTGTTCGGCACGCGCGGCGCCCGTTGGGCACCCCGCCGCGGGGAATCGTCCTCACCGGCTGGCGCGGCCGCGGGTGTCGGCGTCGAGTCACTGTTGTACGACTTGATCAGCGCGCCTTTGGCGTCCAGAAACTCGAGCGTCACGCGGGTGTTCTGGTCCTTGAGGTGATAGTAGATGACCGCACCCGACGGCGGGTTCTGCCCGCTCGGCGTCGCGCCGCCGTATCCCCCGCCGCCGCCCCCGAAGCCGCCACCCCAGTCAATGCGATAGGCGTCGGACGGCTTGTACAGGTGCGCCTTCCTGGCGGGAATCGCCACCGCCAGCTGACGCAGCGGCGCGATGTCGTCCATGATCCAGAATGAGCGCCCGTGCGTGCCCAGCACCAGGTCGTTGTCCTTGATCACCAGGTCATGCACGGGCACGTTCGGCATGTTGCGGCGCAGCGACTGCCAGTGGCCGCCATCATCGAAGGAGACCCAGACGCCTTTTTCCGTCGCCGCATACAGCAGGCCCGCCTTCTTCGGGTCCTCGCGAATGGCGCGCGTGAACTCGTCGTCCGGAATGCCGGTCACGATTTTCTTCCACGTCTTGCCGTAGTCGGCCGTCTTGTAGAGGATCGGCTGAAAGTCGTCCTGCTGGAACCGGTTGGCCGCAAGGTACGCGGTGCCGGCGGTGAAGTGGCCGGCGTCGATGAGTGAGACGCGCGTGAAATCGCCGATGCCGCGCGGGGTCACGTTCGTCCAGTTCACGCCGCCGTTGCGCGTCATCCAGACCAGGCCGTCATCCGTGCCCGCCCAGATGAGCCCGGGCGTGATGGGTGATTCGCTCAGCGCGAAAATTACCCCGTACGTCTCGACGCCCGTCTGGTCCTTCGTGATCGGGCCGCCCGACGCCCCCATCGTCTTCGGGTCGCGCCGCGCCAGCGGTGGGGAGATGATCGTCCAGCTTTCGCCCTCGGTCATCGTCTTGAACAGCTGGCTGCCGGCCGCATACAGCACGTTCGGGTTGTGCGGCGAGAAGAGGATCGGGAAGGTCCACTGGAAGCGGTACTGGATGTCTTCCGACGAAATGCCCATGGGGTTGTCGGGCCACGGGCTCACGTTGCGTTCGAGGTCGGTCGCCAGGTCCTTGCGCGTCAGCAGACCGCCGTAGCTTCCCGCAAAGACGATGTCCGGCTTCAGCGGGTTCGACGCGATGTACCCCGACTCGCCGCCGCCAGCATCCTTGAAGTCGGCGATGTTCATCCCGCCTTCCTTGCGCGACGGCCCGCACAGTGTCGAGTTGTCCTGCTGCGCGCCGCACACCAGGTACGGAAAGTGGTTGGTCGTCGTCACGTGATACATCTGCGCCGTCGCGAAGGCCTGACTGGTCCACGCCTTGCCGCCGTTGAACGACACGTTCGCCCCACCGTCGTTCGCCTCGATCATCCGGTTGGGATCGTCGGGGGCGATCCACAGGTCGTGATTATCGCCGTGCGGCACGGCCATGTTCTGCGGAAACGTCTTGCCGCCGTCCTTCGAACGGAACCATTGCACGTTCAGCGCGTAGACGACGTTCGAGTCCTTCGGGTCGGCCACGATGCGCGAGTAGTACCACGCGCGCTGACGCAGCTTGCGTTCGTCGTTGATCCTGGCCCACGTCGCCCCCCCGTCGTCGGAGCGGTATACGCCGCCGGCCTCCGACTCGATCAGCGCCCAGACGCGGCTCGACTTCGCCGCTGACACGGTGAGCCCGATCTTGCCCAACAGCCCCTGCGGAAGTCCGGGATTCGCGGTCAGCTCGGTCCAGTGCTCGCCGCCGTCGGTGCTCTTGAAGATGCCGCCACCGGGCCCGCCCGATTCCAGCGACCACGGCGTGCGGTTCGCCCGCCAGAACGCGGCGTACAGCACGTCAGCGTCGTTCGGGTCGACGTCGAAATCCGAAATGCCGGTCGACGCGTCGCGGAACAGCACGCGACGCCACGTCTTGCCGCCATCGGTTGTCTTGAACACGCCGCGCTGGTCGTTGTCGCCGAACGCGTGGCCGAGCACGCCGATCCAGATGATGTCGGGATTGGTCGGGTGGATGCGGATGCGGCGCACGTGGTTCTTGACGTCGAAGTAGGCGTCGCGTGTCCACGTCTTGCCTGCGTCACGGGACATCCAGACGCCTTCGCCGGGTGCGGTGTTGCCGCGGATATCTCCCTCGCCGCCCGCCACCCAGACGATGTCCGGGTTCGACGCGGCGACCGCCACCGCGCCGATCGTCCCACCGAAGTACTTGTCGGTCGCCGGCTGCCAGCTCATGCCGCCATCCGTCGTCTTGAACACGCCCCCGCCGGTCGTGCCCATCCAGTACTCGTACGGGCGTGACGCCGACCCCGCCACGGCCACGGAACGGCCGCCGCGGTACGGGCCGATCTCACGCCAGCGCAGGGCCGCGAACGTCGTCGTGTCGAAGGACTGCGCAACGGCGACAAGCGGCAGCAACAACAGCCCACAACTCGCCAGGATGCGACGGGGGAACACCATGGTCACCTCTCGAAAGTGAATCGGACAGCCCTGCACGCCAGCGCGGCGGCGCAGGTGGTCGTACATTCTTCAAAGTTGGTGCGCCGCACCCGTGATCGCGAGGCGCACACATCCCCTCAGCTCGAGTACGCCATGACCTGCCTCCGCGCTCAGATCGCATTCCTCCCGCTTCTCCTGCTGGCCGCCGCGTGCGGCGGCGAAAAGCAGTCGGCTGCCGACGCCGCGGTGAGCGCCGGCCCGCACCAGGTGGCTGACGCCAGCGGCCTGAAGACCCCGGAATCCGTGCGATACGACCCCGCCCAGGATCTCTGGTTCGTGTCGAACATCAACGGCAATCCGTCGGCCAAGGATGGCAACGGCTTCATCGTGCGCCTGCAGGCCGACGGGCGCAGCATGGACTCGGTCCCCTTCATCGAGGGCGGCCGGAACGGCGTCACGCTCAACGCCCCCAAGGGGCTGGCCCTCGTGGGAGACACACTCTGGGTGGCCGACATCGACGCCGTGCGTGCGTTCAATCGCTTGACGGGCGCGCCCATCGCCTCCATCGACATCAAGGGCTCGGCGTTCCTCAACGACGTCGTCGCGGCTCCGGACGGCTCCATCTACATCACGGACACCGGTGTGCGCTTCGATGCCAAGGGCCAGTTGTCGCACCCCGGCCCCGATCGCCTCGTCCAGGTGACCGGTCGCGCGTACACGGTGGTCGCGACCTTTGACGGCGCGCCGGGTCCCAACGGCATCGCCTACGACGCCGCCGGACAGCGCTACCTCATCAACGCCTTCGCCTCGCCGAATTTCTTTGCCTGGAAGCCGGGAATGGCCAAGCCCGACTCCATTGGCATCGGTGCCGGCGCCGGTGACGGGCTTGAGATCATGGCCGACGGCCGTGCGCTCTACACCAGTTGGGCCGACTCGTCGCTCAGTGTCTTCGTCAACGGGGCGTCCACCACGCTCATCAAGGGCTTCAACAGCCCCGCCGACATCGGGTACGATACCAAGCGCAACCGCGTGGCCATTCCCCTGTTCAATGACGGACGGGTGGTCATTCTGCAGATGCCAGACAGCCGCTAGCGTTCGGCAGTTCCAGCCTTTGCCGCGGGAAGGATCATGCTCGTCCCGCGGCGCGATCCCATTTCGCACTCCATGCGCCGACTTCTCGCTCTCTCCGTCATCGCGGCACTCGTCGCGTGCAAACCCGCTCCGTCCACCACCGCCGCCGCCTCGTCGCTCGACGCGGGGCCACGCCGACTGCCGACCGGCCGTACCCTCGACCCCGCTGGCGTGGCCTGGCCCGTCGGCTCCATGCCGCTGGCCATGACGCTCTCGCCCGACGGCCTGCAGGTCGTCGTACTGCTCAATGGATGGCGCGAGCAGGGTGTGCAGGTCGTTGATCGCGCCACGGGCCAGATCCTGCAGACGCTGCCCCAGGCCGCCGCCTTCCTCGGGCTCGCCTTCTCCCCGGACGGTCGCACGTTGTACGCCAGCGGCGGCAACCAGGACGTGATCTACCGCTACGCCTGGGCCGCCGGACGCGCGTCCCTCGCCGACTCCATCATCATCGAGCCGAAGGCGCCCCAGAAGAACGGCAGGCGCTATCCCGCGGGCCTCGCGCTGTCGCCGGACGGGTCGCGCCTGTATGTCGCCGAAAACCTCACCGATTCGCTCGCGGTGGTGGATCTCGCCAGCGCCACGGTCGTTCAACGCTTCGGCGTCGAACGCTATCCGTACGCCGTGGTCGTTGATCCCGCGGGCATGGTCTACGTCTCCTCGTGGGGCGGCAGCACAGTAGCCGCGTTCAAGCCACGGAACGGCATGCTGGCCGCGGCGGGCCGCATGCAGGCAGGACGGCATCCCTCGGCCCTGTTGCTCAATCGCGACGGGTCACGCCTGTTCGTGGCGTCCGGATCCACCGACCGCATCGCCGTCCTCGATCCGCGCGCGCGACGTGAGATCACGACCCTCGTCGTCACCCCGCCACACGGTCCGGGCGAGGGATCCACGCCCAACGCGCTCGCGCTCTCCGCCGACGGCACGCGCCTCTTCGTGGCCGAAGCCGACAACAACGCCGTCAGCATCATCGATCTCACGGCGGTCACGGCCAACATTGCCGGCGCCTCGGGCGCCGACACGGTCGCCGGACGCGTGCCCGTCGAGTGGTATCCCACGGCGGTGATCGTGCGCGGCGATTCGCTCATCACGCTGACGGGCAAGGGGGCCGGCACGGGGCCGAACCCGGCAGGGCCGCAGCCTGGGCGCGGGCGCGGTGACGCCGGCTTCGACGACCGGCAGTATACCCTGGGCCAAACCACCGGCTCCATCGTCACGTCGCTCGGCGCGCAGCGGCGTGGCGCAGAACTCGCGCCGCTGTCGGCGCGCGTCGCACGCGCCAATCGGTGGGACGTGCCGCGCACGGCCTTCGCGTATCCGCCCATCACGCACGTCATCTACATCGTCAAGGAGAACCGCACCTACGACCAGATGCTGGGCGACCTGCCGCAGGGCGATGGCGATTCGTCCCTGACCTTTTTTCCGCGCGCGGTCGCGCCCAATCACCACGCACTGGCCGAACGATTCGGCATCTTCGACCGCTTCTTCGTCAACGCCGAGGCCAGTCCCGACGGCCACAACTGGTCGATGGCGGCCTACACCACCGACTATCTCCAGAAGACCGTCCCGTCGAACTACTCGGGGCGCGGCCGCACCTACGATTGGGAGGGCACCAACCGGGGTCGCATTCCGGAGAATGACGACGACGTCTCCGAACCGGCCAATGGCTACCTGTGGAACCTCGCGCAGCGCGCCGACGTCTCGTTTCGCAACTTCGGCGAATTCGTCATTCCCGCCGAGACCGACCGCGACGACCCGATGCCGGCGGGCTACCGGGGCAACAAGCCGTTCCTGCGCGCGCACACCAACCCCGACTATCCGTCGTACAACCTCAAGATCCGCGACCAGAAGCGTGCCGACGTCTGGCTCGCCGAGTTCGCGCACTGGGTAAAGGACGGCGCCATGCCGCGCCTGCAGATCCTCCGCCTGCCCAACGACCACACGTCCGGCGCACGCGCCGGTGATCCAACGCCGCGCGCCCATGTGGCCGACAACGACCTCGCGCTGGGTCGCATCGTAGAGGCCCTCTCCCGATCGCCGTTCTGGGCGAACACCGTGGTCTTCGTCCTCGAGGACGATGCGCAGAACGGCCCCGATCACGTCGACTCGCACCGCTCGCCCTTCTTCGCCATTTCGCCGTGGGCGGCCGGTGGCGTCTCGCACCGCTTCGCCAATACCACCGACGTGCTCGCCACCATCGAGGAGCTCCTCGGCCTTGGTACGCTCTCGCAATTCGACCATTTTGGGCGGCCGCTGCACGACATCTGGCGCACGGCCCCCGACCTGCGTCCCTACGTGGTCATCACGCCCGCCGTGAACCTCGACGAAGTCAATCCGGCCAACACGCGCGAGGCCCGCGAGTCGGCCGCCATCGACTTGCGATTCGAGGACCGGGTGGACGACGAGCTCTTCAACCGCATCCTGTGGCGTACCATCAAGGGGAACGCGCCGTATCCCGGCCCGCGGCGCATGTCGGCGCTCGAACTCGCGCGCACCCGGTGAGCTGTCGGTGAATCGTCGGCGTTGGGCGCTGGTGGCGGTGTCGTTTCTGGCGGCGTTCGCGTTGTCCGCGGACGTCGTCTGGAAGGGGTGGCAGAGTTCCGGAACATTCCCCGTGTTGCCCTGGCGCGCGCACGCGCTCGCCCTGCTCGCCTTTGCGCTCGAGCTGCTGGCGCGCGCCACCAAGGTGCAATGGGGCGCCAAGGCGCTCCGCATTCCCCTGCGCTGGATCGTCGCACTGCGCGTGAGCCTTGGCGGTGATTTCGGCGCCTCGGTGACACCGGCGCGGGCGGGCGCAGAACCCGCGCGGTTTCTCGTGCTCGCCGAGGCAGGAGTCGCCACGGCACCGGCGCTCCTGATCCTGTTCTTCGAACTTGCACTTGAGCTCGTCTCGCTCGTGCTCGTCTGCGCGCTGCTCGCCGTCTTCACGACTGGTGGTGCGCTGGCCGGCGGGATGATCGGCATCATCGGTGGCTACGCCGTGTTCGTCGTCGGTCTCGCGGTGACGGCCTTCGTCATCGCCGGACGGCGCACCGTCGGTCCGCCACCGGCCTGGCTGCGGGCACTCGGCATCCGGGCCGCACGATGGCACGCTATCCAGCGCGCGCTGCATCACGTCCGGTCCAGCATGGATGGCCTGCGCAGCGCTCGTCGGGGGGCGATGCTCGTCGCCTTTGCGCTGTCCATGGCCCACGTGGCACTACGCCTTGCCGTGCTTCCCGCGCTCATCTACGGCAGCGGCATCTCGGCACCGCTCACGCCGCTCGTCGTCTGGCCACTGCTGCTGCTGTACGGCGGCGCCGTGGCGCCCGCGCCGGGCGGCGGCGGCGCCGTCGAGTTCGGATTCTCGATGGGACTCAAGCACGTGCTCGATCCGTCCGTGATGGCCGGTGCGTTGATCTGGTGGCGCTTCTATTCGTTTTATTTGTACCTGCTGGCGGGCGCCGTGGTCGCCGGCACGACGGTGATGCGCGCCATCAACAACACGTCCAAGCCCCCGACGCCGTGAGCCGACCGCGCCCGTTCACCCAGCCCTGGGCCGACGCACTCAAGGATGCCATCAACGCCAGCGACGCCTACCGCTCCGCGGCCGGGTCGTGGATCTGGCCCGTCGTGCTCGTGCTCGACGCGGCGCCGGCGCTCGGCTACGCGGATACCACCGCCATCCGTATTGAACTCGATCGCGGCACCTGCACGTCGGCGCAGGTGCTTCCGGTCCATGAGGCCACGGCGCCCTTTGTACTGCGCGCGCCGTACCCGGTCTGGAAGAAGGTCGTGCTCGGGTTCACCGATCCGGTCATGGCCGTCGTGCTCCGGCAGGTGACGCTAACAGGGTCCATAGGCACGCTCATGCTGCACGCCGGCGCGGCGAAGGCCCTCGTGGCCTGTGCGCGCACCGTGCCAACGCACTTCCCCGACGAGGACGCCTGAGCCGCCTCAGGGCAGCGGACAGGGCGTCATCGTCGCCGTCACCAACAGCATCCCGCGCGCCTCTGGCTCGGTGGTCAGCACGCCCCGCAGCACGGTCTCGTGTGCCACCACCCAGCCGCGTGTCGTCGAGGCCGAAGACAGTGGCGCGAGAAACAACGTGTCGCCGACCAGCCGGTCCCCCCGCATGATGACGCCCGTGGCAGCCAAGGTTCGGCTGTCGCGCAGCAGGTAGCAGGCGCCGGGCGTCGCTACGGCCAATTCGCCGGCCGGCCCCGGACTCATGACTGGCGCGGCGGCCTTCGCCATCACCTGGTCGCGCGCGACGCGCGCGACCCCCCCTCCGCCGACGGCGCGCGGCGTGGTATCCACCACAGGGCGCGCCTTCACCTCCGCCTGTGGCTCCATGGAGCGCGCCGCATCGCTCGGCGCCGCCAAGCCCGTCACTACCACGCTCTGCAGCGACAGCGCCGGCTGCGAACCGAGCCGTGCCACCAAGTTTGATGCCTGACGTGTCGCCGGCGACTCTTGCACCTGCTGCACTGGTTGCGACTCGCGCTGGCCCTTCTCGGCGGCACGCTCGGCAGCGAGCTCGACGGTACGCTCGACGGTACGCTCGGCAGCCGGCTTTTCCACCACTGCCGCGGGCGGAGGTGATGCCTTGGCCTGGTCCGCACGCACGACATCCACGCGCCCGCGTTGCGCCGGTTCAACGCGTTTGGCACTCGGCACCTCCGGCAGCGTCCGAGCGGGCGGCGGCGAGGGTGGCACCACGACCGGCACGACCGGCACGACCGGCGCGGCCGGCCCGGCGGTGATCGTCGGCGCCGGCGTGCGCTCCAGCACCAGCGTGCTCGTTCCGGCAATCACGACAATGGCCGCCGCCGCCTTCGTCCACCACGGCAGGCGACGCAAGGGCCGCCGCGTCGCGGCCGCAGGCAGCACGCCACGCGGCACGTCGTCGAGCGCGGACAGAATGCGCGACGACGCAGCCACCAGCCCGCGCGCCTCGGCGGCGGCGGCGGCCCACTCGGCGTCCGTCGCGATCAGGTGCTCCACGCGCGCGGCCTCGTCGGCGGACAGCTGCCCGTCGAGCCAGGTATGAATCAGGCCTTCATCAGGAAGCGGCATTGCGTCCCCGCTGCGCGCGCGCTGCCACCTGCGCCTCGTACGACTCGGCCAGGCGGCGGCGCGCGCGTGAAAGTGTCGTGCCAACGGAACCCACGGCGATGCCGAGGATGTCGGAAATTTCCGGATAGTCCAATCCTTCTGCGCGGAGCAGCAGCGCCTGCCGGTCGCGCTCCGCCAGCGTATCGAGCGCGCGGCGGGCGTCGCCCGCCTCGAGCGCACGCTCGAGCGCCACATCCGGCCCCTCGACGTGCGCGTCACGTGCATCCGCGGCCAGCAGGGCCAGGTGTTCGCGGCGGCGGACATCCTTGCGCGCTTCATCCCGCACCAGATTGCTGGCCACCGCGAACAACCACGCACGCTCGTTCACGAGATGCTCCTGCCGCAGCGCCCGCACGAACGTCTCCTGGGCGATGTCTTCCGCCCAGTCACGATCCCCCAGCCGCCGTGTGAGATACCGCACGAGGGCTGGGTGGTAGGTCGTGAACAGACGTTCCGTGTCGGACATCGTGATTACCAATCTCGCACGATCGCGTCGAGGTCGCCGGCATCGAGGGTCGCCTGACCCGCCGGGTCGAGCACGAGCCGGACGGCGCGCCCCTGCACCGACACCTTTTCCCCGAGCGCAAAGACGTCCTTCAGTGCCGGCAGGCGCTGCAGCAGGGCAAAATACGCCTCGGAATAGGCACGCACCGTCACCACGCGCGTGGCCGATTGCTGCTCCTGGCGCGCATCCTGCCATTGTCCGTCACGCTGCGTGAAGATGCGTCCCTGCACGAACTGTTGGGTCAGGCCATCGACGCGCTGCGACTGGTCGAGCTGGGCCATGGTTTGCACCTGGCGCTGGTCGGCGGCCGTCTTGGCCGCTTCGAAGGACCGCACACGCTCGGCCGCGGGCGCAGCCAGTCCGGTCACGGTCACGCTGTTCAGCGAGGTGGGCAGGTTCCGGGCGTCCCGCATTCCGCCGACACCCTGCAAGCCGGGCTCCACGACAAGGTACGACGTCAGTTCGGTCGGAATGCCAAACCGCTGACCCAGCGCGCGCAACTCGTCGTCGAGTTCACTCGTCGGCCCGTTGCGGCGCCGTTCGGCGCTCAGCCAGCCCACGCGCTGCACGGCCCAGAGGCGCGCGACAAATGCGTTGTCCTCGGCGCGCTCGGGAAGATCCGCCGTGGTCGTCCACCGCACGGGACCGTCCGCGCTCGTTCCCTCTACGGTGACCCTGGCGTCGCGCCGACCGCCGCGATACCGCGCGAAGATCGTCAGTTCCTGGCCGGCGAACAGGTCCAGCGTGCCCGTCGGCTGCATGCGATCCATCCGCACGCCATCCACCCGCACGCGCAGATCGGTCGCGACCGGGCTGGTCAGCCGCTGCGCCACGACGCTCACGGCCCGCTCGACATCCTCCTCGGGGCGCACGAACTGCGCCGTGCCACGGCCGCTGAGCGCCAGCTGCTCGAGGAGCGCCGCGTTCACGTCGGTCCCCACGCCGAACGTGAAGACGCGCTGCCGTCCGCGCAGCCGTTCGGCGAGCGCCGCAATGCGGTCGGGCTGCCGCTCGCCGACGGTCGGCGCCCCATCGGTCAGGAACAGGATCAGCGGCAGTCGCTCCGCACCCGCCGCCGAGCCCAGCGCCGTCTCCAGCGCCCCAGAGATGTTCGTCGAGCCGCTGGCCGTGAGGGCGGCAAGGTACGCCTGCGCGGCACGAATATTGGGCTGCGTCGCCGCGCTCCACGACTCGCGGAACTCGCGCACGTCGGTGCTGAACGCGATCACGCGAAAGCGATCGGTCGGCATCAGCGAGGCCAGCAGGGCCCGGCCGGCGGCCTTGGCCTGCTCCAGTTTGGCCCCCGACATCGAACCCGAGACGTCGAGCACGAAGGTGATGTCGCGCGGCGTCACGGTTCGGCTCGGCGGTGGCGGCGCGATCGTGATCATCGCGAATCCGTCCTCCCCGCGCTCCGCGTGCGCCAGCACGTGCACCGACGCCCCGCGCGACGCCCGGACCGGCACCAGCACCGTCACGACACCGCGTGCGCGTTCCACGCGCGCCACACGCAGGCTGCCCTGCGTGTCGTCGGTCAGATCATGCGTAGGCGAGAAGGCCCGGCCGAACTCGCCCTGCCCCGCATACCGCACCTCGAGCGTGCTGCGCGCGCCATCGTCGCCCGTGCGCATCGGCGGCCGATAGTCGATGCGCAGGGCGTCCCCTTCGCGCGTCGCCACGGCACGAAAGCGCACAACCACCGTCTTTGTTTCGCCTGGGGCAATCGGGAAGATCCGTGTCCGCAGCAAACCCTGCCCCATCCATTCCACCAGCGCCGGGTCGCGCTGCCGTCGTACGATCTCTTCGTAGATGGCCCGCGCCCGGTCGGCCCCCATCGTCTCGCCGGTCACCATCTCGCCATTGATCGACAGGGCAAGATCCTCGAATGCGGCCTGGCGCGGCAGCGGCAGCAGGAATTCCGTCTCTCCAATCGCGGTACCCCGATTGACGAACGTCTCGGTCACCTCGTAGCGGAGCACCCGGCCATCGAGCGTCAGCGTTGCCCGGCTCGCGGTGTGCACCACCCGCGGACCGGCGACGCAGCCGTCGCGGAGTCCGCACTCCGGGCAGGGCACGCAGGGTCGCGGCAGCGGCCCGGGCCGAATCTGGGCATGGACGACGGACGGCAGCAACAGGGCAAGAAGCAGAGCGGGCAGTCGCACGGTTCCTCCGGGTAGTGTCTACCAGGGAGACGTCCGTGCCTCGATTTCTTGCACACCTTGCCGTGGGGCGATCTACCCCGGCCCGGCTCCGCGACTCGCCGTGCGCTCCATCACCCGCACCGACAGCAGCCGCTGGTCGGCGCGATCCACCGTGGCTTGCATTGACTCTCCGGGACGGCGAGCGCTCCATCCGAGAGAGAACGGGACCGGGGCCGTGCGAATGGCCGAAAGCTGCAGGCGTCGCGCCACCATCTCCACGGCATCCTCGTCGGCCGGCGTCAGGAGCAGCAGGAACTCGTCCCCACCCAGCCGGATCACGGGTTCCTCGGCGCGTACCTGCCGCATGAGGAAGCGGCTCATGCGCACCAGCGTCGTGTCGCCCATCGCATGCCCGTGCAGGTCGTTGTACTGCTTGAAGTGGTCAATGTCGATGAAGATCACGCCGAACGGCGCGTCGGAGCTTTCGAGCCGGTTTTCTTGCTGCTCGAGATAGCGGCGGTTGTAGCAGCCCGTCAGCGGATCACGAACGCTCTGCTCGCGCAACGCGTCTTCCTGCCGCTTGCGATCGGTGATGTCCACCAGCACGCCGTGGTAGTACGTCTCGCCGGTCGCGTCGTCGCGGCGGGCATAGGTGCTGTCGAGCACCGTCCGGATGGCCCCGTCCGGGCGAATGATCTCCAACTCGAAGTCGCGCACCCATCCGGCGGAGTCCAACTGGCCAAGCTCCTCGAGGCGCCGGTCGGGATCGGCAATCATGTCGGTCAGCGAGTAGCTGCGCAGGCCGGCCAGCGACTTGACGCCCAGCAGGCTCAGGTAGGTGGGATTCGCATCCAGGATCTCGCCGCGCGCATTTACGATGTAGAACGCCTCGTGCAGATTTTCGACGAGCCCGCGCAGGGTTTCCGGATCATGCAACGACCGGAATCGCGCGGCCGGCGGCGGCAACTTGGTCATCCTCCTCCCTCCGGTGCGGGCGGTGCCCCCGGCAGGGCGGACTCCCCCGATGCCGTTGTGCCCACTACCGGCCCGGCGGCCGGCGGCAACGCGGCGGTGGCTGCCGTCGCCGCCGCCGATGCGGCATCCATCGCCGCGGCGTACTGCGGCAGCGGCGTATGGTCGTCCACCACTGCCACGCGTCGCTCCCACTGGCGCATCATCCCGATGAACGCGCGGGAAATCTCCTCGTCGAAGTCCCAGCCGATGCCCTTCTCGATCTGCTCAAGAACACGCTCCGCCTCCCACGCCTCGCGATACGGCCGGTTCGTGCGCAACGCATCGTACACGTCGCAGATGTGCACCAGGCGGCTTGCCTTGTGGCACTCGCGCTGGAAATGACGATGCGGGTACCCGCCGCCGTTGATCATGATGTGATGCTCGTAGGCCACCGCGCTGGCGAGGTCGAGTTGCCGGTCGCTTTCGTAGATGATCTTCGCGCCATCTATCGGATGCCGCCGCATGATCGTCCACTCGTCATCCGTCAGCTTGCCCGGCTTGGTCAGCACCTCGAGCGGAATTCTCACCTTCCCCAGGTCGTGCAGCAAGCCGGCCACGCCGAAGCCGCGCACGTCCTTCGGACCCATTCCCATGAACTCCGACAGCGCCATCGCCAGGACCGAGACGTTCAGGGAATGCGTCGTCGTGTACTGGTCGAATTCCTTCAGCTGAAGCAGGGGAATGACGATCTCGCGATCGCCGTGCATCGCCACCGACAGCGACCGCACCACCGACTCGGCCTCGAGCAGCGGCAGTTCGCCGCGCACCTGCACCTCCTCGTGCATCCAGCGGATCGTGTCGGCCTCCTCCTGCAGTGAGTACATGATCGTCGCGGTGGGCATCAGTTCGTCCGGGCGCACGACCCCCTCGGTGCCCTTCACGCCAATCACGCCGAACTTGATGCGCGTCTTCCGCTCCGGACTGCGCGTCGACGAATCGATGGCCTGGAGCGTCAGGCGCGCCAGGCACTCGTCCAGGAAGTGCTCGTAGTCGTCCCGCGTCACGTCCCGGTCGAACTCGAGCCGCTGGATGCCGGCGTTCGCGAGGCGCACCCCCCAGTCCCACTCCTTGAGCTCGCGCAGCGCCGTGTTGCCATACACGACGTCGTAGCCGAGGAATGAGAACTGCGGGCGCGATTCCACCGCCTGCAGCGCCTGTAGGCGCTCGAACGACACGTCGATGGCGCGTTCGCGCGCCGGGTGTCCGTCGGCATACAGTGCCATCGTCGACAGCGCCTGGGCCAGCGTGGTCAGGAATCGGGCCGGTTCGCTCACCGCGTCCCTCCGCGGCGCGTTGCCGCGTCGCTGATTTCAGGATCCGTATGCTTGCTCGCCGACGCCAGGACATCTCGGGCTGACGGCTCCGAACTCCAGTGCGCCGCCAGTCCGGCCAGCGCGGCCAGCATCTCCGGCGACTTCGACGCCAGGCTGCTGCGAAAGATCAGGATCCGCCGCCCGGCCACGCGGTTCAGCAGCCAGTTCAGCACCTCCACCGAGCGATTGCTGGCCAGCGCGCGGATGCCCAGCGCGCGCAGGTCGGCTGACAGGGCCTCGTCGGCGGCACGCGACATCAGCACCGCCGCCTGCGCCGCGGTACACCCCTGCATCACGGCACCAAGCGCCAGCCGCACCACGCGCTCGTCCGCATCGCCCAGGGCCGAGGTGATGGTCTGCTCCCGGTACGACGGATGCTTGATCAGCAGGCGCGTCGCCTCGCGGCGTACGCCGGCATCCGGGTGCCGCTGGAACGCGCGGGCGTCGAACCCGTCGGGCCAGCGCTCCAGCTTGCCGATCACGCTCAGCAGGTGGCGCACGAGCTGCCAACGCGCCGTTGGCAGCCGCTCCAGCAGCAACCGTCCGACATCGGGGCCAATCGACGCCAGCAGGTCGGTCAACGCCGACGCGGAGCGCTCGTCGCTGCGGGCCAGCGCCTCCAGCAGGGACGCCGCGGCGCCGAGCTTCAGGTAGGCGACCAGACGGGTGATCACCGCGAGGTTCGGCTCGGGCTTTCCGAACATCTCCTCCAGGCGATCCGGCGTCGCCACGTGCCGCCAGATCGCCTCCTTCATCCATCCGTCGTTCGCGACGTCCAGCAGGTCCAGCAGCGGCGCCAGGTCCGGCTTGGCCAGGAGCATGTCCAGCGACCGCCACGTGGGCTCGCCAAGAATCTCGATCTCGAGTCCCATGGCGAGCAGGCGCTCGGGTTCGGCCGGAAACGTGTCGTCCCCACGGAAGTTGGGCGCCATCTTCGACATTTTGTCGAGCGCCAGGCGATAGCTGTCCGGATTCGGATCCTCGAGGTTCCATCCGGTCACCAGCTTGTGCACCTGCTCACGCAGCGCGCTGTCTGCCGTCGGGCGCGCCATCGGCGCGCCGTCATCGGCATGCACCGCCAGCTTCGAGAGCATCCGGATGAGCGAGTGCGAGATCGACTGCCCCGACGTGTCCGCCGCCGCCTGCACCAAGTCCACCACCGCGTCCACGGCCATGCCCTGCGTGGCGTCAAGCACGAACTTGCGACGCTGCAGCACGTCGCCGCCCATCTGCATGAGATCCTGCAGCGTGTCGGGCTGCAGCGTCGAGACGAGTCGCGAAATGCGCTTCTGCAGCGCCGCGGCCTCTTGGCCGCCCTTCTGCTTCAGCTCCTCGGCAATCTGCAGCAGGTAGCCCACGACCACCTGGTCGTAGGCCGCGTCGCGCTTGTGGTCGTCAATGGCCTTCGCCACGACCATCGGATCGGTGGAATCGGCCGACTCGGCGAACTGGTCTTCGTCCAGTTCGCTCGCCAGCGCCGCGCGCGCCAGGCCGATCCACAGCTGCGCGGCCCGGCTCCTGCTGCCGCGCATCTCGGCCTTCTCGGCGTCCGTCTCGCTCTTCTCCTCCTCGAGCAGTTGCAGTTGCTCAAACGTCAGCGGAAAAAGCCGCACATGCGGCCACTGCTGCAGGAAGTCGGAGTCTTCGAGGCCCAGCGGCCGGGCGCGCCGTCCGGCGTCCACGGCCACGGTTTCCAGCACCGACCCGATCTCGTCGGGGGTCACCCCTTGGCTGAACTTCACCGCGCCCAGATGGTGCCGGTGCAGGCGCAGCGCGAGGTCGCGCAGCACCGGGTTGGTGTCCTCCGTCGCCACGCCCTCGATGATCAGTTGGTGCCGCGCCACGCCCAGTGAGAGCGTCGTGCGGTCCTTCAGCAGCGCGTCGATGCGGCGCGCAATGAGGTCCGCCGCCGCCTCGCGCAGTGGATGCCCGGACGGATAGATCGCGTTCTTGTGCAGACCGATCGACAGCTCGATCAGGAAGTCCGACAATTCGCGGGAAAGGGCGGCTGATTCGCCAACCGACGTCAGGCGGCTCATTGCAGGCGGAATATGTGCCCGGGCAGGAACCCGTGGAAGGCATCCACCGACCGACAATTGCGCGCATCGTCGCCGCGAAGCGCCACCACCGCTAACTTTCCGTGCTGTGCCTGCGCGTCGTCAGGTGACAACGCGCGCCCTTCTCATCTTTCCAGCCGGAGCCTCGGCCCGTGGGCGCCTCCGCCAGCACCGATCTCGATCTGCTCGCCATCAATACCGTCCGCACCCTGTCCATGGACGCGGTGCAGGCGGCGGAGTCCGGCCACCCCGGCACCCCGATGGCGCTCGCCCCACTCGCCTACGTCCTCTACACGCGGCACCTGCGGCACGCCCCCTCCAATCCGCATTGGCAAGACCGCGACCGGTTCGTCCTGTCGGCCGGCCACGCCTCGATGCTGCTGTACAGTACGCTCTTCCTCTCTGGCTACGACCTCTCGCTCGACGACATCCGGCAGTTCCGCCAGTGGCACAGCAAGACGCCGGGGCATCCCGAGGTCGGACATACCCCGGGCGTCGAAACGACCACCGGCCCGCTGGGCCAAGGCGTGGCCAACGCCGTCGGCTTCGCCCTCGCCGAGCGCACCCTCGCGGCCACGTTCAACAAGCCCGGCCATGCGGTCATCGACCACTACACCTGGTTCATCGCCGGCGATGGCTGCCTCATGGAGGGCATCTCCCACGAGGCCGCCTCGTTCGCGGGACACCAGAAACTTGGCAAGCTCATCGGGTTCTTCGACAACAACGGCATCACCATAGACGGCAAGGCGAGTTCTTCGTGCAATGACGACGTCGCCATGCGCTTTGCCGCGTACGGCTGGCAGGTGCTGCACATCGCCGACGTCAACGACCTCGCTGCCATTGACCGCGCCATCGCCGAGGCCAAGGCCGACACCGAGCGCCCCACGCTGGTCGTCACCAAGAGTCATATCGGTTTCGGGTCGCCCAACCGCGTCGATTCCTCCAAGGCGCACGGTGAGCCGCTCGGCAAGGACGAGATCGCCCTCACCAAGCAGGCGCTGGGCTGGCCCTGGACCGAGCCCTTCACCGTGCCGGCTGAGGCCGTGCAGCACTGGCGCGCGCAGGTGGCCGCGCACGGCGAGGCCGCCCACAGGGAGTGGATGCAGCGCTTCGCGTCTTTCGCCAAGGCCAACCCGGACGACGCCAAGGAACTCGGCCGCCGCTGGCACGGGGACCTGCCCGCCGGCTGGAAACAGCACCTTCCCGTCTTCGATGCCTCCAACGGCAGCGTCGCCAGTCGCGCGGCCAGTGGCACCGTCATCAACGCCATCGCGCCGGTGCTCCCGGAACTTGTCGGCGGATCCGCCGACCTCGCCGGCTCCAACCTCACCATGGTGAAGGGTGCGGCCGCCCTGACGGCAGAAGATCCCGCGGGGCGAAACATCTATTTCGGCATTCGCGAACACGCCATGGGCGCCATCTTGAACGGGATGGCGCTGCACGGGGGCTTCATCCCGTACGGCGGCACCTTCCTGGTCTTCGCCGACTACATGAGGCCGGCCATTCGCCTGGCGGCGTTGATGAAGCAGCACGTCATCTACGTCTTCACCCACGATTCCATCGGACTCGGCGAAGACGGCCCCACGCACCAGCCCGTCGAGCAACTCACGTCGTTGCGCTGCATTCCCGGCCTTACGGTCCTCCGTCCCGCCGATGCATCCGAGACCGTCGAAGCGTGGCGTGTGGCGGTGGAACACAAGAGTGGCCCCGTCGCACTGGTGCTCTCGCGGCAGAAACTCCCGTTCATCGACCGCAGCGCCCGCACGGCGGCCGTGCACGTCGAGCGCGGGGCGTACGTGCTCGGCAACACGCTCGACGGCACGGCGGCCCAGGCCATCATCCTCGCCTCGGGATCAGAGGTTGCCATCGCCCTCGCGGCCCAGCAGACACTCGCGGAGGACGGCATCGCGACGCGCGTCGTCAGCGCGCCGTCGCTCGAGCTCTTTGCGCAGCAGCCGCTGAAGTACCGTGACGCGGTCCTGCCGGCCGGCGTGCCGCGGGTCGCCGTCGAGGCGGCGCATCCCATGAGCTGGTACCGCTGGGTCGGCGACCATGGTGTGGTCATCGGCATAGAGACGTTCGGCGCGTCGGCGCCGGCGCCCAAGCTCTACGCGGAGTACGGGATCACGGCGGTGCGCGTCGCCGACGCGGTCAAGTCGCTGGTCGGCTGAGTCACTCACCGAGACGACAACGGGGGCGCCACCGTTGGTGGCACCCCCGTTTGTTGCGTCGGACGGCCCCTACCGCGACCCGTCCTTGGTCCAGATCAACACCATGCCGCAACGCCGGTCCATCCCGGCAAACTGCGACGGCACGCCCGAGGGGCCGCCGTACACCTCGAGGCCCGCAATCTCCTTGGGCCGCGGCAGCAGCTCCACGTCCACCTGGCTCGGCATCACAATGTTGTCCACGATCACCTGCACCGGGCACGCGCCGGCCCCGCTGCCCGTCAGCAGGTTGCCCTGGTCGCGCCGGCTCTGTAGCGACGTGATGCCCGTGGCGTCATCGCGCGTCACGTTGAGGGTGCTGAAGCCGCGCAGTACCGTGCTCACGTCAACCGAGCCGCGCTTTTCGAGGTCCGACGCCGTCAGGTACTTGCCGAGTCCGAGCTGCCGACGGCGCTCGAATTCCATCAGGTTGCGTGACATCTGGCGTTCGGTAACACGCACCGTGTCGAGCCGGCTCACACTGAGCGAGCTCAGCGCATACGACAGGCGCAACGTGTCCCCGCCATTCACGGAGATCACCGACGCAACGGGACGATACCCGAAGCGCCGCACGGTCAGGATGTACGTTCCGGTCTGAACGTCGGTGATGCGAAACCGTCCCTGCGGCGAAGTCGCGATCTTCACCGGGGTGCGCAGGATGCCGATTTCGGCGTCCCGCATGGGCACCATCGAGGAATCCGTGACGAGGCCGTCGATCACGCCCTTCGAGGGACGTCGCGTCGTGTCGGTCGCGGTGGTGGGCTGCTTCGCCGAAGAGGGCAGGCTGCGCGCGCGCTGCTGCGCGGCCGCCGGCGTCGCCGGCACGGCAAGCACGATCACGGCACCAAGGAACAGGAAGTTGCGGAGCGGGAGGGTCATGGGGAAGGAATCTCTATCATGACCCGTCTACCGTCTACGGCCTGCCAGTGTTCCAGATGATGAGTGCGTGCTCATCCCGGCTGGCAGGTCGTCGGAGCCGGGATTTCGATTCCGACGCGCTAACTGGCGCTCAACTCGTGAATGCGACGCAGTTCCCGCAGCGAGCGGTTTTTCGCGAACGTCACCGCCACCACCACCAGCGTCGCGCATCCGCCGAGCACCACGGCCGGCACCGTTCCGAACAGGCGGGCGGTCACTCCCGATTCGAACATGCCGATCTCGTTGGAGGAACCGACGAACACGCTGTTCACCGAGGAGACACGCCCGAACAGGTGCGGTGGCGTGATCGTCTGCAGCAGCGTGGACCGCACGTTCACGCTGACCATGTCGGACGCGCCGGCCAGGGTGAGCATCGCCACCGACAGCCAGAACGAGGTCGAGAGGCCAAAGCCGATCGTGAACAGGCCGTAGCCGGCCACGGCCACGAGCATCGTGCGCCCCGCATGCTCGAACGGCGGGCGATGCACGATCATCATCGACACGGCCACCGCACCCACGGCGGGCGCAGCCCGCAGCAGTCCGAGTCCCTCGGGGCCGACGTGCAGTATCTCCGCGGCAAAGATCGGCAGCAGCGCCGTCGCGCCGCCGAAAAACACCGAGAACATGTCCAGCGACAGCGCGCCAAGCAGGATCGGCTTCCCGAACACGAACGAGACCCCGCTCCCCAGGCTCGAGGACGTGGCATTGGTGTGCTCGCGATTGATCACCGACCGATGCCGCACGGACGCAATCGCCCCGAGGCCCAGCACCGTCAGCAGCACGTCGCCGCCGTAGGCCATCCGGGTCCCGCCGAAGGCGTAGAGTGCGCCACCCACCGCAGGTCCCAGCACCGACGCCAGCTGCCAGGTGCCGCTGCGCCAGGTGATGGCGTTGTGAAAGAGCGCGCGCGGCACCAGCTCCTGCCCGAGCGCCTGGCGCGCGGGCATCAGGAAACTCCGGGCCACGCCGCTCACCACGATCACCGCGTAGATCAGGATCGTCATCCGCCGCTGCGCGTGCGACAGGAGCATCGGCAGCACGAGAAGCGCCAGCGAACAGCCCACCAGCACCGTCAGTGCCCACAAGGCCACCCGCCGTCGGTCGTGACGATCGGCCACGTGCCCGGCAAACAGTGCCAGCCCAATGAACGGCAGCGCCTCGGCCAGCCCGATCAGCCCCAGCGCCAGCTTGTCGTGCGTCAGCTCATAGATCTGCCAGCCCACGATGGTGCCCTGGATCTGCACCGCCATCGTGAACGCGAACAGCCCGATGATGTACCGACGGAAGTTCGGGTGCTGCAGCGCCGCATACGGGCCAAGGAGGGCGGGACTGTCCATGACCAATGATAATCCGGTCATCCCCTTCCCCTTCCCAAGCCCTGCCCCTTCCCCTTCCCAAGCCCTGCCCCTTCCCCTTCCCAAGCCCCGTCCCTGCCCCTTCCCCTTCCCATGCCCTGCCCTTGCCCCAAACCTCATCCCGCCGTACCCTCTGCCCCCAATGCCTTCGTATCGCTCCCGACGCGTCCCCTGGGCCACCTGGCCCAACAAAGAACTCCTCCAGCTCCGCATCAAGGACCTCGGTGTCGGCATCGAGGGCACCTGGCTCGAGGACTGCGTCAACGATCTCTACGCCGAGCTCGATGCGCGCGACCTGCGCCTGCACCCTCACGTCTGGATCAGCGACGAGTGGTTCTCGCCCGGCAATGTCCCGGGCATCGCCGTGCCGTTTTACCTCACGCATCCGACCTTGATGAAGCTCGAGCGGTCGCAGCTCCTCGAGGTCGAGGGCGGCACCATTGCCGAGTGCATGCAGATCTTGCGGCACGAGTGCGGTCACGCGGTGCAGCACGCCTTCCAGCTGCATCGCCGGCGCGAATGGCAGCGCCTGTTCGGGAAGTCGTCCACCAAGTACCCGGTGTCATATCGGCCCAACCCGGCGAGCAAGAAGTACGTGCAGCACCTGCGGCGCTGGTACGCCCAGAGCCATCCAGATGAGGACTTCGCCGAGACGTTTGCCGTCTGGCTCGCGCCGCGCTCCGACTGGCGCCGGCGCTACGCCGGCTGGCCCGCCCTGCAGAAGCTCCTGTTCGTCGACCGCCTGATGGCCGAGCTCGCCGGCAAGAAGCCGGCAATCACGACGCGGGCGGTCGTCGACCCCGCCCGGACGCTCACCCGCACGCTGTTCGAGCACTACACGTATCGGCGCGCGCTCTACTCCGTGGAGCACCCCAAGACCTATGACGAGGACCTGTTGCGCCTCTTCTCGAGCGCACCCAGTCACCGTGACCGTGAAGCCGCCGGCACGTTCCTGCGCCGCCATCGCCGCGAGATCCGTCGCGTGGTGTCGCGATGGACGGGCGAATACCAGTTCACGCTCGACCAGGTTCTCCGGGACATGATCGGCCGGTGCCGCGAACTCAAGCTTCGCGTCATTGGCCGCGAACGCCAGCTCCTCACCGACTTCATGGTCCTGCTGACCGCGCGCACCATGGAGTTCCTGTCCAAGCACGGTCGCCGCGACTGGATTGCCGTATGAAGAAGCTCCGCGTCCTCGCGCTCATGCATCCGCAGCTCATCCCGCCCGATTCCCTCGAGGGCCGGACCGAGAAGGACATCAACACGTGGAAGACCGAGTTCGACGTCGTCCACGAACTGCGTGGGCGCGGGCACGAGGTGCGCCCGCTGGGCGTGCAGTACGAACTGGCGCCGGTCAAGGAGGCGGTCGAATCCTTCCAGCCGCACCTCGTCTTCAACCTGCTCGAGGAATTCCACGGCGAGGTGGTCTTCGACCACAATGTCGTCAGCTACCTCGAGTTGCTGCGTGTGCCGTACACCGGATGCAATCCGCGCGGCATGATTCTCTCGCGGGGCAAGGCGCTCTCCAAGAAGCTGTGCGCCTACCACCGCATTCGCGTTCCGGAGTTCGGCGTCTTCCCCATCGGGCGCAAGGTCCGGCGGCCCGCCCACCTGCCGTTCCCGCTCATCGTCAAGTCGCTCATCGAGCATGCCTCGGTCGGCATCGCGCGCGCCTCCGTCGTGGACTCCGACGAGAAGCTCGCCGAGCGCGTGCGCTTCATCCACGAGCGCGTCGGTACCGATGCCATCGCCGAGCAGTTCATTGACGGACGTGAACTCTACGTGAGCGTCATCGGCAACGAGCGCCTCGTCGCCTTTCCGGCCTGGGAGCTCGCCGCCGAGAAGCGTGCCCCCGACGAGCCGCTCATCGCCACGGCCCGCGCCAAGCACGACCTCGAGTACCAGGAACGTCACGGCATCGTCATTCGCCCCGCCGACCTGCCGCCCGACCTCGCCGCCCATGCGGCGCACGTCAGCAAGCGCATCTATCGCATTTTGGAGCTCACGGGCTATGCGCGCCTCGACTTCCGCCTCGATGCGCGGGGCGATCTGTATTTTCTCGAGGCCAACCCCAACCCCGAGATCGCGCAGAAGGAGGAGTTCGCCTCGTCGGCGCGCCATGCCGGCGTCTCCTACCCCGAACTGCTCGAGCGCATCCTGCGGCTGGGGCTGCGTCAGCGCGCGTAGCCGGCTGTCCTCGCGATGGCCCGCGGTGCCCTGCGGCGCCCCGTGGTGGCTCACGCCCCTGACCCGCCATAGCTTCAGCGCATGACTCCGCCGCTGCTTCCACATTTCGCCGGTGGCGTGCGATTCACGCCGCAGACCACACGGACCGCGCCCGTCTTCAATCCCGCCACGGGCGCCGTATCTGCGCGCGTACCGCTCGCTGACGCCAGCGACATCGAGCACGTCATCGCCGATGCCACCGGGGCCGCCGCCGCGTGGGGAGAGCGGTCGCCGCTCGACCGCGCCCGCGTCCTCTTCCGCTGGCGCGAGCTCTGCCTCGCCCGGGCCGACGAACTCGCGGCCCTCATCAGCAGCGAGCACGGCAAGGTCGTCGCCGACGCGCTCGGCGAGTTGCAGCGCGGGCTCGAGGTCGTCGAATTCGCCGTCGGCATTCCACACCTCATGAAGGGCGAGTTCAGCGACGGCGTCGCCACGGGCATCGACATGCACTCGCTGCGCCAGCCGCTCGGCGTGGTCGCCGCCATCACGCCGTTCAACTTTCCGGCCATGGTGCCGCTCTGGATGATCGCGCCGGCGCTCGCCTGCGGAAACGCCGTGGTCCTCAAGCCCTCGGAGCGCGACCCCTCCACTGCCGTGCGGCTCGCCGAGTTGTTCGTCGAGGCCGGTGCCCCGCCGGGCGTGCTCAATGTTCTTCACGGCGACGCCGAGGCCGTCAACGCGCTGCTCGAGGATCCGCGCATCCAGGCGGTGAGCTTCGTCGGCTCCACTCCCATCGCCCGGCACGTCTACGAGACGGCCGCCCGGCACGGCAAGCGCGTGCAGGCCATGGGCGGCGCCAAGAATCATCTCGTGGTGCTCCCCGACGCCGATCTCGACCAGGTGGTCGAGTCGCTGATGGGCGCCGCCTACGGCTCGGCCGGCGAGCGGTGCATGGCCATTTCCGTGGCCGTTGTGGTCGGCGACGCCACGGCCGACGCACTGGTGCCACGCCTCACCGCGCGGGTGCGCGCGCTACGCATCGGCGATCCCGCCGATGCCACGAGCGAGATGGGCCCGCTCGTCACCGCCGCACACCGCGACCGCGTGCGCGGGTTCATCGACCAGGGCGTCGCGCAGGGTGCGACGCTCCTCGTCGACGGTCGCCTGCATGAGGTCACCAAGCGCGACGGCTTCTTCCTCGGCGGCTCGCTCTTCGACCATGTCACCGACGCCATGGAGATCTATCGCGAGGAAATTTTCGGTCCGGTGCTCGTCGTCGTGCGCGTCGCGACCGCCGACCAGGCGCTCGCCCTCTGCAATACCCATCGCTACGGCAACGGCGTGGCCATCTTCACGCGCAGTGGCGGTGCCGCCCGGGCCTTCGCGCATCGCGTGCAGTGCGGCATGGTCGGCGTCAACGTGCCCATCCCCGTGCCGCTCGCGTTCTACTCCTTCGGCGGCTGGAAGGACTCCGCGTTCGGTGACCACAACCAGCACGGCATGGACGGGGTGCGCTTCTACACCAGGCTCAAGACCGTCACCACGCGCTGGCCGGCAGGCACCGATGCGGCCTCATTTACGATGCCGGTGCTGCGGTAAGACGCCGATCTGGGACTTCATCAACACGGAGTCACGGAGTCAACGGCGAGGGCCACAGAGGATGCAACGGCAATTCAAAAGGGGGCTCGGCGGACAGTACTGTCCCCCAAGCCCCCAAAGAATTTGTCGTCGCAGTCTCCGTGGCCCTCAGCTCTCCCTCTGTGTCTCCGTGTTGAAAACGCCCCGAATGGCGCACAGATCTATCGAATCCGCCCGTACTTCCGGAGCACCTCGACCACCCGCGACGCCGGCAGTCCGTGCACGCGCAGGTAGTTCGCTCCCGTCATCGTCTCCGCCGCAAGCATCGCGTTGAGGATGGCCTCCTCCGTCGCCTGAATCGTCGCCGAGAAGAGCGGGGAGATCGCCGCGTTCGACACCATCGTCACGCGCGCCGTGTCGGTCGGCGTCGACGCCCCGGCGTTGGCCGTCGAGAACGCCAGGAAGATGTCGCCCGATCCGTTCCCGCCGGTGCCGCCCGTGCGCCCCACGCCAAGCGCCACGCGTGTCGCGATGCGCTTGAGCTGGTGCGGCAGGAGCGGCGCATCCGTCGCCACGATCACGATGATCGATCCCTGCTCATTCTCCAGTGCGTCGGCGCCGGCCGGCGGCGCGCCGCACGTGCGCCGCGGCGAACCGGCCGGAACCGCACCGGCAATGCACGCGGCAAGGTCGCCAAGCTCGGCGCCCACGGGCACGCCCGCCACGCGCATGTCGCGCATCGAACCGAAGTTGCATTGCACCAGCACGCCCACCGTGTAGCCGCCCTGCGCCACCGGCAGCGTGCGCGACGCCGTGCCGATGCCGCCCTTGAAGCCCTCGCACACCATGCCGGTGCCGCCGCCCACTGCGCCCTCCGCGGGCACCATACCGCCCACCGCGCTGTTCAGCGCCTCGATGGCGTGCGCGGCCGTCACGTGAAAGCCGTTGATGTCGTTGAGTCCGCCATCATACGTCTCGGCGACCACCGGCAGCCCCCACGGCTGCATGCCCGGCTTGCCGACCTGCCACTGCAGGATGGCGTCGCGCACGACGCCTACGCTGTGCGTGTTGGTGATACCGATCGGCCCCTCGAGGAACCCGCCCTCCTGCAGCCACGTCGTGCCGGTCATCTCGCCGTTGCCGTTGAGCGTGAACCAGGCACCGAACACGGCATCGCTGCTGTGCCGACCGCGCGGATGCACGATCGTCACGCCGGTGCGCACCGGCCCGACGCCCACCCGCAGTGGTCCGGGGTCGCCCCGGATGATCGTCACCTGTCCTACCTCGACGCCACGCACGTCGGTAATCGCGTCGAGCGGGCCCGGCGTGCCGCCAATCAGCGGCGAAATGCCGAGGTCGCGCGCCCGCGGACGCTGTGCCCTACCCACGGAAGGCACCCACGCCAGCACGAACACGAACAGCAGGACGATCCGTCGCATCAGGGGGACCTCGTCGCGTGGGGAGTCGGGCGTCGGTTGAATCTATTTAGTAGCTGAGTGATACTATGTTACGGTCTCCAGCGCCCGCCGGATCTTCCCCGTCAGCTCCTCGATCTGCCCCTCGCTCACGATCAGGGGCGGCGAGATGGCCAGGATGTCGCCCGTCACGCGAATCAGCACATTCTGGTTGAAGAAGCAGTCCACGAACACATCGTACGCGCGCGCGCCGGGCGCCCCTGCCCGCGGCTCCAGCTCGATCCCCGCCACGAGCCCCAGGTTGCGCACGTCGATCACGTGCGGTGCCCCCTGGAGCGAGTGCATCGCCTGCTCGAAGACCGGCGCCATCCGTGCCGCCCGCTCAAAGATCCCCTCGGCCGCGTACAGGTCCAGCGTTGCGATCCCCGCGGCGGACGCCAGTGGATGCCCGCTGTACGTGTAGCCGTGGAAGAACTCGATGCCGCGCTCCGTCGCGTTCACCACCGTGTCGTAGATCCACCCCTGCACGCAGGTGGCGCCCATCGGCACTGAGGCGTTGGTCACGCCCTTGGCCAGCGTCAGCATGTCCGGCATCACGCCGAGTGCCTGCGCCGCGAACGGCGCGCCCAACCGGCCAAAGCCCGTGATCACCTCGTCGAAGATCAGCAGGATGCCGTGCGTCGTGCAGATCGAGCGCAGCTTTTCGAGATAGCCCACGGGCGGAATCAGCACGCCGGTGGATCCGGCCATCGGCTCCACGATCACTGCGGCGATCGTCTCGGCGCCATGTTCGGCGACAATCTGCTCCAGCGCGTCGGCCAGGTGCGCGCCCCACGCGGGCTGTCCCTTCGAGAAAGCGTTGTGCGCCAGGTCGTGCGTGTGCGGCAGGTGCGCCACCTGTGGCAACAGCTGCGCGGCGAACGCCTTCTTGTTCGGTTCGATGCCGCCGACGGAGATGCCGCCGAAGCCCACGCCGTGGTAGCCGCGCAGGCGACCCACGAAGCGCGTGCGCTGTGGCTGGCCGTGCGCCTGGTGGTAGGCGAGCGCAATCTTCAGCGCGCTGTCCACCGCCTCCGATCCCGAGTTCGAGAAGAAGACGTGATCAATGCCCGTGGGCAGGATGGCCTTCAGCTTGTTCGCCAGCTGGAAGCTCAGCGGGTGCGCCATCTGGAAACTCGGCGCGAAGTCGAGCGTCGCGGCAGCCTTGGCGATCGCGTCGACGATCGGCTGCCGGCAGTGTCCGGCGTTCACGCACCAGAGCCCGGCGGCGCCGTCGAGGATCTCACGCCCGTCATCAGACCGATAGTGCATGTCCTTGGCGCTCACCAGCAGGCGCGGCCGGGCCTTGAATGCCTTGTTGGCCGTAAACGGCAGCCACAGCGCTTCGAGCGCCGGATCATGGGAAAGTGTGGAAGTAGTCATGGAGTGGAACGTGCCAATCGCACCCCAGCCGAGCAACCCCTATGTTCGCTGCCTTTCCCCTTCCCCTTCCCAAGCCCTGCCCCTTCCCCTTCCCATTGTTCCGTCATCCGCCTTTCATCTTTCGTTAATCCCGCGACAAGCACCCCCTAACCTCTCCGTGGTAACAAGGAAGTAGATCCCACACGGAGCCCTCATGTTCACGCAGCTGCTCGAGTCCCGTCCGCCTCGTCGCCGTACGCCCGCCGGTTTCGCCGCCAGTCTTGCACTGCACGGCATTCTCGTCGCCGGGGCGGTGGTCGCCACCGCTCGCGCTCCGCACGCCGCGGCCGCCGTGCCTCCGGTGCATGCCCTGATCTATGTCCCGACTCCGCCGCCGCCGAAGGCCGCCGCGCCAGCGGCGCCGGACGCGCCACCACTCATCTCGGTCGTGCCCGTGCCGAGCGTCATTGACGTGCCCATCGACGTGCCCATCGGCCTGCCACCCATCACGCCGCTGCGCCGGATCATCAACACCGACGATCCCATCTTCCTTCGCGTCGGTGTGCCGACCAGCGCCGGCACCCCGGGTAGCGTGCCCGCGACGCCGACGGGCGCGTATTCCGCTGAGCAGGTCGAGGTGCTCGTGACGATCGATCCCCGTTCCCCGCTGCCGCGCTTTCCGCAGATGCTCAAGAACGCCGGCGTCGAAGGAACGGCCCGCCTGCAGTTCGTCGTCGATACCCTCGGCCGGGTCGAACTCGGTTCGGTGCACGTTGTCAGCACCACGCACCCGCTCTTCGCCGAGGCCGTCCAGTCCGTGCTCCCGCGCATGCAGTTCACCCCCGCGCGCGTCGGCGACCGGCGTGTGCGGCAGCTGGTGGAATTCCCCATCCAGTTCACGATCGCGAAGTAGCAGGCAAGCGCAACCGACAGAGGACGACAGAGGGCGACAGACCCCGATGGTCTGTCGCCCTCTGTCGTCCTCTGTCGTTCTCTGTCGTTCTCTGTCGTTCTCTGTCGTTCTCTGTCGTTCTCTGTCCCTCAGAACGACATGGTGATGGTAGACCCTCCGCCTCCCATGTTCCCGAACCGCGGATTCACCACTGAGTTGAAGATCGACCCGAACTGGTACCGCAGCCCCATGAACCCGAAGTACCGGTAGTTGGTCGAGAGCGCCTTCTGTCGGGCGATGATCTCCTCGTTCGACGCCTCGCCGCGCGGCAGGTACAGCTGGTCGCGCACCCGGGACCCGCTCCCGGACAGGCTGATCGAGAAGCCCTTGCCGATGCGCACGTCCACGCCGCCGTTCAGCCCGACGTTGTTGTACTTCAGCGTATTGAGGAACTGCGACCCGCTCAGCGAGGCGCTGGCGGACCCCCACGGTTGACGCTTCGACAGGCCGATGGCCAGCGAGTGCATCGGCCGGATTTCCTGGTCCTTGTCGTAAATCGTCGTGCGGTGATACCGGAACTGCTGCGCCCCCAGCGAGTACAGCACCGTGAGCTTGCGCCGGGCGAATTGCTCGTACGGATCGTAGTCCCACTCCAGGGCGCCCGCCGCCACGGCGTTGAGATCAGTGTTGTAGTAGTCCGACCGGTTGCCATTCATCCGGCCGCCGACCGACCAGTGCGGACTCACGCTCTTCACCACGAGTGCGCTGGCACCGTAGTTCCGCTGGACGTTCGTGAACGTCGTGCCATCGCCGAGGGAAAAGGACGACTGGTCGTAGGAGAAGTTGACCCCGAGGCGGATCTTCCATTCCTCCGTGGTGCGATTCGCGTCGATGTTGTTGAACAGGTTGGCGAACGACTGGCGCTTCTCACCGCTCGCGTAGCCGTTGGCCGAAAGACTGTAGGTCCAGAAGTTCCACCGGTCCTTCGCCGCCGCGCTTTGCGCCGCGGCGCCACGCGGGGGTGCCGTGAAACTCACCGACAGTCGCGTGCCGAGGGGCGTCCTTGCCGCGTACGGCAGCAGCAGTTGGCTCATCACGCGCAGCAGCCCGCGCCGGCGCGTGTCGTCCGCGTCGTTGGGATTCGAGGTGTACGACAGGGTGTCGGCCTTGCCCGCATACTGCTTTTGACCGATGGCCACCACGGTGTATTGCCGCCCGCCCGACCCCGTGGTCTGTGACGTCACCAGCATGTGGAACTCGGCGTCCAGCCGTTCCCGCATCCAGTTCACCCACTTCATTTCGGTCACGAAGAAGTCGCGGTCACAGCCGCTGACACTGCAGTCGAGATAGGCACGCACGGCGGTGTTCTGCACGGTGTCCCTGGCCGGACTGGCCGGACCCTGGGCAGCGAGCGGCGCTGCGATGAGGGCCAGCAGCAACGTTCCGACCCAGCATGCGCGAACTATCGACATCGGTCTCTCGGGTTGAAGATGGCACTCGAGGGCGGGTCGGGGGCGGCCCCTGCCGGTGGCCCGGCGGTTTCATGCATGGTCGCGACGACCGTAGCATGAGACACTCTCAGACGAGCCAGCGTTGCCTGAAGTTCCATGAAATTGGACCATTCGGTGCGCCCCGGATCCCCGCCCCTCATCGAACGACGAAACGCCCAGGCCAACACTGGCCCGGGCGTTCTGTCTCACTCTGTCGTGCGCTGTCGTGCGCTGTCGCCTTCTGTTCCACCACATGGCCAGGGGCGGAGTCGAACCGCCGACACGCGGATTTTCAGTCCGCTGCTCTACCAACTGAGCTACCTGGCCGCAGTCTCGGAAACTAGTCGCCCACAGCGACTTACAAAACCCCCCTCTTGCCGCGCGCTTGCCCGCTTTCGCGAGCCAAATGTCGGCGAACTCGCGCCGGCTTACTCCCATGCAACGCGCGCCGCTCCATATTAATTGGAGCTTCATCAATATTTCTCCTCCACCGGGATGATGCGACACCTCTTCGTTGCCCTCGCCCTCGCTGGCACCCCCGCTCTTGCTGCCGCGCAAAACGCGCCGCTCCGCGTGCCGGCAACCGTCGATACGCTCGCCAACGGCCTGACCCTCATCATCCACGAGGATCACTCCGTTCCCGTCGTCACCACCAACGTCTGGTTCCACGTGGGCTCGGGTGACGAGAAGCCGGGTCGCACCGGCTTCGCCCATCTGTTCGAGCACCTGATGTTCATGGGCTCCGAGCACGCGCCGTACCCGCAGTTCGACCGCCTCCTCGAAGCCGCCGGCGCCAACAACAACGGCTCCACCACCGAGGACCGCACCAACTACTACGAAGACGGCCCAAGCAACGCCCTCCCCCTCATGCTCTGGCTCGAGGCCGATCGCATGGGCTGGCTGCTCCCCACCATGGACAAGCCCAAGGTCGACCTCCAGCGCGACGTCGTGAAGAACGAGCGACGCCAAAGCTACGAAAACCAGCCCTACGGCATGGTCTGGGACCACCTGCCCAAGCTGATGTATCCCGCCGTCCATCCGTATTCGTGGCCGGTCATCGGCTCCATGACCGATCTCTCCGCCGCCTCCGTCGACGACGTCAAGGATTTCTTCCGCCGCTACTACGCCCCCAACAACGCCACCATCGTCGTGGCCGGCGACGTATCACCCGACACGGTCCGCGCCCTCGTCCGGAAGTACTTCAGCGACATTCCGCGTGGCCCGGCCATCGAACGCCCCGCGCCTGCACCCTTCAGCGTCACCGATACGGCGGTCGTCCTGGAGGACCGCGTGCAGTTGCCGCGTCTCTACCTGAACTGGCATACGGTGAAGGGCTGGCACGCCGATGACGCCGCCCTCGACATCGCCGCATACATCCTCGCCGGCTCCCGCACCAGCCGCCTGACGCAGGCGCTGGTCTACAACGGCGAGATCGCCACCAGCGCGCAGGCCTCGCAGGACGGCAAGCGCCTCGACGGCGACTTTACCGTCATCGCCACCGCGCGCCCCGGCCGCGGCCTCGACACCCTGCGCATCGTCATCGACGCAGAGATGGCCCGCCTGGCCGCCGAGGGCCCGGTCGCGCGCGAACTGCAGGAAGCAAAGAACGCCACCGAGGCGTCCTTCCTGCGCGGCATCGAACGCGTGGCCGGCAAGGCCGACCGCCTCAACGCCTACTTCTATCAGACCGGCATGCCCGACTCGTTCCAGGCCGACATCGCGCGCTACAAGGCCGTCACCGCCGCCGATGTGCAGCGCGTCGTCAGGAAGTACCTGCGCACGAATCGCGTGATGGTCTCCGTCGTCCCGCAGGGCAAGCCAGAACTGGCGGCCAAGAAGGTGGTGATTCAATGATGCCGAAGAGAATCGGAGTTCCTTGCCTCTTCCTCTGCCTGTCCGCAATCGCACAGGCCCAGGGCATCGACCGCACCATCGTCCCTCCACTCGATAAACCGCCAACGCTCAAGCTGCCGACCCTCGAGCGCGCTTCGCTCGCCAACGGCATCACGTTGCAACTCGTGCAGCAGCACGAACTGCCGCTCGTCCAGGTCACCCTCGTCATCAGTGGCGGCGTCAAGCTCGACGGCGACCAGCCGGGGCTCGCGACCTTCACGGCACGCATGCTCACCGAAGGGGCCGGCACGCGCGACGCCAATGCCCTGCAGGGCGAGCTCGCGTTCCTCGGCGCGCAGCTCTTCGCCGGCGCGGGAACCGACGCCTTCACCATTTCGCTCAACGTTCCCAAGCGCACGCTTGGCGAGGCCCTCGACCTGCTCGGCGATGTCGTCCTCCGCCCGACCTTCCGCGCCGCCGATGTGCGCCGCCAGCGCGACCTGCGACTCGCCAGCATCCTCCAGCGTCGCGACAATCCCACCGGCCTCGCCGCGCTGGCCTTCAATCAGATCGTCTTTCCAGCCGGGCATCCGTATCACCGCGCAGCGGACGGCGATTCGGCGTCCACGGCCGCGCTCGATTCCGCCGCGGTACGCAGCTTCTACGCCCAGACCTTCGTCCCCGAGCGCGCCAAGTTCATCGTCGTCGGCGACGTCACCGCACCCGAAATGCGCACCCTGCTCAGCGCGCGCTTCGGCGGCTGGGAGCGCGGCGCCGCGGCGCGCACCATGGCCGCGGTCACCGTCGCGCCGGTCACCAACGCGTCGGGCAAGGTCTACCTCATCGACAAGCCCAACGCCGCGCAGTCGGTCATCTACCTCGGCGCGCCCGGGGCCGACCGCCTCAGCCCCGACTATGCGGCACTGCAGGTGATGAACACCATCCTCGGCGGCTCCTTCTCGTCGCGGCTCAATTCGAACCTCCGGGAAACCAAGGGCTTCACCTACGGCATCAGCTCGCGCTTTTCCTGGGCGCCGCTGGCCGGGCCGTTCGTCATCTCCTCGTCGGTGCGCACCAATGCCACCGACAGCTCGCTCGTCGAGATCAGGAAGGAACTGCAGATGCTGCGCGACCTCACGGTCGACGCGACGGAGCTCGAGCGCGCCAAGGCCTACGTGGCGCTCGGAGTGCCGCAGCGCTTCGAGACCAATGCCCAGGTCGCCGCGCAACTGGTCGACCTTGGGCAGTATCGACTGCCCCTCACCTCGCTGGGTGACTTCGTCTCACGGGTGAACCAGGTCACGGCGGCGGACGTGCAGCGCGTGGCACGTCAGTATCTGCCGGTCGATCGCGCGACGTTCGTGATCGTCGGCGATTTGGCAAAGATCCGCGCCGGCATCGACGCCCTCACGCTTGGCCCCGCGGTGGCGCTCGACGTCCGCCAGGTGGCACGCTAAATGGCCGGCTCGCCGATTCGTGTCGCCTTTCAGGGCGAACTGGGGGCCTTCTCCGAGGAGGCCATCCAGCAGCTGTGGATGGGCGACGCCGAGGCGGTGCCGCGGCGTGACTTCGGCGACGTCATCGCGGCCGTCATGCAGGGTACCGCGGATCGCGGCGTCATCCCCATCGAAAACACCATCATCGGCGGCATCGCCACCGCGCATGATGCCATCGCCGCCGGCGAGGGCCTGCACGTCATCGCTGAAACGGTGGTGAACGTGCATCACTGCCTGCTGGGACCGCCGGGCTCCACGTTCGAAAGCGTCAAGGGCGTCTTCAGTCATCCCGTGGCCCTCGCCCAGTGCCACGCGTTCTTCGCCAAGCACAAGCAGTTCGAGGTGCACGCCGTCTACGACACCGGTGGCGCCGCCATGGATGTCTCGAATGTCGGCGATCCCGAGTACGCGGCCGTGGCCAGTCGCGCCGCCGGCCGTCGCTACAAGCTCCAGGTCCTCGCCGCAGACATCGAGGACCGCGCCGACAACCAGACCCGGTTCCTCGTCCTCGCCAAGACGCCGGCGGCCCTGCCGGTGGGAACACCAGTCCGCACGACACTCATCTTTGCGCACGAAGACCGCCCGGGCGCCCTGCTCCGCGTCCTCGAGCCGCTCGCTCGGCACGGTGTCGACATTCGCCGGATGGAAACGCGCCCCACGGGCGACCCCTGGAGCTACCGCTACTTCGTCGAGTTCGACCACGCCTGCGGCGAACCCGTGGCCGACACGGTCATCTCCGAGATGATGGCGGTGTCGCGGCACCTGCGCCGCCTCGGCACCTACCCACGGTGGAACCCCGGCCGGCGCGGATCCATCGGCTGGCACTCCGGATCCATTCCCGTCGTCGAATAGCTCGTTCTCCTGCGTCAACACGGAGGCACGGAGGAACGGCGCGTAAATCTCAGCCCGCCCGGAACCGTGCCGTGATCACGCTCTTGATCCCGCCCCGCACGTTGAAGTCGCCCACCACCGTCATCGCCGCCGGCGTGCACGCGGCCGACAGGTCGTCGAGGATCCGGTTCACGGCGCGCTCGTAGAAGATGCCGTCGTTGCGGAAGCTCCACAGGTACAACTTCAGGCTCTTGAGCTCGAGGCACTGCGCGCCCGGCGTGTACGTGATGTGGATGACGCCGAAGTCGGGCGCCCCGCCCGTCAGCAACTCCAGCTCGGCGGCATCCGTCTCGATCCCGCCCATCGGACACAGCGACGTGAACTCGTCGCACGTCATGTGAATTTCGTAGTCGCGGCCCGGGTACGGATTCGCGAAGGTCTCGAGCAGGTCGGCTCGCGGCATGTCAGTCCTGGCGGCGCCGCTTCGACGCATCGTCGAGCAGCTGGCGTTCTTCGTGGGTCAGGCTCGCGATTCCCTGTTCGGAAATCTTGTCGAGCACGCGATCGAGACTGGCCGCGTCCAGTGCACCCGGCGCGGCGCTGGTCGGCTTCTGGCGCGCGGGACTGGCGCGCCGCGACGTCACGGCCTTGCTCCGCGCCACCGCGTCGTCGGCATCCCGCCCGCGCGGCGGACGGTGGGACTTGGGTACGGCTCGCGGCAGGTCCTCCTCGGCAACGTCCGGCACCGGTTCCACGTGGCGGCGCAGTCTCGACAGGCTCATCGCCGCGGAGGTGCGCAGGTACAGGTACCCCGCGCCAAGGCCGCCGAGGTGGGCCAGATAGGCCACGCCGCTTTCCGGTGAGGCCTGGATACCGCCCACGATGTTGGTCGCCACCACCAGCACCATCAGCCAGCGCACGGTCAGCGGTAGCACGCCGAACAGGTAGACCACTTCGTGCGGCCAGAGCGTGGCGTACGCCAGCATCACGCCCATCACGGCCGCCGATGCGCCAATCAGCACGCCGTCGCCAGCCACGAACAGGTGCAGGAACCACCCGCCGAGTCCACAGAAGAGGTAGAACCGCGTGAACTCGCCCGCCGACCACGCCGCTTCCACGCGCGGGCCGAACAGCCACAGCGTGTACATGTTCAGCGCCAGGTGCCAGAAGCCCCCATGCACGAACATGTAGGTACCGATCGTCCACCAGGCGCGGCCGAGATGACTCAGGTCCCGCGTATGAAAGCCAAGCGCGGCATACATGTCGCCCGGGCTCACCACGGTCACCTGCAGGAAGTACACGGCGATGTTGATGCCCAGCAGCCAGCCCACCGCCGCGCCGGTATGGCGCGACGGGCGAAAATCCGTGGATGCGGAGCTGGGGTGGCTCATCCGTGCCCGACCGTCAGCGCAAGCCGGTTGGTGCCGGGAGTCGCATGGCCAACCGGCAGTTGGCGTGCACGGTGCTCGCCTGCTCCAGGAGCGTCGCCCAGCGACGGTCGAGCATTGGCGGTTCGCCGGTGAGGAACGGATGGATGATCATCTCCGTCGCAGCACTCGTCGCATGCGCCTGCTCGATCAATCGCAGGATCTGGACGTCAATGGTGTCCTCCCTGGGACAGAGCACCAGCGCGTGCGCGCAACCGGCGCCGGCAGCGGCGGCCAGCGTCTCGATGGCGCTGTCGCGCATGCCATCGGGACCCACGAACTCCACCGTCACCTGCGTCAGCGCCAGGTGCGGCGCCAGCAGGGCGAGCGAGTCCGGACGCTGGCCGTCGCTGTCGAGCATCACCGGCACCGACAGCTGGATTTCGCTGAAGGCCTGCAGCAGGAAATCGAGGTTGCCCAGGGGATCGCGCCCGCCGATCGCCACCGAGTGGAACTGGGTGCGCTTCACCTGCCGATCGATCTCGCGGACCAGGGCGGTGGATGTGTACATCGTCGCCGTTTCCGCCTCGCCCGCGAACCGGACGAACAATTGCCGACGGCCGGCCCATGCCCCCTGGGCCTGCACGCCAACCGGTACGCCCGCCAGCGCTGCTGCTGCCATGCGCGGAGCCGTCATCAGGACCTTCCTCCCGTCGTACGCGAGGCCAGCTGCACGATGCGATCGCACAGGGCCGGAAACGTGATGCCCGCGGCCGCGGCCGCTTGCGGTATCAGGCTCAGTTCGGTCATGCCCGGAAGCGTGTTGGCTTCCAGACAGTAGAATGTACCGTCTTCCGTCATGCGGAAGTCAATCCGGGCATATCCGCCAAGCTTGAGCGCACGGAACGCCCGGCGTGCCTGCGCCTGCACGGACGCCTGCTGCGACGCCGTCAGCTGGGCGGGAAACTCCTCCCGGGCCATGCCGGCCGTATACTTGCATTCATAGTCGTACAGCTCGTGCACCGGGATGATTTCTCCCACCGGCAGGGCCTCGTCGCCGAGGATCCCCACGGTGAATTCCCGCCCCGGAATGAAGCGCTCGATCATCACCTCATCGTCGTACAGGAACGCCTCGGCCACCGCCTCGGCCAGCCCCGCCGGGGCCGTCACCTTGGTCAGCCCGACCGTTGATCCCTGCTTCGACGGCTTCACGATCACGGGCCAGCCCAGCAGCTTCTCCACCTGCTCCGCGGTGGCCGGGGCCATCAGCCAGTCGGCCGTGGTCACTCCGGCAGCACGAAACAGCGTCTTGGAAAGATCCTTGTCCATCGCCAGCGCGCTCGCGAGGGGCCCGCTGCCCGTGTAGCACACATGCCCCGCGTTGAGCATTGCCTGGAGCGTGCCGTCCTCGCCCTGCCCGCCGTGCAGGCCAAGAAAGACCACGTCCGCCTCGCGAATGGCCCGCAGTGTGAGCAGCACCGGGCTCAGTTGCGATTGCTCGAGCCGCCGCAGCTGTTCCAGGGTCGGCGGTTCGCGCTTCATCGCCCCGTGGGTGAGCGCCGCGAACTCCGCATCGCCCAGCACGCCACTCGCCGGGTCGAGCGGCGTCACCGCGTGCCCCAGCGACCGCAGGGCCAGCACGATACGCGCCCCCGAGGCAAGGGAGACGTCCCGTTCGGCCGAGGCACCCCCCAGCAGGACCGTGATCTTCATCGCGTCACCGCGCCATGAGGTAGTGCAGCAAATCCGACCGCGTCAGGATGCCGGTGACCGCGCCGTCGCGGCGCACCAGCACGCCGTGGTTGTTCTTGCTTACCAGCTTCACCACGCTGTCCACTGGCAGGCCGTCGTCCACCACCGGGAACGGCGCTTCCATCACGTCGCCAACGCTGCGGTCGAGCACCTTCTGGTCTTCCAGGCCGCTCGCCGCGAGGACACCCTCGCTCACCGAGCCCACGCAGTTGTTGCCGTCCATCACCGGCAGTTGCGACACGTCGTGCAGGCTCATCAGGCGGAGCGCCTGCCGCACGGTGGCGCCGGCGGCAATGCTCACCACCATCGGCGTCTCTCCCGTCTTGGCGCCCAGCAACTGCGCCAGCGACACCTTCTCGCTGTCGAGCATCTGGTTCTCCCGCATCCACTCGTCGTTGTACAGCTTCGACAGATAGCGTTCACCCGTGTCGCACAGGAACGTCACCACGAGCGCGTCGGGATCGTTCATTCGCCGGGCGACGTTCAGGGCCACGTGCGTGATCAGGCCCGCGGAGCCGCCCACGAACATCCCCTCCTCGCGCGTCAGGCGCCGGGCCATCGCGAAGGAATCCCGGTCGCTCACCGTCTGGTATTCGTCCATCACGCTCATGTCGAGCGTGCCCGGCACTTTGTCCTGACCGATGCCCTCGACCTTGTACGGCGCACCGTCCCCTTCGTTCGCGCCCTGGCTGCGCCACACCTCCGCGAGGATCGAGCCCTGCGGATCGCCGCCGACGATCTGCACCTTCGGGTTCTTCTCCTTCAGGTATCGGCCCGTGCCCGTCAGCGTCCCGCCGGTGCCCGCGGCACCCACGAAGTGCGTGATCTTCCCCGATGTCTGCTCCCACAGCTCCGGTCCCGTCGTGGCGTAATGCGCGTCGGGATTGGCCTGATTGTAGAACTGGTTCGCGAGCACGGCATTCGGCGTCTCTTTCGCGATGCGCTTGGCCATCATCACGTAGTTGTCCGGATGGTCGTACGCGACGGCCGTCGGCGTGATGATCACCTCGGCACCAAAGGCCTTGAGAAGCCGAACCTTCTCCTGCGACATCTTGTCCGGCATCGTGAAGATGCATTTGTAGCCCTTGAGCGCAGCCGC
>JBBQZD010000003.1:0-53772 GCA_038208045.1 Gemmatimonadales bacterium | reverse complement strand
CTTTGTCTTCTTTCCGTTCCGATTGACCGTGTAGAAGTCGTACTTGTCGAGCGGCCACACGTACCCCTTGGACGGGTCGGGCTTGACCGGGCAGGTTGCGTCGTGCGCGGTGGAGGAACTGAAGAAGAGGCGCTTGCCGCCCGGCAGGAACCAGCCACAGGTGGTCTTGCCACGGCCATCGCTGATGCGCTTGAGGCCCGTGCCGTCGACCCTCATGACGTACTGCTGGTCACAGGTGCGGCCATCACGGGTGGACTGGAACGTGATCCACTTGCCGTTGGGGCTCCAATAGGCCTCGGCGTTCTCGCCGCCGTTGGTGAGCTGCCGGAGGTTCGTGAAATGCACTTCGCCCTTTTCCGGGGCGTGATTGGCCACTTGCTGGCCGGACGCGGGCACCGCCGCGGCGACGGCCGCGGCGGCGAGAAAGGCGGAAAATTTCATCAGGGTTCTCAGCGCTTGCCGCTGGAGGGCGGCATGGTGGCTGCGGCGATGGTGAAGAGGTCGTGCTGCGTCTGCCCCTTCCGGAGCAGTTCGAGCGCCTTCATCAGGTGCACGTCCTCACTGACCTCGCGCCGCTTGGCGGTGGAATCGCCGAAGGCGAGCCGGGAGATGCGGTTGTCGATGAGCCGGGAAATATAGTCGTTCGCGCTGTCGTAATCCTTTCGGTCAACGATGACGCCCTTCTTCTGCAGCCGGGTGTAGAACTCGTCGCGCATGGCCGGTGTCACGACGAAGTCGGGCTTGACCTTCCCCTTCTCCTCGAAGGCGAAGTCGTACAGCGTGAGGTATGTGACCTGGCCCTTGGAGCCGAGGGCCTTGGCCACTTTCTGCTCCACGCTGGTGAGCGTGTCGTACGGAATGATGACATCGGGCGTGATGGCGCCGCCGCCGTAGACGATGCGGCCGGCGTCGGACTTGAAGCGCGGGCGCGCCTTGCGCACCGAGTCGCTTTCGAGGCTGTCGGGGCGCACCTCGACGAACTGGCCGTCATCGAGCAGCTTGCGCTCCTTCTGAATGGAGCGGCCGCTCGGCGTGTACCACTTGCCCGTGGTGAGCTTGATGGCGTAGCCGCCGTCGAGGCGGTAGACGGATTGCACGAGGCCCTTGCCGAACGAGGTCGTGCCGACGATGAGCGCGCGGTCGTGGTCCTGCAGCGCGCCGGCAACGATCTCGGAGGCCGACGCCGTGTAGGCGTCGGTGAGGATGACGAGCGGCAGCTTCGGCGCGACCGGGCTGCCCTCGGCCTTGTGCAGTTCGGAGACGCCCTGGCGATCGCGGACGCTGAGGATTTCCTGGCCCTTGGTCAGGAACAGGCTCGACATGTCGAGCGCCTGATCGAGGAAGCCGCCCGGGTTGCCGCGCAGATCGAGCACGAGTCCCTTGGCGCCCTCGGCCTGCAGGCGGACGATCTGCTGGGCGAGTTCGCCGGCAGAGGTCTCGTTGAAGTTCTGCACCGGCACGTAGCCGATTTTGCCATCGAGCATGATGGCGAACGGGATGGCCGGAATGCGGATGACGCGTCGCGTGAAGGTCGCGGAGATCGGTTCGGAATAGCCCGGTCGCGCGAACTTCGCGGTGACCTTGGTGCCCGGCTTGCCCTTCAGCTTCGACGACACCTGGTCGATGCGCCAGCCGCGGGTGCTGGCGGTGTCGACCTGGATGATCTTGTCGCCCTCCATGATGCCGGCCTCTTCCGCGGGAGTGTGCGGATAGACCTTCGAGATGACGATGCTGCCTTCCTGCTCCTCGATGAGCATGCCGATGCCACCGTAGAAGCCGCCGGTGGTGGTATTGAAGGCCTCCAGCTGCTTGGGCGTGTAGAGCTCGGTGTAGGGATCCTTGAGTTCGCGCAGCAGGCCGCGCGCCGCTTTTTCGTACAACGCGCTCGCGCCGACGGAGTCGACAAAGCGATCCCCGACGATGGACATGACCTGCTCGAACAACCGCACGCCGTCGCGCGTGGAGCGCTCCTGGATGACGAAACCGCCGACCAGGATGGGCGTCACGAGGGCGACAATTGTAAGAGCGGTCTTTCGGGTGCGCGTCATCGGAGCTCAGCTAGGGGAAATTTCAAGCTAATCCGCTGCGTGGGCAGGGGAAGTGGCCCGGCTTGGGAAGGGGAAGGGGCAGGGCTTGGGAAGGGGAAGAGGAAGGGTGCGCTGCTCCTCCTTCAGAACCCGTTGCGCGCCAAAGAGTTCCGTCAGTCTGCCAGCGTGTAGGAGACCTGCCAGGTCTTGTCGCTCTGGTTGATGAGGGCGCTCTTGAGCACCCCTGCCGCGAGGAGCATCTCGTGGGCCGGCTGGAGCACCCGCTGGAGGTGCGAGGGATAGCGCTGGCTGAGCGGCAGGATCTCGGCGAGGCGCTCGAGCGACACCTCCCAGAGCTTGCCGGAGTCCGCCCGGGCGACCATGAGCCGCCGGTAGAGGCGGCGGGCCACGGGCGACGACAACTGCTGGTATCGCAGGGCCGAAAGGGTGACGGTGAAGCCCGCCTCGATGTTCGTCCGCACCTGCGGCGCGAGAATGACCTGGGCCTCGCCTGGTTCATTGTTCGTGAGGGTGCTGAACAGCGCCAACTGGTCCCGGTCAGTGAGCCGTCGCCGGTCGATGGAGACCGACGCGAGGACGGCGAACTGCCCGGTCCAGAGCGCACCGACTGCGGCGTCGAACCAGGCGTCGGTGGACTCGAGGGATGTGCGCTGCAGGCGATTGAGGGCCGCGCGCAGCTGTTCGTAGGTCCGGCCATCGACGCGGCGTCCCATCGTGCGCAGGAACGCATGCAGCGTGAAGGTGAGCGCGCCGTCGGCCGGCGCCTCGGCCTCGTGATAGCGGCGCAGCAGCTCGACGTAGACGTCCTGGTCGAAGGTGCCGGGCAGCCGTTCGCCGGGGGCTGGAAGCACCCGCCAGCGCCCACCGCCGTCGGCGGTGAAGCTGATGGCGACCTCCTCCCCCGAGTCGCTCAACCGGAAGAGCGGCAGGGCTTCGAGCGCGCGGTCGAGCACGACGGTGCGCGCGAGCTGCCGTCGACGAGATGCGGCTTTCATCCGAGGGAAAAGGTGCGGCCCGCCGGGTATGGGAGCAAGTCGCTACTCACTCCAGCTCAATGACTTGGCCGGTGATGCGGCGGGCCGACGGGGCACACAGTTGGAGCAGGACCGCCGCGAATTCTTCCCGTTCCACGTACTTGAACCCGTCGCCCATGCTGTGGAGGTTAGCCGCCGTCCTGATGGCCGATGGTGCCACGGCATTGGCGCATACGCCATGTGCCTGCTCCTCCTGGGCGACGGAGCGCATGAGGGAGATGACACCGGCCTTGGCGGCCGCATAGGCCGCCATCGCGGCCGACTTGCGTCCCGGGAGGGCCGCAAGCGAGCCGACGTAGAGCACGGTGCCCCGGGCGGCCCGCACCATGGGCAGGAACTCGCGGGTCGCGCAATACGCCGTCGTGAGATTGATGGCGAACATCCGGTGCCAGAGCTCCGGGTCGCTGTCGGCCACAGGTCTCGACATGCCGAAGCCGCCGGCCAGATTGAGCAGGGCGGCCACCTGACCATCGGCGGCGGCCGCGACCCCGGATGCCACGTCGCGGAGCGCGGCCGGATCGGTGAGATTGAGTTGCCACGGGGTGGCGGCGGCGCCGATGGCGGCGGCGCAGGCGTGGATTTCCGGGTCGCGGCCCAGCAGGTGGACGCAGGCCCCGGCGCCGGCGAAAACCTGCGCGACGGTTTCCCCAGCCTGTCCGGGCCGACCGACTCCCGTGATGACGACGTGCCGGCCGGCGAACTCAGGATCGCGCGCCGGGACGGCCATCAGCGGAGGTCTTCGCGCCCGAGCGCGGCGCGCACGGCCTCGCGCATGGCCGACACCGCGTCGCCGCGCGCGGCCGGGCTGTCGTCGCGCACGTGCAGCTCAATGCCATCCGCGACGACGATGCGCCGCCACGACGCCATGTGCACGTCGTCCTGCTGCACCGCGTGATCGGCGCCCGAGACGAGTGCGGGCGCGAGCGACTGCGCGACCCGCTTCTCGAGCGCGTCGCCCGTGGCGCCCGTCAGTTCCTGCTTGATGGCGTCGAGGGTCTGCCCTTCGCGCTGGCGAATCTTGATGGCCAGGAGCTGCAGCAGGTGCCGGTAGTGATACGTGGCAGCAGTCCCACGGCCGATGGGATGATCGAGCAACCCGTTGGCGACGTAGAACCGCACGGCCCGCGCACTCGGCGCGGCGCGCGCCGAGGCGTTGGTGGGCCGCATGCCCGCCGCGTCGACGAGCGACGTGGCGTGCGCCGCGAGGCCCCGCGAATTCCACGGGGCATGCTTTGAGTGGGCGCGCAGCAGCGCCACGGTAGAGTCGGCCATCGCGGGTAGAGAATAACGTCCGGACGAGCACTCGGCGAGCCGACAGGGAACGAACGGCGAACGAACGGCGAACGAACGGCGGACGGCAGGGTCGCACACATCGTGCGTCCCACCGTCCGCCGCGAGCGACCCCGAGCGGTGAAGGCTACTTCTTGTGCTTCGGCTTCTTGGCGGCCTTCTTCGGCGCCGCCTTCTTCGTGGGCTTCTTGGCTGGCTTTTTGGCGACCTTTTTCGCCGGCTTTTTCGCCGGTTTCTTCGCGACCTTCTTGGCCGGCTTCTTCACGACCTTCTTTGCGGGCTTCTTCGCGAATTTCTTCGCGACCTTCTTTGCCGGCTTCTTCACGACTTTCTTCACGACTTTCTTCACGACTTTCTTCGGGGCCGGCTTCTTGGCCGCTGGCTTCTTGGCCGCTGGCTTCTTGGCCGCTGGCTTGGCCGCCGGTTTGGCTGCCGGCTTGGCTGCCGGCTTGGCCGCCGGCTTGGCCGCCGGCTTGGCTGCCGGCTTGGCCGCGACCTTCACGACTGCGGCCGGCGCCGGCGCCGCCTTCGCGGCCTTCGCGGCCTTCGCGGCCGCAACCGCGGGCGCTGCCTTCACCTTCGGGCTGCGCTTCGGTTCACTGAGCGAGCCACCGAAGAGGTCGGCGTCCTCCTCCTCCTCACCCGCCTCGACCAGTCCGCCGACCTCTTCCTCATCGGCCTCCTCGTCGGAGTCCTCGGCGCTGTCCCAGAGCGAGTCGGAGTGGTCCTTGTTGATGGCCCATCCCCCGTCCTCGTCGTCCTCGTCGTCGTAGCTCATGCTGCCGCCGCCGCCGCCGCCGCCACCAGCGCCGCCGCCGCCGTAGCCGGAGTCCTCGGGATCTTCATCCCGCGCCGAAATCACGTGCTTCTCGTGGAGCTCGTCGCCGCTCAGCATGGTCGCCTCCTGATCCTCGTCAATCGTTAGGGTGTTCGTCGCTCAACCGCTGAATACACTGTGCGGCGCGAGCCGTCAAGCGGGGGTGCCCGCGCGGGCCTTTGCGGCCAAGGCCGCACGCTCGACCGAAACGCGCCGACGCGACCGCAGCCACTCGGCGGCGTCGTCGAGAATCGTGTACATGGCCGGCACGACGAAGAGCGTCAACAGGGTGCTCGTGATGAGCCCGCCGATGACCGCGCGGGCCATCGGGGCGCGCTGCTCCGCCCCCTCGCCGATGGCAAAGGCGAGCGGCAGCATGCCAAAGATCATCGCGACGGTGGTCATGATGATGGGGCGCAGCCGAATGCGCCCCGACTCGAGAATGGCGTCGAGGCGCGCCTCGCCCTCGGCCCGCCGCTGGTTGACGAAATCGATGAGCAGGATGCCGTTCTTCGTGACGAGACCCATGAGCATGATGATGCCGATCATGGACATGACGTTCAGCGTGCCCCGAGTAACGAGCAGTGCGAGCGCAACGCCGAGGAAGCTGAGCGGCAGGGCGAGCATGATGGCCAGCGGCTGGATGAACGAGCCGAACAGCGAGGCCAGGATGAGGTAGATGAAGATGACGGCGAGCACGAGCGCCTCGCCGACGTAGCCCTTGGTTTCCTGCAGGTTCTGGACGTCGCCGGTGAAGACGGTGCGATACCCGGCCGGCAGGACGAGCGAATCGAGCGCGGCGCGGGCGCGGTCGGCCACGTCACCGAGCGGCGTGCCGGGGACAATCTGCGTGTTGATCTTGATCTGGCGCTCGAGTGCGCGGCGCTCGATCTGCTGCGGGCCGACGCCGGCGCGCACCTCGGCCACCTGCGAGAGCGGCACGGCGGCCGGCAAGCCGGTGCGCGCGTCGATGCCCGTGCCGTTCACGGGAATGTTGGCGACGTCGGCCGCGCTGGTGCGCAGCGAATCGGGATAGATGACGACGACGTCGTGCGAGAAGCCCAGCGGGTCCTGCCAGGTCGTGGCGCGCTGTCCGGTGAAGAGCGGCTGCAGGGTGCTGGCGATGCTGTTGATGCCGAGGCCGGCGGCCCACGCCTGCTGGCGGTCGACGCGCACGTCGAGCTGCGGCACGTTGCCCTCGTCGCTCGATTGCGTGCTGGCGATGCCGGGGATGCCCTTCATGACCTCATTGACCTGCGAGGCGATAAGCTTGAGGCGCGTGGCCTCGGGGCCCTGGACGTTCACCGTGATGGGCGCACCGCGCCCGCCGAAGATGGACGAGGCGCCGCTGATGCTGGCCTGGATGCCGGCGAAGCGCGGCAGCTCCTTGCGGATGACCTCCTGCAGGTCGAACTGGGAGCGCGTGCGCTGGTTCTTGGGCTTGAGCCGCACGTTGATATTGCCGCTCGTGGCACCGCCGCGTCCGCCGATGGAGAACGCCGTGAAGTCGACCTCCGGGAGCGTGTGGATGTAGCGGTCGAGCGGACGGCCGCGGTCGAGCGAGTATTGCAGGCTCGAGCCGGGCGGGACGCGGAAGTTGACGCTGAACTCGCCGGCGTCGAAGTCGGGCATCCAGGTGAAGCCGAGGAAGGGCACGATGGCCAGCGCGACGACGATGGACGCGACGGCGCCGCCGATGACGAGCCAGCGGTGGGCGAGCGCGCGGCGCAGCCAGCCAGGATAGCGGTCGGCGACGCTCTCGAACCAGCCGTCAAAGGCGAGGGCGACCTTGCGGATGGGGCCCGCGTGGCGGCGCGCCTCCTCGCCATGCTCCTCGGCGTCGGGGTCGTGCCAGACGGACGAGAGCATGGGGTCGAGCGTGAACGACACGAACAGCGACACCGTCACGGCGAAGGCCACCGTCACGCCGAACTGGAAGAAGATCTTGCCGATCATGCCGCCCATGAAGGCGACGGGAATGAAGACGGCGACGACGGCAAGCGACGTGGCGAAGACGGCGAGGCCGATTTCGTCGGTGCCATCCTTGGCGGCGCGGTGGTGGTCCTTTCCCATCCCGACGTGACGCACGATGTTCTCGCGCACGACGATGGCGTCGTCAATGAGCAGGCCGATGGCGAGCGAGAGCGCCAGCAGCGTCATCGTGTTGAGCGTGAAGTTGAACGCCCACATGGCGAAGAACGACGAGATGATCGAGACCGGCAGCGTGAGCCCGGTGATGACCGTCGAACGCCACGAGTTCAGGAACAGGTAGATGATGGCGATGGTGAGGATGGCGCCGAGCACGATGGTGAGTTGCACGTCGTGCAGCGCCTCGCGAATGCGGCGCGAGTCGTCGCGCGTCAGGCGCAGCGTCACGTCCTCGGGCAACGTGCGCTCGATGTCGCCGATCACCGCCTTGACGTTGTCGGCGACCTCCACGGTGTTGGAGCCCGAGATCTTGAGCACCTCGAGCGTCAGCGTCGGGACATCGCCGAGCAGTGAGGCCGAGCGACGGTCGGCGATGGTGTCGAGCACGCGGCCGACGTCGCGGATGCGGATCGGTGCGCCGTTGCGGACGGCGATGATGACGTCGGCGAAGGCGCGGGGTTCGAGCAGGCGCCCGGTGATGCGCACCGAACGCTCGGTGTCGCCATTGCGGATGCGGCCGGCCGGGACTTCCTGGTTTTCGCGGGCCAGCGCGGCAGAGACGACGTCGGGCGTGAGCCCCATGCTACGCATGGCAACCGGGTCGAGTTCGACGTGGATCTCACGCGAGGCCGCGCCCTGGAGTTGCACGCCGCCGACGCCGCCGACCGCCTCGAGCCGCGGGCGGATGAACTGGTCGCCGATGTCGGTGAGTTCGCGCAGCGACCGTTCCTTGCTTGAGACGGCGACCGCGAGGATGGGTTGGTCGTTGGGATCGAAGCGGGAGATCGTGGGTTCCTGCATGTCGCGCGGGAGCTGCCGGCGGATGCGGCCGACCTTGGCCGAGACCTCGGGCTGCATCTTGGTCGGATCGACGCCGAGCTTGAACTGCAGGCGCACGTTGCCGCCGCCCTCCTGCGACGTGGAGGTCAGCTCGTAGAGGCCGTCCACCGTGTTCAATGCGCTCTCGATGGGGCGGATGACGTCGCGCTCCACCACCTCCGGCGACGCGCCCGGGTACGAGGCCTGCACGCTGATGATCGGGTAGGTCACGTCCGGGTATTCGTCGACCGCGAGGCGCTTGTACGACACGGTGCCGAGCACGACCAGCGCCAGCATCATCATGGTGGCGAAGACGGGGCGCTTGATCGAGATGTCGGAGAGGAACATGACGGGAGACCGTGGTCGGGAGACGGTGGATCAGGCGGCGGGCTTCTTGCCGCGCTTTGCCTTGGTGCTGTCGGGACCGCCCACCGGGGCCGCTCCCGATCCGCGCGCCTCGCCGCCACGCGCGCCACCGGGCGCCGCGCCGCGCTCGTTGCCGATGATCTGCACCTTCATTCCTCGACCGAGCGTGCCCACGTTGCCGATGACGACCTCGTCGCCCAGGGCGAGGCCGCCCGTGATTTCGACGAGCGCGCGTGCGTCGTCGACGGCGCCGACGGTCACCGGCACCTGCGCCAACTCGCCGCCTGCGATCCGGTAGACGAACGGCTTGCTGTCCTGCCCCGTCCGCACCGCTTGCAGCGGCACGAAGAGGACGTTCTCGAGCACCTGCGCAATGATCTGGCCGCTGGCGAACGTATTGCCCTTCAGCTCGCCGCGGGGATTGGGGATTTGCACGTAGGCCGTGATGGAGCGCGAGGCCGGGTCGATGGTCGGGCTCACACGGGCCACCTTGCCGTTGAACGTGCGGCCGTCGGCGAGGAAGCGCACGGCCTGCCCGGCCTTTACGTCGTTGGCGCGGCGCGCCGGCAGCGAGGCCGTGAGTTCGAGGACGTCGGTGCGCACCAGCGTGAAGAGCTCGGCGCCACGCAGCACGTGCTCACCGCCCTGCACGCGGCGGAACTGAATGGTGCCGGTGGTGGGCGCGAGGATCCGCGTGTCACGCGCCGTGGTCTGCGCCGAGCGCAGCCGCGACTCCGATGCGGCCTGCTGCGCCTTGGCGGCGGCGGCCGTTTGCTCAGTGGCGCGCAGGTCGCGCTCGGCGATGGCGCCCAGCTTGAAGAGCTCCTTGGACTGGTCGTAGTTCCACTGGGCGGTCTGCGCCGCAGTGCGCGCGGACGTTGCGTCGGCTTCGGCGGATCGCAGCGCGCTCTCGAAATCGATGTTTTCGAAGCGGGCCAGCGGGGCGCCGGCGGCGACCCGGTCGCCCTCACGGACGTAGACCTGCTCGACATTGCCCTCGAGGCGGGACTTGAGGCTGAGCGTCTCGATGGGGCGCAGGTCGCCGGCCACCTGGATGCCCGACTCGATGATGCCCCGGGTGACCTTGGCAACGTCGGCGGCGCCGAGCACGACGGTGGAGGTGCGGCGCTGACCGCCGCCGGGCGCCCCACCCGGTCCGCCGGGCTGGGCGGCGCCAGCGGGCGACTGGCCTCGGGCGGCCGCGCCAGGCGGGGGCGCCGCCTTGGCGCTGTCCGCCGCGCCGCCGGACGGTTTGCCGCAGGCGGAGCAGGCGAGGACGAGGAGCGCCAGGGCGCTAGCGGATCGGAAGGAGGCCAGAGGATGCATTGCGGGAATCGGTGCGAACGGGAATCACGCTGCCGTTCGGAAGCGGAATGTCGCGGCCGCGCACGCGGGCCAGTTCGGCCGCGGCGAGGTAGAGGTCGAACGTGGCGCGGGCCTCGGTGGAGCGCGCGGTGAGCAGTGCATACTGCGCGTCGGAGACTTCGAGTTGCGTGCTGAGCCCCTTCTGGAAGCGCACGTCGGCGAGCTGATAGGCCTCCTCGGCCTCGCTGGCATTCTCGCGTCGGGCACTGAAGGCGGCGGTGGCGCGCGCCAACTCGTTGCGCGCGCGCGCGGTCTCGAGGGACGCCTGTTCGCGCACCTGGTGCAGCGTGATGTCCGCCAGCTGGGCCGAGGCTTGCGCGAGGTCGAGTGCGCCCTTGGCGCGCAGGCCGTCCCAGAAATTCCAGCTGAAGTTGACGCTGAAGTTTCGGTCGGGGAACCAGCCATTGTTCTGGCAGGCCGCGGCGCTACTGGTCGGGGCGCAGAACGACTTGGCGGTGCGGCCCATGACGGTCGGGAATCCATTCAGCGCCGGCAGGGCGAGGTAGCCGAAATTGAACGACGCCGTCACTTGTGGCAGGAGGTCGGCCCGAGCGACGCGGATGCCCGCGTGCCGGGCGCGCGCCGTGAGTTCGGCCGAGCGCACGGAGGCGCGCAGCGGGTCGGGCGCGGCGTCGGCCGTTTGCCGGTTGGCGATGGTGCGGATCACCTCGGGGTCGAGGACCGTGGTGAGGACCACCGCCGTCTCGATGGGAATGTCGAGCAGGCGTCGCACCTCGAGCAGGGCGACGTCGCGATCGGAGGCGGCCTGCAGCGCCAGCGGCTCGAGGTTGGCGCGCTCGACACGGGAGCGCAGCACGTCGAAGCGGGACGCCCGGCCGGCACCGAAGAGCTGTTCGGCCTGCGCGGTGCGGGTGCCGGCGATGGCGAGGTTCTGGGTCTGCAGGTCGGCGATGCGCGCGAGGTACGACGCATTCAGGTACGCGCGCTGGATGTCGAGGGCGAGCCGCGCCCGGGTCTCGGCGTTGTCGAGCCGCGCGGCGGACCGGACGTTGCCGGCCACCTGGGCGGCGGAGACGATGCGGCCGCCCTGAAACAGGACCTGCTGCGCGTTGAGCGTCGTGTTGTAGGTGTACTTCTGGCCGAAGAGCTGGCTGACCATTTCGGCCCGGGCGTTCTTGATGACCTGCTGATAGCTGCTGGTCAGCCGCAGTTGCGGGAGTCCGGGGGCGCGCGCCGACATCACCTGGGCGTCGGCCGACTCGACCAGCAGGCGAGCGGCGCGCACTTCGTCACTCGTGCGCAGCATGCGGGTGACCGCGTCCTCGAGCGAGAGGCGGAGGGTGTCTGAGGCGCCGGCGTGCTGTGCGGCGGCGGGAGCCGGAAGCGCCGCGAGGCACGCGGCGGCGAGGATCAGCGGGAGCGTTCGCATCGGTAAGGGAGAGAACGCGCGGCCATGCGCGCGCGTTGGTCGCGCGGCAACACGGACGACTGCCAGCGGGTCAGGCGCCCGACGGATCCACGTCGATGAACACGAGCGACTTGCGGCGCAGGACCACCGACTTGAAGGCCTGGAAGACCTCCGGGTCAAACTGGATACCCGCGTGCTCAGAGAGCACGTCCATGGCCTGCTGCGGGGTCCTGGGCTCGCGGAAGGCGCGCCGCGAGGTCATGGCGTCGTAGGCGTCGGCGAGGTGCAGGATACGGCCGCCGATGGCGCTCTCCGGCCCCGCCAGACCACGCGGATAGCCACTGCCGTCCCAGTGCTCCTGGTGGTCCTGGATGTAGGGCAGCAGGCGCGACAGATGCTTGAGGGGCGAGAGTATCTCGACGCTGATGCGCACGGACTCCTTGACATGGTCGAATTCTTCGGGCGTGAGCTTGTCCGGCTTGTTCAGCACCGACTCCCGAATGCCGATCTTTCCGACGTCGTGCACGCGGCCGGCGAGGCGAATGTCCTCGATCAGTTCATCGTCGAGTCCCATGGCCGTAGCAATGGACGCCGCGAGGTCGGCCACCCGCTGGGAGTGCCCGCGCAGGTAGACGTCCTTGGCTTCTTGGGCATTGATGAGGGCCTCCACGACTTCCACCGACATCCGCTGCATGGCTCGGTGCTCGGCGGCGAGCGCGTCGGTGCGCGAGGCCACCTCTTCATGGATGAGTCGCTCGACGCCGCGTTGCTCGTGCATGAGGGCGCGCCGGTGCAGGGTGCGCTCGATGGCCTGCTCCAGGTCCTTGAGCTCGATGGGCTTCATCAGGTAATCCACGGCACCCGCGGCGAGCGCGTCGGTGGCCGTGTTGGCGTCATGCACGGCGGTGAGCATCACGACGGCGACGTCCGGATCGACCTCGAGGACGCGCGGGACCAGCTCGACGCCGGTCATGCCGGGCATCCGGATGTCACAGAGCATCAGCGAAAATCGCTCGCCGGCCTTCACGACCTCGAGCGCCTCGTCACCGTTGCTCGCCGTCGTCACTTCATACCCGCGCGCGGTGAGGAAGCGCGAGAGCGCCATGCGAATGGGCTCTTCGTCGTCGACGATGAGGACGCGCCGTACGGGTGGCTCATCGGCCGCCCGCACGATCTGCGATACGCGGGCAGATACGGCGTTTTCGCTGCGCTCCGTCATTCCAGCCTCGTTCCCAAGGACCCAACCACTCCGTGCCTTGGGGGAGAAGGTATCACCGGCCGCACCGCTCAACCACCGAACGGGAGTCGGGCTGTCACTCAGGCGTCGATGAATTCCGCGGTGACGGGCTTCGGAATGATGCCTGCTTCGTAGCCGCGCTGGAGAAAGAGACGAATGGCCTCGCGACCTCGCGGACCGTAGTCGAGCGTCCAGTCGTTGACGTACATGCCGACGAATTCATCGGCTTTGGCACGGTCGAGCCCACGCGCGTACTTCATGGCGTGGTCAAGTGCGCCGGTTCGATGTTCTAATGCATACGCGATACTGGCTTTCAGGTGGCGCGAAATGCTATGCATCATTTCGGAGCCGAAGTCTTTTCGCACGACATTGCCACCGAGCGGCAACGGGAGTCCCGTCTCCTCGAACCACCACGCGCCCATGTCGGCCACGAGGTGCAGGCCGTCATCCTGGTACGTCAGCTGCCCTTCGTGAATGAGGAGGCCCATGTCGACGGAGCCGTCGAGGACGGCCTTTTCGATCTGATCAAAGTGCGTCTGGACCGCTTCGAAGTCGGGCTCATACAGGCGCAGGGCCAAGTAGGCGCTGGTCTTCGGTCCCGGCACGGCGATGCGCTTGCCTTTCACGTCGGCGCGGGTGGCCGGCGTGCGGGAGACGAGGCGCGGGCCGTACTGGTCGCCCATGGACGCACCGCTCGAGAGCAGCGCGTAGCGATCGGTGAGGAAGGCGTAGGCGTGAATGGACACGGCCGTGACCTCGAGTTCTCCCTTGAGGGCGCGCTGGTTCAGCGACTCGATGTCCTGCAGTTCGTGCACGTACGTCAGGCCCTCGGTGTCGACCTTGCCCTCGGCGAGCGCGTAGAACATGAACGCGTCGTCCGAGTCGGGGCTGTGGGCCACGTGAATGGTGCGGCTGGTCATGGCGCTCCCTACTTGCGTGCGCGCGCTTCCTTCAGCGCGGCGTCGATGTCGTTGCCATGATCCACGTATTCCTGCCGCGTGGACTTTCGTTCCGCCGGCTCGGCGGCGATGAGGCGCTTTTCATAGTCGCCGCGGGCGGCGCTGTTGCCGGAGGCCTCGGCGACGCGGATGGCCAGCGTAAGGCCGAGCAGGTCGTTGGGATTCTGTTTGAGGATGGTCTCGGCTTCGATCTTGGCGCGCACGAGGTCGCCCGAGACGAGCGCCACCAGGCCCACATCGAAGCGCTGGTGGACGCCGAGCGTGCCGATCATGTCGAAGGACTGGATGGCCATCGGGGCGAAGATGGCGGCGCTGTCGCGCTTGCCCTCGGAGGCGTACATCATGACGCGATTGAAGAGCCGGTCGGACTTTTCCTGGGGCGACATGTTGGCGATGTCGGCGGCCGAGAGCATGCCTCCCGCGGGCGCGCTGCCGGCGAACGGGGCGACGCTGCCGCCCTCGTCCTTCTTCGACGCCGTCTGCACGAGCACGAGGGCCATGACGCCGACGAGCGCGATGCCGGCGACGATCCACGGCAGGCGATTGCCGCCGCCGAGGGGCGCCGGGACGGCTGCGCCGGTGGCCATCGACGAGCCGCAGTTCTGGCAGAACTGCGCTCCGGCCTTGAGGGCGCTGTGGCACTGCGGGCAGGCGGAGGCGCCGAGGCTGGACCCGCAGTTGGAGCAGAACTTTCCGGAGGCGGCTTCGCCGCAGCGAGGGCAGGCGGTAGACATTTGACGTTGGGCGTTGGGCGTTGGACTGCGGGTCGAAAGCTAACGTGACGCCCCGGAATTGGGCACTTTTGTGCATTGCGGCGGGGCGTGCGCGAGCACAGACTCTACCGCCCCGGGCGGATTGCGCCCTGCCGCCCTGCGCTGTTCCGACTTCTCTCCGTTTCTCCTGCCGTGACTTCTTCTTCGACCCGAGCCCTGCTCAGCGACATGCGCGGCGTGACCGCCAAGGATCTCATGGAGATCGCCGAGCGGCAGCACGTGCGTTTCGTGCGCCTGCAGTTCACCGACATCCTCGGCGTGAACAAGAACGTCGAAATTCCCGTATCGCAGCTGAAGAAGGCGCTCGAAGGCGACATCCTGTTCGACGGCTCGTCCATCGAAGGGTTCGTGCGGGTCGAGGAGAGCGACATGCTGCTGCGGCCCGACCTCGAGACGTTCCGCATTTTTCCGTGGAGCGATGCGCAGGCGCGGGTGGCGCGGCTGATCTGCGACATTACGACGCCCGAGGGGGAGCCGTTCGCGGGCGATCCGCGCGGCGTGCTCAAGCGGCAGGTAGAGCGCGCGGCCGCACTGGGGTACACCATGTTCGCCGGGATGGAGGCGGAGTTCTTCCTGTTCCGCCTGGGGCCCGACGGGGCGCCAAGCACGACGACGCACGATGTGGGGAGCTACTTCGACCTCGGGCCGGTGGACCTCGGCGAGGAGGCGCGGCGCGCGATCGTGGACGCGCTGGAGCAGATGGGGTTCGAGATTGAGGCGGCGCACCACGAGGTGGCGCACGGCCAGCACGAGATCGACTTCCGCTATGCGGACGCCCTGACGACGGCGGACGCGCTGGCGACCTTCCGGTTCGTGGTGCGCAACGTGGCGCAACAGTTCGGGATGCACGCCTCGTTCATGCCGAAGCCGATTTACGGGCAGAACGGCAGCGGGATGCACACGCACCAGTCGCTGTTCGCGGGCGGCCAGAACGCCTTTTTCGACGCGAAGGGGGAGTACGAACTGTCGCCGCTGGCGCACCACTACATCGGCGGGCTGCTGCAACACGCGCGCGGCATGAGCGCCATCACGAACCCGCTGGTGAATTCGTACAAGCGGCTGGTGCCGGGCTTCGAGGCGCCGGTGAACGTGGCCTGGTCGATGCGCAACCGGTCGCCGCTGATTCGTGTGCCGGCGCGACGCGGCGCGGGCACGCGCGTGGAATTGCGTTCGCCCGACCCGAGCGCGAACCCGTATCTTGCCCTGGCGGTGATGCTGGCGGCGGGACTGGACGGCATCGAGACGCAGGCCTCGAGCCGCGAGCCGGTGAACGAGAACATCTGGGAAATGAGCTTCCGCGAGAAGCGGCGGCTGCGCATTGACGACCTGCCGCACGACCTCAACGAGGCGTGCGACGAACTGGAGAAGGACAAGGAAATGTGCGCGGCACTCGGCGAGCACGTGACCACGCACTTCCTGGACGCCAAGCGCCAGGAATGGCGTGAGTACGTGACGCAGGTGAGCGAGTGGGAGCTGGCGCAGTATCTGGCGAAGTACTGATACGACAGAGTACGACAGAGTACGACAGAGTACGACAGAGTACGACGGATACCCTCGGCGAGCACTGACCTTGCATTCATCCTCTGGCTGGCTCGATCCGTTGCTTGTGGCGCCCGATGCGGGCGCGGCGCAGGCGACGCTGCGGCTGCACCGGGCGCGCTATGCGCTGGCCGCCGAGTATGTGCGCGGTGCGCACGTGGTGGATTGTGCGTGCGGGACGGGGTTTGGCAGTGAACTGCTGGCGCTGGCGGGAGCGGCGTCGGTGCATGGGGCGGACCTCGATCGCGACACGCTGGCCTTTGCGCGACTGCGGCACGCGCACCCGCAGGTCACTTATTACGAGGCCGACGCGCTCCGATTCGCGCCGTCGCCCACGCCCTCGGTCTGGGTGAGTCTCGAAACACTGGCCCACCTGCCGAACGCGAACGGCTACGTGGCGCACGTGGCGGCGGTGTTGCCCCCTGGCGGGTGGTTCATTGCGTCCGTGCCGGTGTCGGTGTGCTCCGACCTCGACACGACGCAGCAGCGGGACTACTCGCGCGAGTCGTTCCGCGCGCTGCTGACGGCGCACGGCTTCACTGAGGAGAAGAAGCTCGAGCAGGTGCACCACTTCTCCGTGGCCGACGCGCTGGATGCGCGGAGCCGGGCGCGTCGTCGCCGCCGGATGGGCCTGCTGCGCTGGTATGCGCGGCACCCGAAGTCGTTGGCCGCGCGGATGGCCGTCACGCTGACGAAGGGATTCGTGACCGAGCACCTGACCATCGTGAGCCGGCGAAGCTAAGGGGCACTCGCCGGCGCCGCATCGAATGCGACGGAGCGCGATGGTGCGAAACGGACGAGGCCTGCCATCGGTGCGATGTGCAGGCCTCTGTCGTCTTCTGTCGTTCTCCGTCGTACTCAGACCGGAAAGACCATCTCCCGGTAGCGGGGCAGCGGCCAGTACGCGTCACCCATCGTCAGCTCCATCGCGTCTGCCACCGTGCGCACGGCCTCCATGCTCGCGGCCCCGGTGCTGGTGAGGAACTGCGCGCACTTGAGCGGCGCGTCGTGCATGGCATCGGCCATGGTGACCGCGCCGCGCAGGGCGGCGGAGGTCTTCTGGAGCGCCGCGACCTGCTTGGCGAACGCGCTGGCGGCGGCGAGCACGGGGTTGCCGGGGATGCCGGCGCCCTTGGACTTCTGCGCCGCATCGGCGAGCACGCCGAGGTACTGGTACGATGCGGGCAGCACCATGGTGGTGATGATCTCCGTCATCGTGTGCATCTCGATGAGCATGTCCTTGAGGTACCGCTCGACACGAATGTGATAGCGGCTTGCGAGTTCCTCGGCGGAGAGGATGCCGGTGGACGCGAACAGCGCTTTGGTGGTCGGCGACGTGAGCTGCTGCAGCGCCTCGGGGGTGCGCCGCAGGTTCAGCAGCTTGCGCCGCTTGGCTTCGCGGACCCACTCCTCGGCGTAGCCGTTGCCCTCGAACCGGATGGCCGACGTCTCCTTGAAGGCGAGCCGCACGACCTTGAGCACGGCGTCGTCCACCGACTTGGTCTTCTTGAGCTCCGCCCGGAGCGCGGCGGTGAGTTCGCTGATGGCCTCGGCGGCCACGGCGTTGAGCAGCATCACCGGGAAGGCGATGGACTGCGACGAACCGACCGCGCGGAACTCGAACTTGGCGCCCGTGAAGGCAAACGGGGACGTGCGGTTGCGGTCGGTGTTGTCGCGCGCGATCTCGGGCAGCTTGGCGACGCCAAGCTGGATCATTGCGTCATCGGCCGACGCGCCCGTGCGCCCGGCGGCGATGTCTTCGATCATGCGCGTGAGCATCGACCCGAGGAAGATCGAGATGATGGCGGGCGGGGCCTCGTTGGCGCCGAGGCGGTGTTCGTTGCCCGACGTCGCGATGCCGGCGCGCAACAGCCCCTGGTGCTTGTAGACGGCCTTGAGGACTGCGGCGAGGAACAGGAGGAAGCGCAGGTTCTGGTGCGGCGTCTTGCCCGGCTTGAGCAGGTTCACGCCATCGAGCTCGTTGTCCGACGCGATGGCCATGGACCAATTGCAATGCTTGCCCGATCCGTTGATGCCGGCGAAGGGCTTTTCGTGCAGGAGTGCGGTGAGGCCGTGGCGCGCGGCGACCTTCTTGAGCACCGCCATGACGAGCTGGTTGTGATCGGTGGCGATGTCGGTCTCCTCGAAGACCGGCGCCATCTCGAACTGGCAGGGGGCGACCTCGTTGTGGCGCGTGACGATGGGCACGCCGAGGCGATACAGCTCGTACTCGACCTCGGCGATGCAGGCCTGCACCCGTTCGGGAATACCGCCGAAGTAGTGATCTTCGAGCTGCTGGCCGCGCGGCGGCGGCGCGCCAATGAGCGTGCGCCCGCCCATGATGAGATCGGGGCGCAGCGCAAAGTGGCCGCGGTCGATGAGGAAGTATTCCTGCTCGGCGCCCATGGTGGTGAAGACGCGGAGCGCGCCCCTGTCGCCGAGCAGTTCGAGCAGCTCGATGGCCCTGGCGGAGAGCACGTCGGACGAGCGGAGCAGCGGCGTGACCTCGTCGAGCGCCTCGCCATTGTAGCCGATGAAGACCGACGGAATGCAGAGCGTCTTGGTGCCCGCGGAGTCCATGATGAAGACGGGCGACGCCGGATTCCACGCGGTGTAGCCGCGCGCCTCCCACGTGGCGCGCAGGCCGCCCGACGGAAAGGACGACGCGTCCGGCTCGCTCTGGATGAGCTGCTCGCCCGTGAACGACTCCACGGGCAGCTTGTTCTCGTCGAACGAGAAGAAGGCGTCGTGCTTCTCGGCGGTGAGCCCCGTCTGCGGCTGGAACCAGTGGCAGAAGTGGGTGACGCCGTGCGACAACGCCCATTCCTTGATGACCTGCGCGACGGTGGGTGCGATCTCGCTGTCGAGCTTCTTGCCGAGCCGGATGGCCGAGTTGAGCTTGGCGAAGACGTCCTTCGGGAGCTTGTCGCGCATCTGCCGGGCGCCGAAGGTCAGCGAGCCGAAGTAGTGCGAGATCGGCACGCCGTCTTCGTGCGTCGACGGAATGTTGGGCGGCGAGACCACGCGCGAGGCGATGGCCTTGAGGGCAGCGGCGCGAGCGTTCATGAAGTTGGTGTCCGGGCGAGTGTTTGGCGGGTCGTCAAGCAAGACGTGCAGAATATACAAAAGTACTCCGCCATTTGGAAGAAATCAACTGACAAATTGGCACAACGCACAGGATTCTATGCGCAATTCGCAAGGTTCGTGACACACTGTGTCTAGTTTAATCGTCGAGTGGCTCTAACACGCTGTGTGACAACATATTAGCTCGCATGGGACGTGCGATGCCGTCAGGCGGACCTGGCACTTCTTCGCGAGGAGTTGGGGTGCTTGCTGGCGCCTCGTGCGCCGTGCGCGCATTATCGGGTCGCCCACCGCCCGCCCCTTTGCCGGAGTGCCCCCGTTGACTCTCTGGAACGTCGATATCATGTGGGGCATGATGCTCGCCGGGGTCACGCTGTTCACGGCGTGCTTCGTCGTTTCGAACCGGGCGATGCGCGGCATGCGCATCGTGGGCCTCGTGACGACCTATGCCCTCGGCGTGTGGATGGCGCTGGTGCTGCCGTGGAAGACCGCGGCCATCACGTGGTGCGCGCTTGCGGCCCTCGGCGGCGGGGTCGTGCTCGTGTACGAGCTCTGGGCGCAGTGGCGCTTTGCGGAACGTGGACGCGCGAAGCGCCCGCTCATCCTGCTGCAGGGGTTCCTGCTCTGGCCGGCGATGTTGCCCGACGCCCTGGAGCGGATGGTGGTCGAGCTGGGAATTCTCCCGCCGAGCCCGAACGACGCGGACGAGTCAGGGGTCTCCGACGAGCGAGGCTAGACGACCGGTCCGTGAGGTCTCACCACCAGCCGAGGAACTTCCACCAGGCGAGGCCGACGGTGCCGTAGACGGCAATGGAGACGAACGAGATGATGAGTCCGTATTTCCACCACTCCGCCTGCGTGACATACCGCGTGCCGAAATAGATCGGCGCCGGCGTGGTGCCGTAGTGCGTGAGGCAGGCGCTGAGGTTTGAGACGTAAGCGAGCAGCAGCACGGAGAGCAGCGGGGGCGCGCCGGCCGCGAGGATGACGATGAGGAAGGGGATGAACATCGCCGACGAGTGCGCGGTGATGCTGGCGAAGCCGTAGTGCGCGTAGAAGTAGATGAGCACCAGCACGGCGAGGGCTGCGCCCCACGCCCAGCCGACGGTCATCGAGGCCATGGACTCGGCGAACTTGCGCGTGATGCCCGTCTCGCCCAGCGCCTCGGCCATGCGCACCAGGCCGCCGTACCAGATGAAGACGTCCCACGCCGGGCGCTCGCCGATCATGTCGTCCCAGGTGAGGACGCCGCTGAGGAAAAGCACGCAGATGCCCAGCAAGGCGACGACCGCGTAGTTGATGTGGTGCAGGGCGGTAGTCATCCAGAGGCCGGCCACGAGCGCGAAGACGACGAGCATCATGCGCTCGCTGCGCGACATCGGGCCCATGGCCTCGAGCTCGTCGTGCGCGACCTTCGCCGCGTTCGGCGTGTGCTTGATGCCTGGCGGGTAGAGCTTGTAGAGGATGAGCGGAATGAGGATGAGGAGCAGGACGCCGGGCACGACGGAGCCGAGGATCCACATGCCGTAGGTCAGCTCGATCTTGGCCGCGTCGAGCGCGAACTTGGCGATGAGGACGTTGGACGCCTGGCCGGTGAGCCACATGGAGCTGGCAACGACGTCGCTCTGGTAAATGGCGTAGAGCAGGAAGGCGCCGAGCCGCCGTTCGGTGCCATCCTCGGGGCGTGAGTCATAGGCCTCGGCGAGGGACTTGGCGACGGGAAGGATGACCCCGCCGGCGCGGGCGCCGTTGCTCGGCACGAACCCGGCGAGCAGCGTGTCGGTGGTGGTGCAGGCGTAGACGAGGCCGAGTGATGACTTGCCGATGGCGCGGATGAAGATGAAGGCGATGCGCCGCCCCAGCCCCGTCTTGAGCACGCCGCGCGAGATGAAGAAGGCGCAGAGCACCAGCCAGACAATGGGGTCGGCGTAGCCGGCGAGCGCCTTGGCCGGCGGCATGACGTTGAAGAGCGCGATGGCCGTGACGCCGAGCAGGACGATGGCGCCCGGCGCCACCGGTTGCGCGATGGAGCCGACGATCGTGGCCGTGAAGATGGCGAGCAGGTGCCACGACTCGGCCGTGATGCCCTCGGGCCGTGGCGCGGCGAGGACGACTGCCGCGGAGCCGACGACGACTGCCCAGCGCACGGCCTTCGACCTCACGGCACCACCTTGGTCTTGTCGAGCGTCGAGGCGCCGAGCAGTGCGCGCGCCTTGGCCATGGTCACGTCGAGTTCCTTGCGCAGTGTGGCGTAGCGCTCGGTGGCGTCACGACCGAGGCGCTGGTCGGCCTGGTTGGTCATGCCGTAGAGGTACTGGATGTGCGACTGCAGTTCGGGCCGCGTGTAGCGGATGGGCGGGGTGACGACGGTGGCGCGAATGGCATTGACGCCGCGCAGGCTGTCCGCGGCCACGCCGCCAGCGGTGGAAAGCCGCTTGCGCTGGTCGTCGAGGACGGAGACGAGCCGGTTCACCTCGGTGACGAGGTCGCGCACCTTGACGTTGTGGGTGAACTGGGCCTGCAGGTCGGCGATGGAGATGCCGTCGGCAGCCGAGCGCGGATCGATGCGGACGGTGAGCGACTGGTTGAGCGTGGTCTGGCCCGCGGTGAGGCGCACGTGGAACGCGCCCGGCACGACGGCGGGACCGCTGCCGCCGCGTCCACCTTGTGCGCCGCCCGGCGACCAAGCGCCGGGAATCGTAAAGTCCCAGATGAAGCGATTGCTGCCGGCCGCGCGCGGCAGGCGCATGGTGCTGCGCACGGAGACGAGCTGGCGCGCACCGGCGTCGGCGGTGGCGCCTTCGCTGGAGAACGAGCGAATGACGACGTTCTTGGCGTCGAGGATGTCGAGCGTGACCGGGCCTGCGTAGGACGGCGAGACCCAGTAGTCAATCATCGCGCCGGCGGGCGGATACTGCGGGTCGGCAGGATCATTGCGGCTGCTCTCGACGCCGCCGAACGAGCCAGCGTAGCGCATGCGCACCGCGTCGCGCGGCTTGAACAGCAAGGCGTCACCCTGCGGCGTGCCGCTGGCGAGCTGATGCAGCGCGGTGAGGTCGTCGAGAATCCAGAAGGCGCGCCCCTGCGTGGAGAGCACGAGGTCGTCGTGGTGGACCTTGATGTCGGTGATTGGCGTGTGCGGCAGGTTCATCTGGAACGGGCGCCACGAGGCGCCGTTGTCGAATGAGACGTACATGCCGAACTCGGTGCCGGCGTAGAGCAGGCCTTCACGCTTGGGGTCCTCGCGGACCACGCGCGTGGGTTCGTTGGCGGCGATGCCATTGGTGATGAGCGTCCACGACGTGCCGTAGTCGTCGGTGCGCCAGATGTACGGTGTGAAGTCACCGAGCAGGTAGCAGAGGACGGCGTAGTAGGCGGAGCCGCGGCGGTGCGGCGAGGGCTCGATGTTCTGCACGCGGCAGCCCTTGGGCTGGGTCTTGGGCGTGACGTTCTTCCAGGTCTTGCCGTCGTCGCGCGTGACGTAGAAGGGCCCGTCGTTGGCGCCGGTCCAGATGACGCCCTTCTCTAGCGTTGCCTCGCGGATGGCGTAGAGCGTGGAGTACGACTCCTCGCCCGTGTTGTCCACGGTGATCGGCGTGCCGCTGTAGACGTCGCGAAGTTCCGGCGGGTTCGCCGTGAGGTCGGGGGAGATTTTCTCCCACGTGACGCCCTCGTCGCGCGTGCGGTGCAGATACTGCGAGCCGTAGTAGACCACGCGCGCGTCGTGCGGCGAGAAGTCCATGGGCGAGACGCGCTGGAATCGGTAGATCAGGTCCTGGGCGGCGTTGCCGTAGAGCGACTGCGCGCCCACCCAGTACTGTTTTTCGCTGCCACTGCTGAGGCGCAGGCGCGAGAACTGGCCCTTGCACGAGCCGTAGACCGTGTCGGGGTTGGTGAGGTGCGGAAAGATCGGGCCCGTTTCGCAGCCCGGGCCGGAGCGCCATTCCTGCATCGGCGAGTCCGGGCGGCCCGAGGAGAGCGGCAGGGACGGCACGATGAGCGTGCTGTTGTCCTGCTGGGCGCCGTACAGACGATACGGGAACTGGTTGTCCACGTAGATCTGGTAGATCTCGGCGGTGGGCTGATTGTAAATGGACGACCAGGTGCGACCGCCGTTGAGCGTGACGGTGGCGCCGCCGTCATTGGACTGGACCATGAGATCCGGATTTTCGGGATTGATCCAGAGGTCGTGGTTGTCGCCGTGCGGGATGTTCATGGCGCGCCACGTCTTGCCGCCGTCGGTGGTCTTGTGGAAGCCCTCGGCGCCGATCCAGAGCGTATTGGCGTCCTTGGGATGCGCGGTGATGTTGGTGTAGTAGAACGGGCGCGTGATGATCTGCGCGTAGTCGCTGGCGAGCGTGAACGATTCACCGGCGTCGTTGGAGCGGTAGAGCCCGTTGCCCGGCTTGGCCTCGATGAGCACCCAGACGACGTTGGGGTCGGCCGGAGTGACGGCGACGTTGCTCTTGCCGACGAGGTCGCCCGGCAGTCCGTTGGTGAGCTTCTTCCAATTGGTGCCGCCGTCCACGGACTTGTAGACGCCGCCCTCGCGTGCCCCCGAGATGATGGTCCACGGTTTGCGCTCGGCGCGCCACATCGAGGCATAGAGGACGTTCGGGTTGCCCGGCTGGAACTCGACGTCCACCGCGCCGGTGGAGTCGGAGACGTAGAGCACACGCTGCCACGACTTGCCGCCGTCGGTGGTGCGGTAGAGGCCGCGGTCGTTCGTGGCCTTGAACGGATTGCCGATGGCAGCGACGAAGGCGACGTCGGGGTTGGACGGATGGACGCGGATACCGCCGATGTTGCCGACGTCGGTGAGCCCGACATGCGACCAGGTGGTGCCGGCGTCGGTGGACTTGTAGACGCCGTTGCCGATGGAGACGTTGGAGCGGAGGCCGTCGGAGCCCGTGCCTGCGTACATGACGGCGGGGTTGGAGCGCGAGACCTCGATGGCGCCCATGGAGCCGACGGCGAAGAACTTGTCGGTGAGGTTCACCCAGGTCTGCCCGGCGTCGGTGGTGCGCCAGACGCCACCGCCGGTGGAGCCCATGTAGAACGTGTGGGGCTGGGACGGGACGCCGGTGACGGTGGTGACGCGTCCGCCGCGGGCGGGGCCGACGTTGCGGTACTTGAGATGGGCGAAGAGCGACGCGTCGGAGGGCGTCGGCATCGGCTTGGGGGCCGGGGCGGGACGCACTTGGGCTGCCAGGGGGAGGGCGACGAGCAGGGCGGACAGGGCCAGGCGGCGGATCATCGGATCTCCGGAGGTGGAACGGTCGTTCTGTGTACGCGGGCGGGGGCAAAGATGCTTGCGTTCTTCCTGTATGGGCAGAGGAAGGGGCAGGGCTTGGGAAGGGAAAGAGGCAGGGAATTTGTCCCGGCGGGCTTTCCCGGCTAGTTTTCTCGCTTCAGGCGCCGTAGCCAAGTGGTAAGGCAGGAGACTGCAAATCTCCCATTCGTCGGTTCGATTCCGACCGGCGCCTCTGGCAGTTACGGAGCACGACAGAAAACGACAGAGCGCCCGGACGATGATTGTCCGGGCGCTTCGTCTTGCGCAGGCTTTGCGCGGTTTCGGGCGAGGAACCGCCGCCGCCGGCTCGCGTAGTGCCGGGCGGGGAAGCGCTGCCTACGGCTCGCGCGGCGCCGTCGGGTTCTGCACGGGGAGCTTCAGCGATTCCCACTCGGCGAACGAGCCGTCATAGAGCTTCACGGGGTTGCCGAGCAGGCGCGCGGCGAAGAGGACGACCGTGGCCTGTTGGCCGATGTGGCAATACGCCACGACCGTGTCGCCCTGCTGCACGCCGGCATCGGCGAAAATGCGCCGGAGCGTTTCGCGGGGCAGGAACTGGAGCGAGTCGTTCATCAGCGAATTGAACGGCACGTTGCGCGCGCCAGGAATATGACCGGCCGTGCGCTTCACGCCCCGGCTGTCGGTCATGCCGGCGCCTTCGTAGAAGACGGGGAGGCGCGCATCGAGCAAGTGAAAGCCCGGCGTGCCGAGGCGTGACTGCACCCAGGCGTGGTCGGCGACGATTGAGCGATTGGCGGCGAGGGTCAGCTTGCCGGCTAGCGGTGCAGCCGGGGCATCCGTGGTGACCGCGAGCCCGGCGCGCTTCCAGGCTTCGTTGCCCCCCTGGAGCAGGCGCGTGCGCGCGCCGAGTCCTGCGGCCTGCAGCGTCCAGACCATGCGGGTGGACGGAGATCCCCAATCGGCGCCGGGAATGACGACGATGCGACTGTCGTTGCCGATGCCGAGCTGCTCGAGCCGGGCGCGCAGGTCGGCCTCGTCGGGCAGTTCAAGGGCAGGTGCGCCCGGTACGGGCGCCGCCGCAACCTGCTGGACGGTGACGTAGCGGGCGCCGGGTACATGGCCGGCATCGTAGTCGTCCTTGGGCCCGACGTGCAACAGCACAAGATTTGGCTGCCCGAGTTCCTTCAACAACTGCTGCGGGGAGACGACGAGCATGTCTCCCTGGGCCTGTGCACTGATTGCGGAAGTTGGCAACAGCGCGGCGGCCAAGAGCGCGATGGCTCGCACGAAGTGTTTCACGGAACTGCCTCCGGGGGGAAGGTCGGTCGAGTGACGAGCGGTCGTCACCCTACTCCTGCTACCAGCAGTTTGTGTCGTCCTGCGGCCGTGTCGGGAAGCCGGCATAGAGCAGGCCGGGGCGCAGGTGCTCGTGCTTCATCACCACACTGTGGGGCGCAACGCGCGCGCCGGCACCAATGTCGGCGCCATAGAGCAGCACGGCGTTGCCGCCGACGGTCGCGCCGCGGCGGATGGCGATGCGATCCATCTTGAGCACGCGATCCTCGAACGTGTGCGCCTGGAACAGGCAGTCCACGGTCGCGCCGTCCTCGAACGTCAGCATGTCGGGATCGGGAAGATCTTCGGCGAAGCCGGTGCCGAGCACGACGCGACGGCCGATATGCACGCCGGTGAGCCGGAGCAGGGCATTGAGCATCAGCGTGCCGTCGAGCCGCGAGACGATGCCACCCGCGCAGACGTTCCAGGCGAGGCAGACGAGGTCCCACCGGCTGGCCCAGGACGACCACAACGGATGCATGGCGGGCTGCACCCGGCCGAGCAGGCCCCACTTCACGGCAACCACCATCAGCGCGAAGAGCGCGGCGGCGCCGAGGGTGACCGCAGGCAGGATCACGAGCACGAAGAGCGCAAGCGAGGCGCCCGCGAGCGCCGCAATGGCCTTGAACCAGAAGAGGATCATCACCATAGGCAGCGCGGGCACGGCGAAGCGCGCACACTCCCAGAACAGCCGCGTGGCGTACCGGAGCGGCGTGGGATCGAAGGTGAACGCCGCATCGTAGTCCACGACCTCGCGGTTCGGCAACTCGAACGCCGGGTGCCCGAACCACGCGGTGCCGGACCTGAGCCGGACCGGATCGGCGACGGTGCAGATGCCGAGCAGCACGTCATCGGGCAGATGCGCGCCGCCGGGGACGATGACCCCGTTGCCGAAGAACGTGCTGCTGCCGAACGTGGTGTGCGCCACGGTGACTGCCCCCCGATGCACCTGCGCCCCGCCGATGTAGATGCCGTCGGCGAAGAAGTTCTTCGAGCCGATGGTGACGGTTTCGGGGATGGTGTCTATGAGACTGCTGATCTCGCAGTCACGGCCGACGGTCATGCCGGCGAGGCGCAGCCACCACGGCCAGAAGAGCGTGCCGTACAGCCACCGGCTGGCGCCGTCCACGAGCATCGGTTTGAGCCAAATGCGCAGGTAGCCAGCGCTCCAGCGGGCGTGCACGCCGTCGCGCACGCGGCCCATGGCCCGGCAAGCGAGCGCGTCGAGCATGAGCCGCATCGGCACGGCGAGCACTTCGAGCAATGCCACGCCGCCGACGATGCGCCAGTTGAGCGACGGACTCAGCAACCATGCCGTGGCCACACCCGCATCAATGCCATACCGCCCCGCGGCGAGCCACGCGAGCACACCGAGCGGGACGGCGAAGGTCAGCGAAAGCGCGAGCCGCGCGACCAGCAGAAGGGCGTCGTATGCAAGTGGAGTGAGGTCGTGCGTGCCATCGCGCGCGGGGGCGGGTGGCGACTTGCCAGCGTGTGCCGCGGGGAGTCCGTCCCAGCGTTCGCCCGCCGGCACACGCGAGCCGCGCGAGAGCGAGGCGTTGGCGGCGAGTGTGGCGCCATCCTCGAGTACGCAATCGCTGCCGACACCGGCATGCACGCCGACGGTCACGCCGTGACCCAGCGCCACCGGCCCGATGACGAGATGTCCGTCGTCCAGCTCGGCGATGCGCAGTGCCGCGTCCTGCGAGAGCGTGACGTCGTCGCCGATGTCGAGCAGGTCCCAGCCGCCGCGCGTGAGGTTGACGCCGCGGTGGATGTGCACGCGCTGGCCGATGCGCGCGCCGAGTGCGCGCAGCGCCATCACCTGGAACTGGGTGCCGTCGAGCAGGCCCCAGGGGATGGCCTTCACCGACCGCTGCACCGACCAGTGGCGATAGAAGAACGGACCCCAGACCGGGGCGCGCATGGGGGTGTAGGCGCCAATGAGCGTGCGCTTGGCCACGACGGCGAGCATGACAGCGATGGGTGCCCACAACAGCTGCAGGACGAGGGCGACGGGTGCGGCGAGGAAGACCGTCGGCCCCAGGCCAACCAGCTTCACGATCGGCGGCAACAGGTGGAAGGCCGCCAGCCACAGGAGGATGGACGACACGAGCAGCGAGCGAAGGAGCGCGAGCGCCTGCCGTAGCGTGGTCCGGAGCACCGGGACCTCGTCTCGTGATGCGACCGTCAGCGCGGGGGCGGCGTCCGCGCCGGAGCGTTCGCGCGCCCGCCTGGCGAGCGCCGCGACCGTGCGGCCCTCATACACATCGCGGACGTCGAGCGTGTTGGTGGCCGCGGTGCCGCGCAGGCGCGTGACGAGTTCCGCCGCGCTCAGCGAGTCACCGCCGAGGGCGGTGAAGAAGTCCTCGGTGGTGCCGGGCAGGCCCGCGTGGTTCAGGACCGATTGAACCGCGGTGGCGATGGCGAGCTCGAGCGCGTCGCCGGGTTTGCCGCCGTTGCCGCCGTTGCCGCCGTTGCCGGCGGTGCCGGCGGTGCCGGGCGTGTCGCCGTTCAAGTGCGGCAGCGCCTTGCGGTCGAGCTTGCCGCTGAGCGACGTCGGCAGTTCCGCGAGGGGTGCAATGCGCGCCGGGATCATGTACTCGGGGAGCGTGGCGCGCAGCGAGCGCTGGAGCGTGGCCGCGTCGGGCACCGGGACCATCGCCTCGGCGACGATGAAGGCCACGAGCGTCTGGCGCCCGTTCTCGCCCTGTACCGTGCACGCCGCCTCGCGTACGCCGTCGCAGGCGGCGAGGGCGGACTCGATGGCGCCGAGTTCCACGCGATAGCCGCGCAGCTTCACCTGCGCGTCGCCCCGGCCGAAGTACTCGATGTCGCCGTCGGGCTGGCGGCGGGCGATGTCGCCGGTTCGATAGATGCGCCCGAGTTCGGGGTGCTGCGGAAAACGCTCGGCGCTCAGGTCGGGCTGGTTCCAGTACCCGCGGGCGAGTGCGACGCCGCCGAGGACGAGTTCGCCCGGCTCGCCATCGCCGAGCGGGTTCAGCGCCTCGTCCACGATCCACGCCTGCATGTTCGCGATAGGCTGGCCGATGGTAACGGGCGTGCCCGGGGCCATGCGGGTTCGCACGGTGGTGACGGCGCACTCGGTGGGCCCGTAGCCGTTGACGAGCGTCACCGCGGCCGACCAGCGGTCGGAGACGTCCTGCGGCAGGGCCTCGCCGCCGACGTAGAGCAGCTTGAGGTCGGGGAGTTCGCGCTTCGGGTCTTCGCAGCCCGTGGCGCGCAGCAGCGTGGGGGGCGGGCAGAAGACGGTGGCGCGCTCGCTGCGCAGCCAGGCCACGAGGTCTGGCCCGAGCCGTGTGGTGTCCTCGTCCATCACGACGAGCGTGCCGCCGGCGGCGAGGGCGAGCCACGTCTCCTCGACCGACGAATCGTAGGCGGCGGACGAGGCCTGCACGCACCGGTCGTCGTGCGTGAGCCCGAAGAGTTCGCGGTCGGACTGCACGAGGTTGCAGATGGACGCGTGCTCGATCATCACGCCCTTGGGGCGGCCCGTGGTGCCCGAGGTGTAGATGACGTAGGCGAGCGACTGCGGCGTGAGCCAGGCGGGCGCCGGCACGGGGGCGTGGTCACCGCCCGCACGGTGCGCCTCGACGACGTCGATGATGAGGTCGGGGTGGACACCGGCGCCGAGCGCCCGGGAGCGGCCCACGGCGTCCGTCAGCAGGGCGACCGGCCGTGCGTCGGCGACGGTGTCGCGCAGGCGTTCGTCGGGAAAGGCGAGGTCGAAGCAGGTGTACGCCGCGCCGGCCTTCATGACGGCGAGCTGCGCCTCGTACAGGTGCACGGAGGCGCGCGGCAGGAGAATGGCGACGATGCACTCGCCGCGGACGAACGCGGACAGCCGGTGCGCGAGCGCATTGGACGTCTGGTCGAGCTCGGCGTAGGTGGCGCGGTGGCGCGACGGGCGCAGGCGCCCCGGCGGGACGTCGATGGCGACGCGATGCGGCCACGCGTCGGCGGAGCGCGTGAAGAACTCATGCAGCAGCCCCGGCGCTGCCTTCGATGTCATGTGCATAAACATATCATTCATCCGCGCATATCGCGTGACATTGGCCCGTCTAGTGCCAACGACGACGAAGTGTGCGCCGTAGACAAGTGTTGCCTCGCCCGTGCCGTCCTGAACCCGAAGTCTCCCGCCCATGCTCATCATGCCGTTGTTCGCCGTCCTGTCCCTCGGCCAAGCGCCGCAGGGATCTGCCGATTCCATGCTGGCATCCGGGCGAGCTGGCCGGGTCGCCGCCGCCGTTCGCACCACGCGGCCGGTGCGGGTTGACGGCGTGCTCGACGACGAAGCGTGGCAGTCGGCACCCGTGGCCGGCGACTTCGTGCAGAGCGAGCCCAACACGGGGGCGGCGGCGAGCGAGCGCACCGAGGTGCGCGTGCTGTATGACGCCAACACGCTGTACATCGGGGCGTACCTGCACGACCGCGAACCGCAGCGCCTGATCGTCAATGACATCAAGAAGGACTTTCGCGAGGAAGACCAGGACGACTTCGAGGTCATCCTCGACACGTTTCACGATCGCCGCAACGGCTACGTGTTCATCACCAACGTGGAGGGGGCGCGTGCGGACCGGCAGGTGTCGAGCGAGGGGCGCGAGATCAACGCCAGTTGGGATGCGGTGTGGACGGTGAAGACGCGCCGAGTGGCGGACGGCTGGGTGGCGGAGATGGCGATCCCGTTTCGCGCCCTCCGCTTTGCGGCGGGGGCGGAGCAGACGTGGGGGATCAACTTCTCGCGGCGCATTCGCCGGAAGAACGAGATCGACTTCTGGGCGCCGATCCCGCGCGAGTATTCCCTGACGCGGCTGTCGCTGGCGGGGACGCTGGAGGGCGTGCATCCGGAGGGCGCCTCGCGCGACCTGCGCGTGAAGCCATACGGCCTGGCGCGCTCGGTGCGGGGCACCGGGGGCCGTGAGTTCACGACATCGGGCGATGCGGGCGTGGACGTGAAGGCGCGCGTGACGCCCGGCCTGACGCTCGACGCGACGATCAACCCCGACTTTGCCCAGGTAGAGGCCGACGAACAGCAGGTGAACCTGACGCAGTTCTCGCAGTTCTTCCCCGAGAAGCGCGAGTTCTTCCTGGAGAACTCTGGCGTGTTCTATGTGGGCGATGCGGCGCGCAACAACCGCGTGCAGGCGCCGCCCACGCCGGACGAAGACCTGCTGCTCTTCTTCAGCCGCCGGGTCGGGCTGACGGCCGGCGGCCAGCCCCTTACCATTCCCGCGGGCCTGCGGTTGACCGGCAGGGCGGGCGCGCTGGGCGTGGGCGCTCTGGCCATGCGCACCGCAGACGCGCCGGGTACGCCGGGCAGTTCGTATTCCACGCTTCGGCTGCGGCGCAACGTCGGACGCGGGTCGGACATCGGTTTCATCGCGATGAGCCGAGAAGGAAGCGCGGGGCGCGCCGACTGGAACCGGGTGGGCGGCGTGGACGCAAACATCCGCTTCTTCGGCAAGGTGGACTGGAACTCGTTCGCGATGATGACGCGCACGCCCGGGCGCGACGGCGGCCAGTACACGTGGCGGACGTCGCTGAACTACGAAGGGCGCGCCGTGCATGCAAAGGCGGCGACCCTGACGCTTGGCGACGGATTCCAGGACGACCTCGGGTTCTACCGTCGCACGAACGTGCGCAAATGGTTCCTGGACGCGGGGCTTCGCCCGCGCACGCCGTGGCTGGCGGCGCACGGCATTCGCGAGGTGCATCCGCACTTCACCTGGAACTACTACGAGTCGCTCGACGGACGGACCATCGGCAAGAACCTGCATACTGGCAACACGCTGTTCTTCAACAACGGCGGCTTCATGGAGCTGTCGGCGAACCCGCGTTACGAGTACATCACGGCGCCGTTCCGGCTGAACCGCGCGAACCCGGTGTCCGCGATGATCGCCGCGGGTGGCCACGCCTGGAACGAGTGGATGCTGAAGTGGACCACGGACCAGAGCCGCAAGGCGTCCCTGCAGATCACCGGGACCACGGGCGGGCTATGGACGGGGACGCAGCGCACCGTGCACAGCACCGTGACGCTGCGCCCGTCGTACAAGTTCCGGATGAGCGCGGGCCTGCAGCAGAGCCGCATCGTGCTGGACGTGCCGGCCGAGAAGTTTGACGTGACCCTGCTGACCGGACGCGCCAACTACTCGTTCACGACGAACATGTTCCTCGACGCGCTGGCGCAGTACGACCCGCACGCACACGTCTGGAACTCGAACGTGCGGTTCAACGTGATCCACCATCCGTTGAGCGACCTGTTCATCGTGTACAACGAGCAGCGGATGACGACGCCCGACCAGCACGTGGCGCCGGGGCGCAGCCTGGTGGTGAAGTTCACGCAGATGTTCGCGCTGTAAGCCGCGGACTGCCGGCGCGGCTCGCGCGCCGCGCCGGCGTCAGCTGGAGTAGTACGCGGCGTTCTCGTCGATGTAGCCGTGCGTGAGGTCGCAGCCAAAGGCGCGCGCCGTAGCCGGACCCGCGCCGAGGGAGACCTCGAGGTCCACGGTCTCCACGCTGAGCGCCGCGCGCACCACGGCGTCGTCAAAGTCGAGGCGCGCGCCGGCGCCGACCACCTGATATCCGTTGACCCAGGCGCTGGTGGCCGCCGCGTTGATGGCGACGTCGGTGCACTTGCCAACCGCCATCAGGATGCGACCGACGTTGGGGTCTGCGCCGTGCACCATCGTCTTGATGAGCGGCGAGTTCACCAGCGCCTTGGCGACGACGCGTGCGTCGGCCTCGGTGGCGGCCTCGCGCACGGTCACGCGCAGCAGGTGCGCCGCGCCCTCGCCGTCGCGTGCAAGAATCTCGGTCATGCGCACACAACCGGCGACGAGCACGTCGAGGAAGGCCTGCTCGTCCACCGCACCGGCCAGCCCGTTGGCGAGCATCGCGCAGGTGTCGGACGTGCTGGTGTCGGTGTCCACCGACAACATGTTGAACGAGACGTGCACTGCGCGGCGCAGCAGCCGGTCGAGGGCGGCGGCGTCAAAGGCGGCGTCGGTGAAGATGTAGGCGAGCATCGTCGCCATGTTGGGCTCGACCATGCCCGACCCCTTGGCCACCCAGGTGATGGTGGCATCGCCGACCGACGCCGAGAGCGCCTTGGGGTGCGTGTCGGTGGTCATGATGCCCTCGGCGCCGACGAGCGGATCACCTTGCAGGTCGGCGGCCATGCCGCGCACGCCCACTTCGATCTTCTCCACCGGCAGCTGCACGCCGATGACCCCGGTGGAACTGACGAGCACCTTGCCCGCGTCCGTGCCGAGCTCGGCGGCGGCGGCGGCGGCCATGCGGCGCGCATTGTCCATGCCGCGCGCGCCGGTGGCAACGTTGCTCACCTTGCTGTTGGCGATGATGGCGCGCAGCACGCCACCCTTGATGGTCTCGCGCCCGAGCGTGATGGGCGCGCCGGGAAACTGGTTGCGCGTGAAGACCGCGGCGGCGGCCGCGTCCACGTCACTCGCAAAGAGCGTCAGGTCGCGCGCGTCGGGCTTGAGGCCGACGTTGCGGCTGGCGCAGCGGAATCCGCGCGGAAAGACCGCGCGATCGTGAAACGTCACCGGGGGGCTCCGTCGCGAACCGTGGGATGGCCGGCCGCGGACCATTCCGCGAAGCCGCCCTGCAGGTTGATGACGTTCGTGAAGCCGCGCGCGGCCAGCAAGGACGCGGCAATGGACGAACGCGTGCCGCCCTGGCAATGCACGACCACCACGCCCTCGCGTGGCACTTCGTTCAAGCGGTCGGCCAGCGTGCCGAGCTGCATGTGGTGCGCGCCGGGAATGTGCCCGGCGTCCCACTCCGACTGGTTGCGGACGTCCACGATGGCAACACCGCGCGGCAGGAGCGCGTGGCGGAGATCATCGGCGGAGGTCTGCGCGATCTTGGCCGTGGCGCCCGTTGCGGCCCACACGGTGATGGCGTCGTGCCCGAAGACGCCGGCCACGCGATCGAGGCCGATCATCGCCAGCTCGCGCACGGCCTCGTCGAGCGCGCGTGTCTCGTCGTCCACGATGAGCCAGACGTCGGCGTCGTACGGCAGCAGCCATCCGGCCCAGGTCGTGAATGACCGGCCAAGCGGAATGTTGAGGGTGCCCGGCACATGTGACGCAGCGTAGGCGACCGCGGCGCGCGTGTCGACGACCATCTGCCCACCGTCGAGCAGCGCCTTGAGTCGCGTGGCCGGCAGCCGCTCGGGTCGGTGAAAGCCGCGCAGCACGGCCGGGCCCTCGCGGTTGATGCGCTTCATCTGCGCGAAGTAGGCCGGCGGCTCGGGCTGGCCGTCGAGCACGCGCTGCACAAACTGGTCCTCGGTCATGGCGGCGAGTCCCCAGTTGAAGCGGTTCTCGTAGCCGACCGTGCTGGCCGGCACGGCGCCCAGCGCCTTGCCGCAGGCGGAACCGGCGCCGTGTCCGGGCCAGACCTGCAGCCAGTCGGGCAGGGCACGGAACTTCGCGAGCGATCCGTACAGCATGCGTGCGGCCGTCTCCATGGTCCCGGTGATGTGCGCGGCCTTCTCGAGCAGGTCGGGGCGGCCGACGTCGCCCACGAAGACGAAGTCGCCCGTCACGATGCCCATGGGCTCGGAGGCGGCGGCGCCGTCGGTGACGACGAAGCTGAGATGCTCGGGCGTGTGCCCCGGCGTATGCACCACATCGAACCGGATGTTCCCCGCGCGGAAGGCGTGTCCATCGCGAAGGAGCAGCGCGCCATCCTGTGCAGCAAACGCGTACTGCCAGTCCCTGCCGCCCTCTGCCGACAACAGCAGGCGGGCGCCGGTGGCCTGCGCAAGCTCGCGACTGCCGGAGACGAAATCGGCGTGGATGTGCGTCTCCGTGACGTGCGTAATGCGCAGCTTCTCGCGCTCGGCGGCCTCGATGTACTGCCCAACATCCCGGTTGGCGTCGATGACGACGGCTTCGCCGGTGGCCTGGCAGCCAATGAGGTAGCTCGCCTGGGCGAGCGGTGTGTCGTAGAATCGTTGGAAGTACATGGAATCAGAGTTGCGCGCGATTCTGCCAAAGTACCAGCACGCCGATGACGACGAGCAGGACGGCGAACGCGCGCTTGAGTTGTTGGGTGGGAATGCGCGTGACGAGCGCCGCGCCACCTACGATGCCGATGATCGTGACGGCGGTGAAGCGGACGACGAAGTCCCAGGGCACGGCGCCCTCGCCGTGATGCCCGAGGTAGCCGGACAACGAGTTCATGGAGATGACGAGCAGCGAGGTGCCCACGGCGGCCTTCATGGGGACGCGGCCGAGAATGACGAGGGCCGGCACGATGAGGAACCCGCCGCCGATGCCGATTATCCCGGTGAGCACGCCGACGCCGAACCCGACGGAGAGCATGAGCACCGAATGCGGCGACGCACCGTCGCTCTCGGTGGGCACCTTGCCTGCGGCACTGCGCAGCATCGAGGCCGCCGCGACGACCATGACGACGCCGAGAATCAGCAGTTGGGCGCGCCCGGAAAGCAGCCGGCTGGCACGGGCACCAGAATAGGACCCGACCATGGCAACGGAGCCGAAGATCGCCGCGGTTTGCAAGCGCACGTTGCCGGCGCGCCAATGCGACACGACCCCGGCGAGGGCAGCCGTGCCAACGACCGGCAGGCTCATCGCGATGGAGAGCTTGGGGTCGTAGCCGAGTGCGTAGACGAAGACGGGGACGGTCAGGATCGACCCCCCGCCCCCGAGCGTGCCTAGCGCGAGGCCGATGATGATGGCAAACAGGTATCCGGTCACGCCGTAAGATACGGCGTCGAAACGGGCTGTGACGAGCCTACACTGCGGGCTGGGGCGTGGCCTGCACGGCGGGCCGTGCGGCGGCTGCCTGCTTGGCCTTCTTCATGGCGTCGCGCAGGGCGACTTCCTTGCCGCCGGAGGAAAGCTTGCGGCCGTGGCCGGCCCACGACGAAATGCCGCCGCCGAGGACATAGATGTCGGCCTTGCCGGCTCGGCGCAGGGCGGTGGCGGCCGTCGAGGCGCGCGCACCTGAATGGCAGATGATGATGATGGGCGACTGCGCGCCGGCCAGTTCGGTGAGCGTGACGCCGAGCCGGTCGAGCGGGACGAGCGTGGAGCCGTCGATGTGGGCCTGCACGAACTCGTTGCGCGTGCGGACGTCGAGCAGGATGGTGCCCGGATGCTCGGCGCGCAGCTGGTCGAACTGCTCGGGGCCAAAGGACGAGCCGCCGACAAGGGCAGCGAGTGTGGAGAAAAAGCTCATTGGAAGGGATTCGAGGTTATATGTCTACACGGGAATATAGTAGAGCAAGACCGGAACGCAAGCGGGGGCCGTCGCGCGTTGGGCTGTCGGGCGTCGCGCCGCCGTGCCGCCGGTCTTACACGTCGAGGGTCGGGTAGTACCGTGCCGGCCGGCGACGCTCCACGACGGTGTCGGCAAAGGCCGCGAGGCGCAGCAGCAACCGCTCGCTCCAGCCGCGGCCGATGGCCTGCATGCCGATGGGCAGCCCAGCGGCGTCGTAGCCGGCCGGAAAACTGATGGCGGGATGGCCCGTGGTGTTGGACGGGAAGGCGAAGCGCATTGTCTCCATGGAGCGCGTCAGATCCGACTCGGCGCCACCGCGGGGGTGAATGCGCGGCGCCGTGTTGCCGGAGGCCGGCGTGACGATGGCGTCGCACGACTGCAGGGCGCGCGCGAAGTGCGCCATGGCCCGCGTGCGCATGCGCTGCGCGTGCACATACTCCACGGCGCTCGAGGAACGGGCGATGGCGATGTTGAGCTGCGTCTCGACGCCGAAATCAGCCAGCCGGTCGCGAATGAACGGCAACATCCCCGTGACCATCTCCGACGTGATGGTGATGAGGTGCGCCACGCGCGTGGCCTCGAGTTCGGGGAGATCGACCTCCACGAGCGTGGCGCCTTGCGTGCACATCCGGTCGAGCAGGCGTTCGCACGCGGCAACCACCTCGGGCTGGGCGTCGCGAAACCACGGCCAGTAGACGCCGAGCCGGATGCCGGCGAGCGAGCGCGGCATGCGGTCGTCGATCTCCGCAGCGGGGTGGCCGGCGGAGTTCGGATCGTTCATGTCCGCGCCCGACATGACCTCGTACGCCAGTGCGGCGTCGCGCGCGCAGTTTGCGAGGGGCCCGAGGTACGACACCGACCAGCAGAGTGGTGCCGCGCCGAACTCGCTGACGCGACCGAAGGTGGGCTTGAGCCCCACCACGCCGCAGAACGACGCCGGCAGGCGAATGGAGCCGCCGCCATCGGCGCCGATGGCCATGGGCACCAGGCCGGCCGCGACGACGCACCCGGGACCGGCGGAACTGCCGCCCGTGTGGTGCGCGTCGTTGTACGGATTGCGCGCCGTGCCGTGATGCTGGTTGAAGCCCGTGACGCCAATGCCGATCTCGTGCATGTTGGCCTTGCCGACCATCACCGCGCCGGCGGCGCGCATGCGCGCGACCGCGGTGGAGTCGTGCGGCGCGGGCGGCGCGCCTTCGAACACCTTGGTCCCGATGGTGGTGACGTACCCCGCCTGATCTATCTCGTCCTTTGCGGCGATGGGCACGCCGTCGAATGGGCCGAGCGGACGGCCCGACTTCCAGCGTTCGGTGGACGCTGCCGCCTGCGCGCGAATGTCGTCGAGCCGCATCGAGATGAAGCCGCGCAGCGCCGGTGCGGTCTGCTCGCTTTCCTGCCAGCGTGCGAGGAACCGCTCGGCGACGTCGGACGGCGTGTGCGTGCCGGCGCGATACGCGGCGTGATAGTCGCCGACGGTCGGATGACGAAAGCCGGCACGGGCGTCGTCGTCGCGCGCGTCGAGCGAGGGAACGGCCGGTGCCGCATTGGGCAGGAACGGCGTGAAGGTCGGCGCCTCGTGGATCGTGAGGTCGGTGAAGCCGTGCAGGCCCGCATCGCGGCGCAGGCGCGCGACGAGCGGCTTGCCGGTGAGCGCGCCGTTGGCGAGCGCGTTGACGGCGCGAATGGCGCCCGGGCCGAGCACCGGGAGCTTGATGGTCTTGAGGTCGTAGGTCACGGGGCGACCGCCTTGAAGCCCACGATGCGGCCCCGGGGGCCGACGGCCCAACCGACGCCTGGTGATGGAAAGTCGATGGCGAAGAGCGTGAGCGTATCGCCGTGCGTCCAGGTGGCGCCGAAGTCGGAGCTGAAGGCGGTGCCGTACGCGCCGACGGCGGCGAAGAGGGGCGTCTTGGCCCCGCGCACAGCGACGACCCCGCCGGTGGTGCCCTGCGCGGCCCAGCGCGAGGCCCGTTGCCACGTGACGCCCCCGTCCGACGTGACCATCGCGACGTCGCCGCTGCTGCGCGGAATGGCGTAGTCGCCGGCCACGGCGATGCCGCGGCGCGCGTCGGCAAACGCGATGCCGAAGAACCCCGCGCTCGGGCCCGCCGGAATGCCGGCGCCCGATACCCCCCAGCTGCGGCCTCCGTCGGTGGACCGGAAGACGCGCGCCTCGCGCCCTCCACCGGTGGCGATCCACGCGTTGGACCTGCCCTGCACGGTGATGGAGGTGCCGCTGGCGGCGAAGGCCGCCTCGCCCGGCAGGGCCGGCGGAATGTTGGCGGGGTCCACGCGCTCCCACTGCGAGCCGTCGTCGGTGCGCAGGATGACGAGCTTGCCGTCGATGGGGTCGCTGAATGCCACGCCGTGCGTGGCGTCCCAGAAGGCCATGCCGTCGAGGAAAATGCCCTTGGTGGTGTCGCTCCACTGCAATTCCCAGGTGAGCCCGCCGTCCACCGTCTTGTAGATGCGCGCCTGCCCCTGCTCGGCGGGGCCGGCGCTCATTGCGTATGCGACCGTTGCGCTCACCGCGTGCACGTCGCGGAAGTCGAGCGACTCGGCGCCGGGCACGGGCCGCTGTTCCCAGTGCGTACCGCCGTTGAGGGTGCGCAGCACCATGCCCCCGCTGCCGCCGGCCCAGGCCGTGTTCACGCTCGAGGCGCTGAAGCCGCGAAACGAGGCCGTGACGCCGCTAGTTTCGGGCGTCCAGCGCGGATCGCGCGCGACCGCAGTGAGGCGGTCGGCGATCTTGTCGGCGATGGCCCCGGCGTTGGCATTGCCGCGGTTGGTGAGCACGATGATGGTGGCACGCAGGGTGGGATACCGGATGATGGCGTTGCGGAAGCCGATGCTGCTGCCGGTGTGCCGCGTGCGTGGCAACTGGTGGACGGTCTCGAGGTACCAGCCGAAGCCATAGTCCACGCCGACGCTGTCGGACCGGGTGCCGCGCTTGACGATGAGCGCGCGCAGGGAATCGCCCAGCAGTTCACGGGTCTCGAGCGCGTTGCTCCAGCGGTAGAGTTCGGAGACCGACGCGTAGATGCCGCCGTCTCCGAGCACGGCGCTGGTGCTGCTCTGGTCGGTGCGCACCCAGGTGCCGTCGCGGCGCGAGTAGCCGTAGGCGCGGCGCTGCACCGGCGTGCGGCCCTCCTCGCGCGCGACGGTCCAGGGCATGCCGACGCGATCGAAGATGCGGGCCTTGAGGAACTCGGCGAAGCGCACGCCGGACCGTTTCTCGACGATCATCGCGAGCATCGCATAGCCGGTGTTGCTGTAGCGGAATCGCGAGCCCGGCGGAAAGTCGGTGGAGTCGAGCGTGCGCATGGACCGGAGCACGTCGGCGTCGAGCACCTGCGTGGTCTGCGAATCGGGGACGAAGGACTCATAATCCCGGAGCCCGCCGGTGTGCGTGAGCAGGTGGCGCACCATCACGCGGCTGCCGTAGGCCGGAAACTCCGGGAAGACATCGGTGAGCGATTCGTCGAGACGGAGCTTGCCGTCCTGCACCAGCAGCATGACGGCCATGGCGGTGAACTGCTTGGTGACCGACGCCAGGCGGAAGTTGGTGTGAGGCGTCACCGGCATGCGCGCCTCGAGGTCGGCGAGCCCGTACCCCTTGCTCACGAGGATCTTGCCGTCCATGGCGACCAGCACGGCCGCGCCGGGGGTGGCCACGGCGTTGAAGTCGGCGAAGAGCGAATCGACGAAGGCCTCGGTGATCGGGCCGCCGTCCGCCGCCTGGCGCACGATGTGCCGCGCGGAGAGGTCGTACAGGTCGCCGGGCAGGAGCACGCGATACCGAAGGCCGGGCTCGTTGTCGTCGCGGCCGTTGTGCACGAACGCCTTGCCCCGGCCGATCACTTCGCCGCGGTCGCCCTGCACGACGAGCGCGGTGCCCTCGTCGAGTCCGATGCCGAGCAGTTGCGGGTGCGCGGCGATGACCTGCTGAAGGTCGTTCTGCCGATTGCGCGCGACGACGTGCTGGTCCACGGCGACACCGCGGAGGAAACCGAAGCCGCGCTCGTAGCCCGTGGCCATCATCTGCGTGTTGCCCTCGCGCGCGCCGCGCACGAGGTAGCTGGCGAGAATTGACGCGCCGGCCGACGTGCCACCCACGACGCCGCCACGGGCGAGCAGGGCGTGGAGTTCCGTTTCGGTGCGGGTGCCGAGGTACGAATCGGCCAATCGCCATTGCCGGCCGCCGGGCATCCAGACGCCGCGTGCCGCGCGAATGGCGGCCACGAACGACTCGCTGTTGGCGACGGCGCGGTCCTTGGTGTGCAGCACGGTGAGGTGCGTGGCGCCAAGCGCCCTGAAGCCGTTGAGACCGCTCCAGTTCGGCGGGTAGACCGAGTCCTCGCCCGCGGTGGGAATGACGATGATGGGGGCGTCGGGTCCGCCGGCGAGGTCAATGAAGCGCCGGAGGATTTCGGGGCCCATGTTGCCGCCGCCCACGACGACGACGGATCCGCTTGCAGGGCCGACGTGGAGCCCTCGCGGCGATCGCGAGCCGGCCGACGCATGCGAGCATGACGCCAGGGCAGCGGCGGCGAGAAGGAACGAAAGACGGCGCAGGGTCATGACCGGCGTGGCACCAAGTGCGGGGGAGCGGCGTTTGGGGTGGTGGGACGCCCGGTAAACATCCAGCTTGAAGGCGTGCGCGGCCAGTCCAACGAGGGGGCGGGATGAGCATGGGAGTGTACTTGACGGCCGCGCTGGCCGTGGCGGGCGGGCTGATGCTCGTGGCGTGGCTCGTGTACCGCGCCACCGACAAGGCCAGCTGGGTGGACGCCTTTTGGGCAGGCAACCTGGCGGTGCTGGCCGTCTGGTACGCCGCGTCGGCAGACGGCGACGCGACGCGCCGAGTGATGGTGGCCGTCGTTGGCGGTGCGTGGGGCGCGCGGCTGGCCTGGCACATCGCGGTGCGAGTCTGGCGCGGGCCGGAAGATCCGCGTTACCTCGCACTGCGCGCCGAATGGAAGACGCACCTGCCGCTCCGGTTCTTGCGCTTCTATATGGTGCAGGCGGTGGTGGACGTGGTGCTCAGCGTGCCGTTCCTGCTGATGGCGCGCGACGCCGCGCCGTTCGGACGCACGACCGAGCTGGCGGGACTGGCGCTGTGGGCGGTCGCGCTGACCGGAGAGAGCGTGGCCGACGCCCAACTTGCGCGCTTCAAGCGGAACCCGGCAAACCGCGGCCGCGTGTGCCGCGACGGACTGTGGAGCGTCTCCCGGCACCCCAACTATTTCTTCGAGTGGCTGCTTTGGTGCGCCTTCGCGCTGATGGCGACCGGCGCCCCGTGGGGCTGGGTGTCGTGGAGCGCGCCGGCGATGATGCTGTACTTCCTGTTGCGCGTGACGGGGATTCCGTTGACGGAGCAGCAGGCGGTGCGGTCGCGGGGGGAGGAATACCGGAAGTACCAGCGGGAGGTGGGGGGGTTCGTGCCGTGGTGTCGGGGCAGGCAGCGGAGATAGCGGGGAACGGAAGCTCTACGCTCTATGCTGTACGTGGTACGCCGTACGATGATGCGGATGGTTTGGTTATCTTTGGTGGATGCGCATCCGATACCTGTTGGCTCTCGTTGCGGCGATTCCCCTGGCCGCGCAGGTTCCCGCCACGTCGCGGCCCCACCGCGCACCGGCCGCGCCGGCGTCCTCGGCAGTTCCCTGCGTTGACGCCGATACGACGTGCGTGGCGCCCGAGCTGCGCCGAGAATTCCGTGGTGTCTGGGTGGCGGCGGTGTCGAACATCGACTGGCCGTCGAAGCCGGGATTGCCGACGGCGGACCAGCAAGCGGAGCTGCTCGCCCTTCTCGATCGCGCGCAGGCCTCGCACCTCAACGCCGTGATCCTGCAGGTGCGGCCCGCGGCCGATGCGCTGTACAAGAGCAGCATCGAGCCCTGGTCGGAGTACCTCACGGGCCGACAGGGGTGCGCACCGGTGCCGGCGTGGGATCCGCTGGCCTTCGCGGTGGAGCAGGCGCATCGGCGCGGGCTCGAGCTGCACGCCTGGTTCAACCCGTATCGCGCGCGACATCCCAGCGCCAAGGGGCCGCTGTCCCGCAGCCACATCGCGAACAGGTCGCCGGCGCTCGTGAAGAAGTACGGCACGCACTTGTGGATGGATCCGGGTGAGAGCGCCGTGCGCGCACGCACCGTGCGCGTGGTGCTCGACGTCGTGAAGCGCTACGACATCGATGGCGTGCACCTGGACGACTATTTCTATCCGTACAAGGAAAAGACCGCGAACGGGTCGACCGACTTTCCCGATACGCGCAGCTGGAAGAAGTACCTGGCGATGCACGGCACGCTGTCGCGCGACGACTGGCGCCGCGAGAACGTGAACGGACTGGTCTACCAGCTGGACCAGAAGATCCACGCCGCCAAGCCGTGGGTGAAGTTCGGCATCTCCCCCTTCGGCATCTGGCGTCCGGGCTACCCGGCGCAGATCAAGGGCTTCGACGCCTACGAGCAGCTGTACGCCGACTCGCGCCTGTGGTGGAAGGAAGGGTGGGTGGACTACTTCACGCCGCAGTTGTACTGGCCCATCGGCAAGGCGGAGCAGAGCTACCCGGTGCTGCTGCGCTGGTGGGCGGAGCAGAACGCGAAGCACCGCCACCTCTGGCCGGGCCTGTACACGAGCCGCGTGCGGGCAGCGACGCAAGCGGGCAATGGGCTGACCACGAGCAACGCGTGGACGGCCGCTGAGATCGTGGCGCAGGTGGACTCGACGCGTGCGAACCCGGCGGCGAGCGGCACGGTGCACTTCTCGATGAAGGCCTTCCTCACCGATCAGGGAGGCGTGGCCTCGACGCTTGCGGGGTCGGTGTTCGGCGACGTGGCACTCGTTCCGCCGACGCCGTGGCTCGCCACGTCGCAGCCGTCGGCTCCCCAGGTGCGCGTGCAGAAGCACGCGGCCACCGGCGGGCTGACCCTCCGCCTGACGATGCCCGCCAAACACGTGGCGCGCTGGTACGTAGTACAGATGCGCACGGGCGGCGTGTGGGGCACCCGGCTGGTGGCGGCCTGCGCGTGCGACGAGGAGATCATGCCGAACGGCGAGGGTCTGCTGCCCGATCGGCTGGTGATCTCGGCGCTCGATCGGGCGGGCCAGGCGTCGGACGCGGTGCGACTGACGGTGCTCCCGTAGCGGACACGGCACGCCACGAGTTCATCACAGCAGCGACGAGGGTACAGGGCAATGCCGATGGACTACCGGGCGCGCGTTCTGCTCGCCTGCATCGCTGGATTGAACGCCAGCGTGCTCGCGGCGCAGGCGCCGCGCGTGCAGGCTACGCGCGAGAAGATGCAACTCGACGGCCGGCTGGATGAACCGGCCTGGCAGCGCGCCGACAGCATTGACGATTTCCGGCAGCGCGACCCGGTGGAGGGCAGCGCGGCGAGCGAGCGCACGGTGGTGCGCTTCGTGTCGGCGGCCGACGGACTCTGGATAGGCTTCCACGTGTACGACCGTGAACCGGGACGCATTCTGCATGCGCAGCTCAGGCGCGACACCGACCTCGCCACTGACGACGCGGTGCAGGTGATGTTGTCGCCGCTGCGCGACAAGCGCACGGCCTTCCTGTTTGCCGTAAACCCGAACGGCGCGCAGCAAGACGGCGAAGTGGTGTCGTTCGAAAGCGAGAACCGCGACTGGGACGGCGTGTGGGACACGCGCGCGCACATCACCGACGACGGCTGGGTGGCCGAGCTGTTCATCCCGTGGCAGACGCTGCGATACCGGGCGGACAACTCGGCGTGGGACGTGAACCTGCGGCGGCTCATCCGGCGGAAGAACGAGGATGTGCTCTGGAAGGGGTGGCGGCGCACCGAGGGGATTCGATTCCTCGAGCGCGCGGGGGTGGTGGAAGGGTTCACCGACTTGCCGCCGCGGGCGACGGCCGAACTGCGGCCGTACGCGGCGACGACCGCGTCGGGGACCGGGCGTTCGTATGCCGACGACGGGTCCTTCACTCAGACTTCGCCGGCTGGCCTGAAGGGCGCGTTCGGCATGGACGCGAAACTGGCACCATCGCGCGGGCTGACGCTCGACCTCACGACGAACGCCGATTTCGCGCAGGCCGAGGTGGACCGGCAGGTCATCAACTTCACGCGGTTCCCCCTGTTCCTGCCCGAGCGGCGGCCGTTCTTCACGGAAGGGGCCGGCATTTTCGATTTCGGGCGGCGCCAGGAGACGCAACTCTTCTACAGTCGGCGCATCGGCCTGGCGAGCGACGGCTCGCCGATTCCGCTGTTGGCAGGAGCGCGGCTCTCGGGACGGATGGGTGACCAGCAGGTGGGGGTGATCGCCGCGCGCACCGGCGGCAGCAAGCCGGCCACCGACGCCGTGGTCCGTGTGCGGCGCGACCTGCTGGGGCGGGGCTACCTGGGCGCGATGGTCACGGCGCGCGAGGAGCGTGGGTCGGACGCCAGCACCGCCACGGGGCTCGACGTGAACCTGCCTTTCGTGGTAGGCGGGCAGAACCTCGTCTTCCTGGCCGCTACCGCGTGGACGCACGACAGCGCCGGTGGCGCGCCGAACTACTCGCGGTTCGTGGTGGACTTCCCCAATGACTTTGCCGACATCGTGACGCGCGTCGAGCGCGTGGAGACGGGCTTCGCTCCTTCGCTCGGCTTCGTGCAGACCGACGGCATCTGGCGCTGGGCGGGGCAGGTGGAGTTCTCGCCGCGGCCGAACATTCCATACGTGCGGCAGCTGCAGTTCACGCTGCTCGACTACAACTACGTGCAACGCCTGGGCGGCGGCTTGAGCAACGCCAGCTTCGGCGTCTCGCCGCTGGGCGTGAAGTTCAATTCCGGCGACGAGGTGCAGCTGCAGCTGTCGCGCGAGGGGGACGCGCCGGACGAGGCGTTTGAAATCTTCGACGGCACGACGGTCGAGGCGGGCACTTACTGGTTTGACCGGTGGGAAGTGCGCTACGAGGGATCAACACGCCGGGCGGTGCGGCTGGAGGCCTCGGCGAATTACGGCAAGTTCTACCACGGCGGCGGCGAGGACTACAGCGTGGGCCTGGCCGGTCGCCTGCAGCCGCACCTGCTCTGGTCGCTCGACTTCGGCTACACCGAGGGACGGTTTCCAGCATCGACGTTCGTGGCGCGCACGACGACGGCGCGCGTGGACTATGCACTGACGCCGCGGCTGAACACCACGCTGTTTGCACAGTGGAACAACGACGCCAACCGCGCGGCGCTGAACGCGCGACTGCGCTGGACGCGGACGCCGGGCTCGGACCTGTACGTCGTGCTCAACAGCGGCTGGCCGACGGACCTCGAGGGGCGCGCGATTCCGTGGGCGCGACCGGCGCGGAGCGGGATGGTGTTGAAATACGTGCAGTATCTTAGGTACTGACAACGACAGAGTACGACAGAATACGACAGAGGCCCGGCGGAGAAATCTCTCCGCCGGGCCTCTGCTCATGTCTGGTGTCCCTTCGGCCGTTGCGGCCGAAGGAGACGCCGCCTACCGGTCGTGATGCTCGTCGTCTTCCTCGAACGGGAAGCCGCCGCCATCGCCGCCGCTGACGCGCTCGACGTGGAGGACCTGCTTCATCGTCTTGCCGCCGATGGTGATAGAGACGAGGTAGTCGCCCGTGCCGACGAGCGCTGCGGCACCGCCGCGACGGCCACCACCACCGAACAGCGCACCCATGCCGCCACGGCCGCCACCCATCGCGGCCTGCAGCACACTCATCAGCTGGTTCTGGTCGGGCGCACCAGCCGTCGCCGTTTCAGCACCCGGCGCAGCCGCGGGACGAGCCCCGGCGCCTGCGGCCCCTGGCGCGACGGGATTCGTCTCACCCGGGCGATCCTGCCACCGTCCGCCCGCGCCGCCTCGTCCACCGCCGCCGCCACCGAAAGCGCCGAACTGCGTGATCATGGCCTGCATGGCGTCGGGTCCACCGGTGAGGCCCGTGCGAATGCGATCAAGCATCGGCTTGGGCATCGTGCCTTCCTTTTCGATCGAGTCGAGCGCGGCAATCATCTTGCGCACGTTCGCGATCGAATCGCGGATACCGGCCGGTGACAGCTTGGGCGACGGCGCTGCCTTGCCGCGGAAATCCCATGTCACCGTGTTGATGCCGACGGCACCCGGACCCATCAGCGTGCGCAGCGTGTCACCCGAAGCATCCTGGATGACGACCCGCACCTGGCCGGCGTTGGCAGTGGCCAGCCGATACGAGATCTCCGCGCCGTACGTCGGGCTCGGCACCTGGAACAGCTTCTGCCCAACAGACTCGCCGTTGTACGGCTTCTCGCCCCACTGGAACGCGGTGCGCGGCTTGAACAGGTGCGTGCCGTCCGCAATGACCGTCGCGTCCATCTGCTGGAGCGCATTGATGTCCACCACCCAGAACGAGCGACCGTGCGTGGCGGCCACCAGCTCGCCGTCGCGCGCATGTACCTGCAGGTCCATCACCGGCACGGTCGGCAGGCCGGTCATGAACTTCTGCCAGCTGCCGCCTTTGTTGACCGAGACGTAGGCGCCCACATCGGTGCCGACGAAGAGCAGGTTCTGGTTCTTCGGGTCTTCGCGCACGACGTACACGAAGTCCGGCCCGCCCGTGGGCAGGTTGCTGGCCAGCGACGCGAAGCTCTTGCCGCCGTCCTTCGTCACGAACACGTAGGGGGCGAAGTCGCCGCGGCGGTGGTTCTCGTACGTCACGTAGAACGTGAGCGAGTCGAAGTGGGACGGCTCGATGCGCGACACGTACGTGCCGGCCGGGACGCCCTTCACGTTGGCGGTGTGCTCGGTCCACGAGCCGCCGTCGTTCCACGACGACCAGAGGCGACCGTCATCGGTGCCGGCAAACAGGATGCCCGGACGCATGGGCGATTCGTTGAGCGACACGATGGTGCCGAACGTCTCGGCGCCGGTGGCATCAGTCGTGATGCCGCCCGTGGTCTTGGTGGACACGCGGATCTTCATCGTGTCGGCGTACGACAGCTCGGGCGAGATGAAGAACATGTCGTCGCCCTGCTTGGTGGACTTCAGCACGCGGTTGGCGGCGGTGTAGAAGACCTGCGGGTTGTGCGGCGAGAGGAAGAACGGCGTGTTCCAGTTCCAGCGCAGGTCGGCGTCGGCCGAGTCCTTCTTCTGCGCCGAGCGCATGGCCGCCTGCCGCTTGGCCTGGTCCTTCGCCATTGGCTTGGTGGTGTCGGGCCGGTCGACGAGGATCGAGTCTTCCCACTGCATGTAACGTGGGCGCCACTGCGGCTTGCCGAGTGCGGTGCGCGTGCCCGTGGACACCTGGTATCGGCCGATGTTGCCGCCCTGCGACTCACCGTAGATGATGTCCGGGTTCGTCGGGTCGTTGGCCGTGACGAAGCCGTCGCCGCCGTTGAACGTGAACCACATGGCATTGGTGATCGCGCCCTGCTTGCGGCGCGACGGGCCGCACCACGAGCCGTTGTCCTGCGCGCCGCCGCAGACGTTGTACGGCACGGCGTTGTCCATGGACACGTTGTAATACTGGCCGATCGGGAGCGCGTTGATGGCGTCCCAGTTGCCGCCATTGTCCCACGACTGTGACACGCCACCGTCGTTGCCGACGATGATGTGGCTGGGGTCCTTGGGGTCGATCCACATGGCGTGATGATCGACGTGGATGCCGACCGTCGCGTTGCCCGCCGTCTTGCCGCCGTCGTTGCTGTACTTCACCGGCGTGGACGACCAGAAGACCCGGTTGGGGTTGTTCGGGGCGACGCGCACCTGCGAGTAGTAGAACGGACGGACATTCTCGTCATTGGTCTTGGTCCAGGTCTTGCCGCCGTCCTCCGAGCGGTACAGCCCGGTCGGCGACTTCTGCGCCTTCACCTTGGCGTCCTTCTTCGGGTTTGCGGCCGTGTCGGCCTCGACCATCGTGTACATCACGTCGGGGTTCGATGCGGCAATGGCGATGCTGATGCGGCCCTTCATGGTCTCGGGGAATCCGCCGCCCTTCACCTCGGTCCAGGTCTCGCCGGCGTCGGTGCTCTTCCAGAGCGCCGAACCCTTGCCGCCCGACTGCAGAAAGTACGGGCCGCGCAGACGGGTGTAGCTGGCCGCCCAGACGATCTTGGAATCGCGCGGGTCGAGCGCCACGTCCACAAACCCCGTGGTGTCGTTGATGAACTTCTTGAGCTGCCAGGTCTTGCCGCCGTCGACGGTCTTGTAGAGGCCGCGGTCCTTGCTGGTGGTCCAGGCGGCGCCGAGCGCGGCAACGTAGACGATGTCCTTGTTGGACGGATCAACGACGACGCGGCCGATGTGCTGCGTTTCCTTGAGGCCGATGAACTCCCACTTGCCGCCGCCGTTCGTCGTCTTCCAGATGCCCGCACCCGGCGACATCGAGTTGCGCGAGTTCGGCTCACCCGTGCCGTAGTACACCGTGTTGGTATCGGACGGTGCGATGCCGATCATGCCGCCCGACGAGACGTGCTCGTTCTCGAACACGGCGCGAAAGGTCGTGCCCGCATTGGTGGTCTTCCACAGGCCGCCGCCGGCGGCGGAGACGTAGAAGGTGCGTGACGGCGAGGGAATGCCGGCCACGTCGACGGTGCGCCCCTGGTGGTTGGCGAGGCCGATGTTGCGCCAGCGGAAGCCGGCGATGGTCGTCGAGTCGAGCTGCTGCGCGGCCAGCGGGGCCGCGAGGGCGAGACTCAGGACAGCCAGTTTCAGGGCAGATCTCATGGGAGTGAGGGCTGAAGGACACGGGACGGGACAACAAGGGGTGGAGCTATCCTGTGAGTACGCCGGGGGCTTCCATAGTGTTGGTGGTGAGGGGGCGGGGAGCGAGCGAACGGCACGGAGCGCACGGCGCACGGCGAAAAGCCGCTTTGCGCTGTGCGCTGTTCGTAATTCGCTGTACGGAGCTGCCTATTGCGGCATCCTGGCGGGGATGCCCATGCGTTCCGGCGGGGGCACCTTCTTGGTGCGGTTGAACTCGCGGCGGGCGGCGTCCACGGCCAGCGAGCGGTTCCACCAGAGCTGGATCGCCGAGTCGTAGCGCACCAGGACGTTCTGCATCCAGTATGGCCGGTTCTCGGCACGCCAGCTCTTCTCGTAGAGTTCGCGGCCCAGCACGTAGGCCTCGCGCATTGTCTGCAGACGGCCGTTGATGCCCGACAGTTCCGACAGCTCGATCCAGCTCACCGGCGTGGTGCGCGCCGGGTCGAGCGTGGCCGCGTAGGCCTTCACCATCTCGTCGGCGAATTGGAATTTCATGCCGATGAGGTCCAGGCGGCGCGCCCCCATGTCCATGGCGTCGAGCGCGTCCTGCTCGCGCAGGTCGGGCTGGATGCGCCGAGCCTGGGCGATGAGTACCGAGGCCGACTCGGCGTGGATGCGCAAGTCGGGCGCGGCCACGCGCACCTTCTTGGCAATTTCCATGCCCTCGGAGGAGTAGGGATCCACCCAGTACAGGAAGTCGTGCCCATTGCCGGCGCCCGCCTTGGAGAGCGCGGCGTGCGCCAGCATCAGATGTTGCTGCGCGGCGTCGATCTTGCCCGTGGTGTCGCCGTGGAACTGCAGGCCGAAGGCTCGCTGATAGTCGGGAATGGACGACTCGCCCTTCTGCCACGACGCGGCGGCGCCGAAGACGACGCCGTACCAGGTCTGGTTGAAGATCTCCTCGCCGTCGTCGCCCCAGCTCGTGTTGAGCATGCCGCTGGCGCCCATTCTTTGCCCGTCGCGCACGAAGCCCTGGATGTTCTTGAGTGCCGTGTTGTTGTCGGGGTAGGTCATGGACCAGTTGCTCACGCCCGGCGCCACCCACGTCTGCAGGCCGCTGCCGCTGAACGGCGTGAGGTACCGCTCGAAGCCGCTGGTGCTCCAGTAGTTCCAGGCGACGGCGATCATGTCCTTCGGGAGCGACTTCACCAGTTCGGGCGAGTTCATGGCGATGTCGCCCCAGAACAGGAAGGTCTTCGTGCTGCCCTGGGCACGCAGTTCGCGCTCGATGTCGCCGAGGAACTTCACGTACGTCGGGCCCATGCCGCCCGCGTCAACCGCGGCCTTGGTCTGGCCCTTGCCGAGCTCGAAGGTCTCGTCGGCGCCCAGGTGGACGAACTGCGAGGGAAAGAGCGAGTCGATTTCGGCGAACCACCGCTTGATGATGCGCATGGACTCCGGCTGGCCCGGGGCGAGCACGTGCCCGTGCGGCGTCTCGGCGACGGTGCTGTAAATCTCGTACTTCAGCGCATGGTGCAGGTGGCCGAAGGCCTCCTGCTCGGGGATGATGTCGACGTGGAACGGTTTGGCGTAGGCGACGAGTTCACGCACCTGCGCGTGCGTCATGGCGCCGCCCGGCGGGCCGACGAGCGGGTCGGAATCGTAGGCGAGCGTGTGCTCGAAGTAGGGCGAGTAGGCGTTCATCTTGAACGCCGCGATGGTGCGGATGATGTGCTTCTGGAACTCGAGGGTCGGCACGGGACCGCGCGAGAGGTCGTCGTGGAAGCCGCGCCACTTCATGGCTGGCCAGTCGCGGATGACGCCCGTCTGCAGCGTGAGGGCGCCGTCGTGGCCGGTGATGAGCTGGCTGGCCGTCTGCGCGCCGTAGAAGATGCCCGCATCGGTGGCGCCGATGACGAAGACCGTGTGCGGTTCGCTGACGATCACGTAACCCTCGGCGGCGACGTCGCCCGTGAGGGCCAGCTTGTGGCGGGCCAGCAGCACCTTGGCTTCGGCGACGGTGCTGCGCAGCAGGTGGATGTGCAGGGCGGCGTCGCCAGCGCTGGTCCGGACGCCTCGTTCCTTGAGCGCGGCGGCGAGGTTGGCGGCGGCGAACCTGTCGTCGCGGTCGGCGCCGCTGGTGATGGCCACTGCACCCTTGAGGGGGACGGCGGTGCCGGCGGTGAATTCGCGCGGCGCGGGAATCAGGCGCGGGGCCTGGGCCTGCGCGGCGAGGGGGAGGGCGGCGAGGAGGAGGAGAGCGCGCATCATTTGGCAGGGAAGGCGAGGGTGGGCCCGACGCTGTGGAATGTCGCGGGGCGGGGCAGGGGGCGCCAGCGGCTGGGGGCCGCGTCAGCGCACCCGCGACGCCGGGCGTAGACTCAGGGTGGAGACCGTTGCCCCCCGGTCCTTGTCCGGGAGTATCCCATGGTGTTGCGCGCGCGCGAACTTGGCCGTCGTGACTTCATTAGAGTGGTGACAGCCGGGGTGGCCCTGATGCCGGCGCTTGGCACGGCCGGCCTGGCACAAGTGATCGGTCCGCGGCGCAGCCGAGTGGCGCTGGTGACCACCGGGGACCGCAAGCGTGGGGTGAGCGCGGCGCTCAAGCTGCTCGACCTCAAGGCGGTGAAGGGCAAGCGGGTGGTGGTGAAGCCCAATTTCAATTCTGCCGATGAGACCCCAGGTTCGACGCACAACGACACCTTGTCGCAGCTTGTCACCGAGCTGCACGAGCTCAATGCGCGCAGCGTGACGCTGGGCGAGTCGAGCGGCCCGCCGCAGACGCAGGGCGTGATGCTGAAGAAGGGGACGTTTGATCTGGCCAAGGACCACCGGTTTGAGGTGGTGGACTATGAGCAGATTGCCGACAGCGACTGGGTGACGTTCAAGGGCGAGCACTGGCCGCAGGGGTTTTCGATTCCGCGGCTCGTGGTAGACGCCGATTACAACGTGTCCACCTGCTGCCTGAAGACGCACGGGTTCGGCGGCGTGTTCACCATGTCGCTGAAGCTGTCGGTGGGGTTGACGCCCAAGCCCATTCGCCGGTCGATGCATGCCTCGCCCGACATGCGGCGGATGATCGCCGAGCTCAACACCGCGTATCGGCCCGACCTCGTGGTGCTCGACGGCGTGGCCGCGTTCACTGATGGCGGCCCGTCGCGCGGCGAGTTGAAGGCCGGCAATGTGATGATCGCCGGTGACGATCGGGTGGCGGTGGACGCCGTGGGGGTAGCGATGCTCAAGCTGCTCGGCGCCAACCAGGCCATCATGGGGCGCAAGATCTTTGAGCAGGAGCAGATCGCGCGGGCGGTGGAGCTCGGGTTGGGTGTGGCGAGCGCGGACGCGATTGACATCGTGACCGGTGACGCCGAGAGTCGGGCGACGGCGGATGCGTTGCGAGGGATATTGGCGCAGGGGTAGTACGGCTGCGGTGGGTGATTGGCGCTTGAGGGAGCGCGCGTCGCCGCTCGACTTGGTTGCGCACTACGAGTGCAGGCGATGCGCCCCCGTCTGCACTGAAACGATGACGCATTGCGCGATCCATCGAGCGATGGTAGGCGCATGTCATCGGTGTCGGATCCCGCCAAGCTGCTTCCGCATTGCCGCGCGCGGCTGCGTGCGTTGCACTACAGCCCGCGCACCGAGGAGCGCTATGTGGACTGGGTGCGGCGGTACGTGCGGTTTCACCGGCTGCGTCATCCCCGCGAGCTCGATACGCCAGAGGTGGAGCAGTTCCTGACCTTTCTCGCGATCGAGCGGAAGGTGGCAGCGTCCACACAGAACCAGGCGCTGGCGGCGCTGCTGTTCCTGTACAAGGAGGTGTTGCGACAGCCGCTGGGGTGGGTGGAGGACATCGTGCGCGCCAAGCAGCCTGTGCGGGTGCCCGTGGTGCTGACGCGCAACGAGGTGCGGCGGGTGCTCTCGGGGCTGGACGGGACGCCGAAGATGGTAGCGCAGCTACTCTATGGAAGTGGCCTGCGGCTGATGGAGGGGTGCACGCTGCGGGTGAAGGACGTGGATCTCGAGCGGCGCGAGGTGACCGTGCGTGGCGGCAAGGGGAATCGCGACCGCCGGACGATGCTTGGCACGCAGATGGTGGAGGTGCTGCGGCAGCAGATCGAGCGTGTACGGCGGCGGCATCTGAACGACGTCCGGTGCGGCGGCGGCTGGGTGGCGCTCCCCAAGGCGTACGGCCGCAAGTCGCCGAGGGCCGGGCGCGAGCTTGCATGGCAGTGGGTATTTCCCGCGTCGACGGAGCACACCGACGCCGCGAGCGGTCAGCGCCGCCGTCACCACGTGCACGAGACCGTGGTGCAGCGGGCGGTGAAGGAGGCCGTGCACGCGTCGGGGGTGGCCAAGCGGGCCAGCTGCCACACGTTCCGTCACTCGTTTGCGACGCACTTGCTGGAGGACGGCTACGACATCCGGACGGTGCAGGAGTTGTTGGGTCACCGGGACCTCAACACGACGATGATCTACACGCACGTGCTGAACCGTGGTGGTCTTGGTGTCCGGAGTCCTGGCGACCTGCTGTAGGCACCGCGGTTCGTTTCCGGTTTACCCTGCACCGCCTGCAGCATAACGCCGTAAGTGCGCCGCGTCGTCCGCACGCGGATGTCGTGTCTGCTCTTGCGGTTGCGGCATTTCCATCGAACTTTGAGCAGGATTAGATCGGCTGCAGAAAACGGTACGTGCAGTCAAAAGGTTATGTGGAATTTTCGTTAGAGGTACGACACACGCCCTTGATCGATGAGGCTCGACTGAACCACAATCGCGCGCTATTGCTCGACACCAATCACCTGTCGCAACTTGCTCGCTTTCCGTCAGAGCACGCGTCAGCGGCCGTCCTCTCACGATTGCAGCGTGGGGACGCTACGCTTGCGGTGACGCTGTTCCACCTCGTGGAATTCTCACATCCACGCTTTAAGAGCGTCGCCGACGTTCGCGCTCTTCTCCGCGATCTGCCTCATTTCTTGGCGAATCCTTTCGAAAACGTCGCTGACGAAGAACTGGCACTGGCGTGTGCTGTCGCGACTGGCCGTAAGCGACGAGCGCCACGCGTCTTTGCTCGCGACACGAGCGAGTGGGGATATCATATCGGCCCGATTGGTGGCAACGGCGCCGACATGCTTGATGCGTTTATCGACGATCGTACGGATCGCGATGGGCTCGTTGGTATGGCTGAATGGGGAGCCAAGTCATCCATGATGAAGGGAGACGCTGTGCTCGTGCGGGAGCCGCTTCGCCCGCTGGTCGCCGCGTTGGCACGGCATCTCATTGAGCATCGACAGCGGGTCCCAGCGTACGCGGATGGGCTCGCCGCCGAGGAGATAGTGTCCCGTGTCGGCGGAAAAGGCGCATTCCCGGGAT
>JBBQZD010000002.1:0-60580 GCA_038208045.1 Gemmatimonadales bacterium | reverse complement strand
GCGTACGTGCAACTCATCCGCCGGCTATACGCGTTCGGCATCCCGCTCGTCGCCGGCACCGACAACTCCTCCGGCACGACGTACCGCCGTGAGCTCGACATGTACGCCCGTGCCGGGATTCCCGTATCCAAGATTCTGCAGATCGCCACCATCGACGCGGCGCGTGTCATGAAGGATGACCGCGACTACGGCAGCGTCAGCGTCGGCAAGGTGGCCGACATCCTGGTGGTGAACGGCAAGCCAGCGGAGCGTCTCACCGACCTGCAGAAGGTCGAGACGGTGATCCGCGGCGGCCGGTACTACAAGGTCGCCGACCTGCTCGTCCTGTCCGGATTGCGCGGCGCTCCGACGCGCGGCGCTCCGACGCGTGGCGCTCCGACGCGTGGCGCCGCCGAGGGCGAGGACTGGCGGACCGTGCACCACGACGACCCGTAGGCCGCCGTCGCGCGTCAGTCGCTGATGCCGTCGCGACCGCGCACGGCCATCATCGTTCCCTGCAGGACGGCTACGAGCACCTCGCCGTGGTCCTGCACGGCGCGCAGTTCGCCCTGGCAAACCGTGAGCGTCCGTCCCGCCTTGACCACGCGTCCGACGGCCACGAACCGCGTGCCAGCCGCGGGCGCGAGCAGGTTCACCTTGAACTCCGCGCTCATCACACCCACGCCAGGTTCCATCAGCGAGAGCGCCGCGTAGCCGCACGCGCTGTCGATGACCGCGGTGACGACGCCCGCGTGCAAATAGCCGTGCTGCTGGGCCAACGACGCATCGAAGGGCAGCGCGATGGTCACCTCACCCGGCTCGATGCGCTCGAGCGTGGCGCCGAGCGTGGCCATGAAGCGCTGGCGCCCAAAGCTCTCCCGCACGCGGGTCTCGAACGCCGGATCGCGGATCATCGGAGCGACTCGTCCACGCTCTCGAGCGTCGGCCGCTTGGCGGTGCGCCCGTCCCCCGAGGAGATGCCGCGCGCGTGACGCCACGCCCACGGCAGGAGGTGCTCCTTGGTCCAGCGAAGTTCTTCGACCGCACGCCCGGCCAGCGACGATCGTTGTGCGAGCGGCAGGGGATCGGCCCAGGCGTGATCGTGGCCTGGCAGGCCCAGTAGTTCGGCCAGCGCGGCCGCGATGCGCCGGTGCCCCTCGCTGTTCGCGTGCAGCCGGTCGCCATGCCAGAGCCGCATGTCGGCCGTGACCGGCGACCCCGCGAGATCCGCGCACAACGCGCCGGTTTGGTCGCACAGCGCGCGGACCCGGTCGTTGAGCGCGAGCAGGCGGTCGCGCATCAGGCGCGCCAGGGGAACGACTTCGCCGAGGTCGGGCATCGTGAGCGTCACCACCGTGGCCCCCGTGTCGCGGAATGCACGCAGCATCGTCTCGAGGTCCGCCGCGACGCGCGGCACGTCGCAATGCCGGCGCACGACGTCGTTGACGCCCGAGAAGACCGTGACGAGATCGGGGTGCATCGCCAGTGCCGGCGCCAACTGCTCCTTGCGGACGTCGCGCGTCTTGCGGCCGCGCACGGCAAGGTTGGCGTACAGCAGCGGGGCGCGCTGCGACTCCCTGACGTGCACCGCCAGCCGGTCCGCCCACCCGCGGTATCCGCCTCGGCCGTCCGGATCCTCGAGTCCTTCGGTGGAACTGTCGCCGATGGCGACGTAGCGTGCGTACGCGTGGATGGTGGTCACGACATGTCGGGGGACGGGTGAATCAGCCGTCGACGGCCAGCGACGAGTAGTAGCCGGTGACGCGCTCATGCGCGCCGGGCAGCGTGTAGACGTCGGGCAGCCGCGAGTCCACCACGCCGGCGATGACCTCGGCGACGTCTTCGGCGCTTTGCGCGCCGGGCAGGTCGCGCGAGTCGGGACCGCCGTGCATCGCGTGCTTGCCGAAGTCGGTGGCGACCACGCCGGGGGAGACGAGCGAGTACTGGATGTTCGGGAACTGCTCCTGCACCTCCGCGCGAAAGCTCGCCGTGAGCGCGTTGAGGTAGTGCTTCGCGCCGCTGTAGGCGGCGCGGAAGGTCGCCATGGGCACGCGGCCGAGCATGGACGACACGTTGATGACATGCCCTTCGCCGCGCATCCGGAAGTGCGGCAGCGTCTCCTGCATGCCGTACAGGGCCGATTTGACGTTGACGCGCATCATCTCGTCGAGGTCGGCGTCGGTGAGGTCCGACGGCATCCGCGAGATCCCCTGCCCCACGTTGTTCACCCAGACGTCGATCTGCCCGAACCCCGTGATGGCGGCGGCGGCGACGCGCCGCACGTCCTCGCGCTGCGTGACGTCGGCCCTGAGCGGGAGGGCATCCGAGCCGCAGCGCATGGCCACCGTCTTCAGCAGCTCGGCGCGGCGGCCCACCAGCACCAGCGCATGGCCGCGCGACGCCAGCAGCTCGGCGAGTGCCGCGCCGATGCCGCTGCTGGCTCCGGTGATGACGATGACCCTGCCGCCCATGAATGACCCTCCGGAGGAGAATCTATCGCCGGGTCCGTCCGCTGTCTGCCTCAGGCGTGCCGCGCGCCTGCCACTGGCGGGGAGGCGCCGCCACGAGGAGTTTCTGGAACGGGCGCGCCGGGCGCGCCGTTGGTCAGGCAGCGACCCTTTGCCGGAATGCCCATGCCCACGCTCCAGTTTCTCAAGCTCTACGCCGCCACGGCCGTCGTCTTCTTCGCCATCGACCTCACCTGGCTCGGCGTCGTCGCCCGCGGTTTCTACCGTGCACAGATGGGGCACCTGCTGCGCGCCGACGCGCAGTGGGGCCCCGCCCTGCTCTTCTACGGCATCTACGTCGCGGCGATCATCGTGCTCTGCGTCCGCCCGGGGCTCGAACGCGAGTCCATGGGCCGCGCGGTCGCGATGGGCGCCGTGTTTGGCCTCGCCGCCTACGCCGCCTTTGACCTCACGGCGCTCGCGCTGCTCAAGGACTTTCCTCGCGCCATCGTCTTCGTGGACCTTGCGTGGGGCACCGTGCTGACCGCAACGGTCAGCGGCGCATCATACGCCATCGCGCGCGCCCTGCACCTCACCTGACGCCCGGCGCCGGCGGCTCGTCCGGATCCCAGTCCGGCGTGTTGTTGTCGCCGGTGGTCACACTCCCTTCCGGCGGCGTGATCTTGTAGTTCTCCGGCGGCGTCATGCCGAGGAGGTGTTGGACGAAGTAGTCCCAGCGCCGCCGGATGAAGTACGGCTCGTTGAGCGAATGCGGACGATTGGGCGCCCAGACGAGGTCGTACGCCTTGTTGGCCTTCGTCAGTTCGTCGATGAGCTGCACCGTCATGGCCGGGTGCACGTTGTCGTCCATGTCGCCGTGCATCAGCAGCAGCTTGCCACGCAGGCTGCTGGCGTAGGATTTGTTCGCCGATGCCGTGAAGTTGTCCTCGCCCTTGCGCGTGGTGTCCTTCTTCAGCATCCCCTGGTACTTCTCGGCCCAGTAGATGTTGTAGCTGCGGTTGTCGTGGTTGCCCGAACTCGACACGGCCACCTTGAAGAAGTCCGGAAAGCGCAGCATGGCGTCGGTACTGGCAAAGGCGCCGCCACTATGCCCGAAGATGCCCACGCGCTCGATGTCGATGAACGCGTTCTGCGCCGCGAGCTGCTTGATGACCGCCACGTGGTCGGGCAGGCCGTTGTCAATGAAGTTCCCGTAGTACGCGTCGTGGAACGACTTGGACCGGCCCGGCGTGCCGAGGTGGTCAATCTGCACCACCACGAAGCCCAGCTCGGCCAGCGCAAACGGCTCGCCGCCGCCCTTGTACGTCCACGCCCCCACCGATCCCACCTGTGGCCCGGGATAGATGTTGGAGATGATGGGATATTTCTTCGTGGCATCCATGCGCGGCGGCAGGTACATCACGCCGTAGACGTCGGTCACGCCGTCGCGCGCCTTGGCCACGAACGTGCGCGCCGGCTTCCAGCCAAGCGCGGCCAGTTGCGTCACATCCATCTTCGTGAGCGAGCGCGTGATCCGGCCTGTCGTGATGTCGCGCAGCACGGTCTCGGTGGGCTTCTCGATGCGCGACATGCGGTCGATCACGAACTTGCCGTTGGGGCTGACCTCGACATCGTGATACACGTCCTCGGGCGTCAGCAAGGTCAAGCCGCTGCCGTCGAACCCGACCTTGTACAGCGCCTGATAGTACGCGAAATGGTCGGGCTCGCGCCCACGCGCGGTGAACCAGACCTGTTTCAGCTTGTCGTCCACGTGTACCACCTTGCCTACCTGCCACGGCCCGCCGGTGATCTGGTTCTTCACTTTGCCGTCCGCACCAAGTCGCCACAGGTGGCCCCAGCCATCCCGCTCCGACCACCAGATGACGTCTTGCCCGTCCGGCGACACGTGCCAGCTGGCTGGGTCGGTCGGGGGCGAGGTCTCCACATAGGTCTTGGTCGTATCGCGCGCGAGCATCGTCGCTTTGCCCGTCGCCGCGTCCACTTCCCACAAGTAGGCACTCTTCGACGCGCGGGTGATGCCGGCCACGTGGAGCTTGTCCGAGCCGGTGGTCCACACCGAGTCGCGCAGCGACCCGCCGAGCGAGAGTTGCGCCACCTTCACGGGCAGGTCGACGCGCACGTTGGTCTTTGCCACGCGGTCGAGAATGTACGCGCCCGGGGTCGGGATGACCGAGTCTCCCGGCAGCGCATACGGCTGGGAGAACGCGCGCGGGCGCTGTGACGTGTAGCTGATGTACGGCATGGTCAGCACACCTCGCGAGTCTTGGCGGCTCACGAGCAGGCGCTTCGAGTCGGGCGCCCACGTAATCTGCGGCCTGCGCGGCGCGGGCCGCGTGGCGAGCTGCTGCTGCGGTGACGGATCACCGAGTCCGTAGCTCCAGCCCTGCACGCCGTCGGTCGTCAGCTGCGTGGTGTCGCCCCCCGCGCCGCCCCGCTTGCGGACGAACACGTTGTACTTCATCACGAAGGCTTCCCACTGCTTGTCCGGCGACAGCACAAATGGCACTTCCGACGGAATCGTGTCCATGGCCGTGCATGCGTACGCCGCGATGTCGCAGCTGAACCGCTTGCGGCCGGCCCGGAACTCGATGCGCCGTTCGTCCTCGTTGTCCTTCGCGAACTTGAAGGTCGTGAACGGCAACTTGTCGGGATCGTAGCTCGTGTCGGCCGCGGCGGTGATGGCGGCGGCCAGACGCGCGTTGTCGAAGAGCGGCCGCACCACGTTGAGCGCGGCATCCACGGACATGAAGTCGGCGCCGTTCTTCGTGGTGGTGCGGTACCAGAACCGCCCACCGTCCTTGTACCACTGCGGCGCCACCGTGCCGCCAAAGCTGATGCGGCTGGTGTTCCACGGCAGCATCTGTTCGGCACGCGTGTAGCGCTCGAGCATGCGGGTGGGCGCACCGGGCGCAGGCAGCGGAGTGGTCGGGGACTGGGCGAGGACGAACGCCGGAATGACAGCGGCCAGCGAGAACAGGCGACGCATCGAAGGGAGTGGTAAGGGTGTGAGGTGCAGCGTGCGGACGACTACTTCAGCCCCAGCTTCTTCCGCGCGAACGGCCGCGCAAATGCCGCCGGCGGATTGTGCGCCGTCGCCAGGTCGTACGCCTTCTGGTAATACGCCCGGGCCTCGTCCGCCTGCCCGAGCTTCTCGAACGTCATGCCCAGCAACGCGTGCATGAACGGATCGCGCTGGTTCCCCTGCATGGCCAGCGTCTTGCCCAGCACCGACTCGGCCTGCGCCAGATCGCCCGTGAACAACGCCACGTAGCCGACCAGGTACGGGAAGAACCGCTCCTGCTGCGCGGCCATGGCGCTGTCCGAATCGAGCGCCGTGCGCGCCGCGGCCACGTGCTGCTGCGCCCCGGCTTTGTCGCCGCGCTGCGCCGCCAGACGGGCGAGCGCGTGCTCGAGCCGGAAGTCCCACAGACTCTTCGGGTGCGTCTTCGGCTCGGGCTCCTTGAGGCCGAGTGCGCTGCCGAGACGATAGTACTTCTCCGCCATCTTCAGGTCGCCCGCATCAATGCAGACGCGCGCGCCCTCGTTGGCCATCTCGCCCTGCTGGTAGAACGCGTTCTGTGGCTCCGCCTGCTCGCGCGTCTTCCAGTAGTCGATGACCATCAGTTCGTACTTCACGGTGTTCGCGCAGTCGCCGTCAAAGGCGTACGACATGGCCATCGCCCGCTGCGCCGCCGCCTTCGCGGCGGGATCGGGGGCGCCCGCGATGAGCGCCTTGAAAATCTCGCGCGCCTTGGCGGTCTGTCCCTCGGTGTCCAGGCGGGAGGCGGTGCGATTGCTGTCGGCGCGCGGATTCGGCGCCGCTGGCTGGCCGGGCTGCTGCGCGCCCGCGACGGCGCACGGCAAAAGGACGAGCGTGCACGCAATGAGCGCGCGGTGGGCGAAGGGCTGCATGGGAGGACTCCTCAACGGGAACGTGAACAGGGAGCGAAGCGCGGGCGGGCGAACAGGATCAGGACGAGGCGTCGCCGCGAAGCGCCATCCACGTCCACGCGGCGCCGGCGGCGTCGGCGATGCCGAACAGCAGCAGCGGCCAGGTGGCCCATCCCTCGATCACGAACGCCAGAAAGAACAGCGGCACCGCGCCGCGCGCAAGCACCGACGCGCGGGCAAAGGGCAGGAACTCCGTCCGGCCGGCCGTCCAGTAGTACAGCGCAAGCACGGCCACCAGCATGCCCACCACCCGAATCCAGACCTCGGTGGTTTCCGGCATGCCGAAGAGCGACAGCAGGACGTTTGGCGCGAAGAGCAGCGCGACGGCGAGCCCCGCCAGGTACACGGCGAAGACTCGCAAAGTGCGACCAACAGTCATCTCGGTCTCCTTGCCCGCGGGTGGATGCCACGCAGGCAATTCTACGGGCTTCCGGGGGTGACCGCTGGACTCCCCGCCGCCCGGGCTCGGCGAAGCCCCGCGCCGACTGACCGGCGGGCGACGCGTCGGCTACTATTTGTGCGTCCCGAACCACAGAGAATCCCGTGCCAAGACTGCCCCTCGCCGCTGCGCTCGCGCTCACGTGCACCCTCGCCGCCTGCGAAGCGCGCGAGGCGGAGGACGACGTCCGGGGAGCTCCCCCCGCCAGCTACTACGACACCACCGGCCGCGCCGATGTCTACAGCGGCGGCGTCCGCATGATCCCCATCACCACCCCGACGGGCACCTTCAACGTCTGGACCAAGCGCACCGGGAACAACCCGAAGATCAAGGTGCTCCTGCTGCACGGCGGCCCGGGCATGACGCACGAGTACTGGGAGGCCGCCGATTCGTACTTCCCCGCCGCGGGCGTCGAGTACTACTACTACGACCAACTGGGCTCGTACTACAGCGACCAGCCCAGGGATACCTCGCTCTGGAACACGGCGCGCTTCGTCGAGGAAGTGGAACAGGTGCGCACCGCGCTCGGGATGGACAGCACGAACTTCTACCTGATGGGCTCGTCCTGGGGCGGCCTGCTCGCCATGGAGTACGCCCTCAAGTACCAGCAACACCTCAAGGGGCTCATCATCTCCAACATGATGTCGAGCATCCCGGCCTACGTCGACTACGCCGAGAAGGTGCTGATGCCGGCCATGGATCCCAGGGTCCTCGCCGAGATCAAGGCCATCGAAGCGAAGAAGGACTACGGCAATCCGCGCTACATGGAGCTCCTCATCCCGAACCACTACGAGAAGCACTTGCTGCGCCGCCCGGCCGCCGAGTGGCCCGACGGCATGAACCGGGCGCTGAAGCACGTCAACAACGACATCTACATCCCCATGCAGGGACCAAGCGAGCTCGGCGCCAGCGGCAAGCTCGAGAACTGGGACCGCAGTGCCGACCTCAAGAACATCACCGTCCCGACGCTCGTGATCGGCGGGACGCACGACACCATGGACCCCAAGCACATGGAGTGGATGGCAACGCAATTCCCCAAGGGGCGCTTCCTGCTCTGCCCCAACAGCGGGCACATGGCCATGTACGACGACGGACCGCTCTACTTCGGCGGGACGATCAAGTTCCTGCGCGACGTGGATGCGGGCGCATTCACCAAGTGAGGAGGTCACCCATGGACAAGCGCGAATTTCTCAAGACCGTCGGGGGCGCCTCGGCGGCGGCGCTGCTCGGGCCCCGGCTCTTCGCGCAGGCACAGCGAACCGCGCCCGCCGTGCTCGCCGAGGACGAGGCGTTCTGGGCGGCGGTCCGCGGCAAGTTCACGCTTGCGCCCGAGTACATCAACCTCGAGAACGGCTACTACTGCTTCCAACCCGAGCAGACGCTCGAGGCATTCATCGGCCACGTGCGAACGGTGAATGTCATGGGCTCGCGCTACATGCGCACCGTCCAGGTCGAGAACAAGCTGCGGGTGCGCACGCGCCTCGCCGCGCTGGCCGGCTGCTCGCCCGATGAACTGATCATCACCCGCAATACCACCGAGTCGCTCGACACCGTCATCCAGGGTTTCGACTGGAAGCCCGGTGACGAGGCCGTCATGGCCAACCAGGACTATGGCGCCATGATCGACCAGTTCAAGCTGCAGGCGCGCCGCCACGGCATGGTCAACCGTTTCGTGGACGTCCCGATGGATCCCAAGTCGGACAACGACGTGGTGCAGGTCTACGCCAATGCCCTCACGCCGAAGACGCGCCTCCTGATGATCGCGCACCTGGTGAACATCACGGGGCACGTGCTCCCGGTGCGCGCCATCTGCGACATGGCGCACGCCCGCGGCGTGCCGGTGATGGTGGACGGCGCGCACGCCTTCGCGCAGCTCGACTTCCGTATGCCCGACCTGCACTGCGACTACTACGGCGCCTCGCTGCACAAGTGGCTCGCGACGCCGCTGGGGGCCGGCATCCTGTACGTGAAGCAGGACCGCATCGCCGGGCTGTGGCCCATCTACGGCGACGAGAGCATGCCCGCCGGCGACATCCGCAAGCTCAACCATACGGGCACGCACCCGGTGCACACCGACCTCGCCATCGAGAACGCGATCGCCTTTCACGAGGCCATCGGCATCGCACGCAAGGAGGCGCGCCTGCGCTGGCTGCAGCGCTACTGGACCGGCCAGGTGCGCGGCACGCCGAAGATCGTGATCAACACCCCGGCGGATCCGGCGCGGTCCTGCGCCATCGCCAACGTCGGCGTCGAGGGCATCACGCCCGGCGACCTCATGAAGATCCTGTTCGACAAGTACAGAATCTGGACGGTGGCCATTGACGGCAATGGCGTGCACGGCGTGCGCGTCACGCCGCAGGTGTTCACCACCACCGCTGAACTCGACGCGTTTGTGAAGGCGCTCAAGGAACTGGCCGCGTAGCTCCCGCACGCGGCGCGGCGCGCCCCACCCCGCGTCCGTCGCGGGGTGGGGCGCCTTCGTGCCGGCTGGCTATTTCGTCGCCTTCACGAGCGCGTCCAGCGCCGACGCGAGCGCGTGCACTCGCGCCGCGTCCGCGGCTCCGTCCGCCTCGCCGTGCAGTTGCCTTGCCAGGGCCGCGAGCGACGCTTTCCGCGCCGAGCCGGCCTGCCGCTCCGCCGCATCGAGTGCCTGGCCCACGGCGGTCGCGCGCTCGCTCTTCATCCCGCTTCCGCGCACCAGCTGGTCCAGGTACGCCCGCGCCACCGAGAACGACGCCGGCCAGACGTTCTTCATCTGGTTCTGCGGGTTGTTCACCTCATGCTGCACCAGCTTGGCCGCGTCGATCTCGTGCTGCGACAGGAACTCGCTCGGCGTCAGCTCGAACACGTCAAGACCGCGCGCAATTTCCGTGCTGTACAAAAAGCCGTTATGCCAGTACGCGGCCCACGACCCGCCGATGTGCAGCGTGTCCGCGTTCACCGGACCGCGGTCGTAGTACGCGATTTCCTGCACGTGCGCCGGATCCGTGAAGTCGAACACCGATACGCCGCCCTGGTACCAGCCCTGCGCCATGATGTCGCGGCCGGGCACGGGAATAATCGACCCGTTGTGCGCCACGCAGTTCTCGGTGGCGGTCTGCGCCACGGGCAGCTTGTAGTAGCCGTCAAGCGTGAGCGAGTTGCCCTTCAGCGAGAAGATGGCGTCGGCACCCCACGTCATCTTGTCCGTCACGCGACAGCGGGGGCTGGTGCCGCCGCCCCACTCGTCGGTGAACAGCACCTTGCTGCCGTCGTTGCTGAAGTTCGCCGAGTGCCAGTACGCGAAGTTGGGGTCGATCGCCTCGGCGATGCGCTTCGGGTTTGCCGGGTCCCTGATGTCGAGGATGATGCCGTTGCCCGAGCAGGCGCCGGCCGCGAGGCCGATGGCCGGATACACGGTGATGTCGTGGCACTGGTTGGTCTGCGACGTCTCCTGCGTCCCTTCGCCGTGCGCGCCGCCCTTCCACAGGCCGGCAATCTTGCCCGCCGAATCGGAGAAGATGCGCGGCGCGTTCACCACCTTCGCGTCCTGCGGCGCGGCGAGCGGTACGCGGATGATCTCGATGCGGAACAGCGAGGTGTTGGGATCCTGCTCAGGCCCCAGACGCGAGCAGCCGGCGAGCTCGCTCGGCGAGCGCACGACGCTCGTGCCCTGCACGTAGATGTAGACGACCCCCTTGTCCGTCGGGTCCTCGAGCAGGGTGTGCGTGTGCGAACCGCGGCAGGTCTGCACCTGCGTGATGATCTTCGGGTGCTCGACGTCCGTGATGTCGAAGATGCGCACGCCGCGGAAACGCTCGGCGCTCACCGTGTCCTTCACGCCGCCGCCCATGCAGTCCACGCGGCCGCGGGTCTCCTCGACCGACATGAAGAGCAGATTCCCGTGGACCGACAGGTCCCCCTGCCCGCCCGGGCACGTGTACAGCGTGCGCAGCTTCAGCTTCTTCAGGTCCGAAGCGTCCCAGATCTGGAAACCGTTGAAGTTTCCCTGGAAGACGAACTTGCCCGAGAAGGCAAGGTCCGAGTTCATGAACGAGAAGTTGCCGCGATTCGCGGGGTCGTACATGCCGTCCGGCTTCGCCGCCGTGGATACCAGCTGCATGTGCTTCGCCGCGACGCCGGCATCCATCCAGCCGGCCTTCAGGTTCGCGCGGGGATCGGTGGTGCTGGCGGATTGCGCGGCGGCCGTCGCGGACAGCACGGCGACGCCCAGTGTGAGCGCCAGCGCGCTCGTCGCGCGCCGGAAGGACAAGTCGTGCACGGGCATGGGGGGCCTGGAAGAAAGAGGGAAACGGTGAATCGCTATCGAGGCACTGCGTCGAGCATGGCGCGCATCCGGGTGATCTCGGCGCGCTGGTCGCCGTCCACATCGGAGGCAAACCGGAAGATATCAGTGGACTGGCCGGCGCCAGCGGTGGCGAACAGGTCCTTCACCATCGTGATCGCCCCCTGGTGATGCTGAATCATGCCGGCCAGGAAGAGCCGGTCGAACGCGGCGCCACTGGCGCCGGCGAGTGTCGCCATCTGCGCCGCGGTGAGCATGCCTGGCATCATCGCGTGGTCCATCTGCATGCCCGCATGGTCGGGAGACAGCGGATCAGGTGCCGGCTGGCCATGCGTGCGCAGCCACCGCTGCATCATCCCGATCTCGTCCCGCTGCGACACGCCAATGCGTTCGCCGAGGGATCGCAACGCCGGGCTCGGCGTGCGCGCGTCAATGAGTGCGACCATCTCCACGGCCTGCGCGTGGTGTCCGATCATGCCCTGCATGAACGCCACGTCGGCGGCATGCGACGCGATGGCAGGCACGGCCTGTGCCCCCGCCACCGCGGTGACGAACATCGAGACGATCAGGACGACCGCCGCCGGGGGGGACAGTCTCATCGGCGCTCCCTATGGCAGTGTCGGCAGTGGCTGCCCGGCCGCCTTCAGTTTGGCCTTCAGGTCGGACAGTTCTTTCGCCTTCAGCGAATTCCACCTGCCCATCACGGCGGCCGCCTGCGTGCGCGCCGTCGCGCATGCGGCCACCTGTCTGGCCGTTGGCGCCACGTCGGCGTCCTGCATCGCCATCGCCGCGGCCATCATCGCGTTGCTCACGCTCTCGAGCGTCGGCGCCGAGGCCCCGCCGCCGAACCGCCGACGGAACGCCGCCGCCCGGCCGCTGCTCGGTGAGCGCGCCGGGGCAAGCGAGTCGAGTCGCGCCTTGAACGCCGCGATTTCAGCGCCCGACAGCCCGTCCAGCTGGCTGGCGAGGGCGCGCGCGCCCTCAAACGCCGCACGCGCCGCCACGGCGCCGTCGTACATCTCGCGCGACCGCGTCGCCAGCGGCGCGCGCGCGAGCCCCGGCGACTTCACGCGCGGATCGAGCTTCAGCGTGATCGGCTGCGTGGTGCTCTTGCCGTCCACGGTCAGCCGGACGGTATAGGTGCCCGGCGGTGCCCACGGGGCGTTCACGGCGTCGTACGTGCGATGCGGCACGGCACCCGTCGCCTCCTCATCGCCCGCGTCCGCGATGTTCTCGACCTCGAACGGCTCGAAGTGCATGTCCCAGTACACGCGGTGCATGCCCGCCTTCCCCGCAATCGTGTTCGGCGGGCCCGGCCAGTAGAGCGGCAGGCCGCAGAAGGTCGCCGTCGGCGTCTTCTGGCAGACCTTGTCATACGCGGCCATGTCGAACGCCGGGTGCGGATCGAGCACCGGATCCTTGCTCGAGTACGAGCGCACCACCACGCCCTTCGCGTCCACGATGTCGAGCTTCACCTCGCTGTTCACCTGCGGCAGGTAGTAGTCGATGATCGCGCCGGGCATCGGGTTCTCGCCGGCGGGCACCTCGGGCGGCCACGGGGTCGGCTCATTGGTGCCGAAACGCACGCGCACCGCCGTCGCCGGCTTTACGAGGAACGCCGCGTTGGCGGCCTGCGCCGCCGTGATGGCCGCCGCCTGGCGGAGCGGCGTCACGTTGTCGAGGATCCAGAAGCCGCGTCCGTGCGTGCCGGCCACGAGGTCGGAACACAGGCACGTGCTGTCGTCCTTCACCGTCAGGTCGCGCACCGAGATGGCCGGCATGTTGTTGCGCAGCGACTGCCAGTGGTCGCCGTCGTCCACCGAGTACCAGACCTGCACGTCGGTGGCCGCGTAGAGCAGTCCTTTCTGGCGCGGATCCTCGCGAATCGAGTTCGCCTCGGCGCCGCCGGCGATGCCCGTGTTGATCTCCGTCCACGTCTTGCCGCCGTCGTGCGTGCGCCAGAAATGCGGGTTCTGGTCGTCAATGCGCATCGTGTTGGCCGCGGCGTAGGCGGTGCGCGTGTCGAAGTGCCCCGCCTCGATGTTGAAGATGCGCGTCCACGGCTTGATGGCCGCGGGGGTCACGTTGCTCCACGTCGCGCCGCCAGTCATCGACACCTGGATGTTGCCGTCGTCCGTGCCGGCCCACATCACATTGACGTCCTTCGGCGAGGGCGAGAAAGCCGTGATGGCGCCCATCGGCGCCGGCTGCACCGTGCTGGCATACTTGCCCGCACTCGATGGCACCTCCCACGTCTGCCGCGTGAGGTCCGGGCTGATGCGCGTCCACGTCCTGCCGCGGTCGAGCGTCTTCCACACGGCGTTCGACGCGTAGAAGAGCAGGTCGTGGTTCAGCGGCGACCAGGCGAGCGGCATGGTGCGCACGTTGCGGTTGTAGGCCTCGCCCTTGGGACCGCGGGCCGACATGTCCGGGCCAACCTGCGTCGTCTGGCCGGTCTTCCGGTTGTAGAGCGACACGCCTTGGCGCGCGCTGCCGAAGACCATGTCCGGATCCTTCGGGTCGGGGGCGGCGATGCCGTATTCCTGGATGCTCACCGGATGCCAGTCGTGGAACGTGATCTGGCCGTCCATCGAGCGACTCTCCACGCACGCCGAGCCGCTGTCTTGCTGGCCGCCGCACACGCGGTACGGGAAGGCATTGTCGGTGGTCACGTGGTACATCGCGGCCGTCGGCTGCGTGTACCAGTTGCTCCACGAGAGGCCGCGATTGGCCGAAATGACACCACCCTGGTCGGCCACGACGAGCAGGATGTCCGGATTGACCGGGTTGATCCAGATGCGCTGATAGTCATCGCCGCCGGGTGCACCGCGCACCGCCGACCAGTTCATGCCGCCGTCCTCGGTGCGCCACATCACCGTGGACGCGCTGTAGACGACGTTCTCGTTCTTGCCGTCCACGGCCAGCGTCGGCAGGTCACCGCCGCCGATGCGCCCCTGCGGGCGCGTGTCGGCCGTGCGCAGCGGCTTGCCGTCGGCACCGGCCACGGCCAGCGCCCAGTGTTCGCCGCCGTCCTTCGACTTGTAGAACCCCACCGGGCCCGAGGCGCCGTTCGCGCCCGCCGGCGCGACCATTGCGTACAGCAGCTGCGGATTGCTCGGTGCGAGCGCGATGTTCGCCTGCAGCACGTCCGGCAGGCCGTCGGTCAGCTGCTTCCACGTCGTGCCGCCGTCAGTGGACTTGAAGATGCCGTTGCCGCCGCCGCCGAAACCGCCGCCTTCCCAGAACGCCTGCTGCTGCTGCCAGAGCGTGGCGTACACGGTGTTCGGGTTGCTCGGGTCGATGCGCACGTCGTTGCCGCTCGTGTACTCGTCGCGATACAGCACCTTCTGGAATGACTTGCCGCCGTCGGTCGAACGGAAGATGCCGCGCTCGGTGTTGGGACCGTACGGATGCCCCAGCACTGCCACGAACAGCCGGTTCGGGTCGCGCGGGTCCACGTCGATCATCGCGATCATGCGGCTGTCGAAGAGCCCGAGGTGCGCCCAGTGCTTGCCCGCGTCCGTCGACTTGTAGATGCCATCGCCCATGGCGAGGTCGGGACGGATGATGCCCGCGCCCGTGCCGACGTAGATGACACTCGGGTTGGACGGCGCCACCGCGATGGCGCCGATGGAGCCGGTGCTCTCCTTGTCGAAGAGCGGCACCCAGTTGGACCCGAAGTCCGTCGAGCGCCAGACGCCGCCGTTGTCGAAGCCGATGTACGCGACATTGGGCTGCGCGGCGACGCCGGCCACCGCGCGCGCCCGTCCGGCGCGCGTGGGGCCGATCTGCCGCCACTGCATGGCCGACGACGGGGCGGGCGCCTGGGCGACGACGAGCGAAGAGACCGTCGCCAGGGCACTGACGGCAACGAGGCAACGGGAGCGGAGAGTGCGCACGGGATCCACCTGGAAGCGAAGCACGGGGAGTACGGCGGGGGGGGGCCCCCGGGCCCGCCCCCCAAGATGCAGCAACGGCCCGGCCCGCGCCAAATCGCGGGCCGCGCGGCCGTCCTACTGGCGCGCGCCGGGCCGGTACACCCGCTCGGTGTGCCCCGTCAGCTGGTTCGGGTAGAAATAGACGTCGCGCAAGTCACCCGTGGCGTACCGTGCTGCCTGGTCGTTGAAGTGCGTGCTGCCGATGACGCTGTGCAGCCCGCCGGCCGTCACCGCCCGCGCCCGCACGCTGTCGCCGAACTCGACCACCGCCACGAAGCTGTTGCCGCTCGTGCCGTAAATCTTCTTGCTGCCGTTGTACGATCGCGCCGCGAACGACGCGAGCGACCCCCACCGCGCCGACACGAACATCACCGGGATGCTCGGCCCCGCGTCGCTGAACGGATGCACGATGTCGTCCGTCAGGCGCTGGAAGCGGTTGATCTCGCCCCACGGCGTCCTCCAGCTGCCGAAGTCGGCCGCCAGCTTGGCGCTCACGTCGGCCAGCGTTTGCAACTGCAGCGCCGGCGCCGACCGCTTGGCGACGAACTCGTCCACCGGCATGGACGCCCGCTCGGCGTCCGCGCGCACGCGCGTCCCCATCTCCTCGCTCCAGAACACCGCGAGCGACGTCGGCACCGACGCCACGGACCAGCGATAGTCCCAGTCGCGCAGGAGCTTCACCTGCTCGGCAAGGCGCGCCTTCAGTGGATCCGTGGCCGCCAGCTTGTCATACGAGGCGACGAGCACCGGAATCAGCTCCGCGAACCCGGGCATGTAGCTGTCGTAGGCCGCCTCGCGCAGCGACTCGCGCGTGAAGTCCTTCTTGTCCGACAGCAGCCGCAGGGCGTGGATGCCGCGCGGGTTCTCCCCCTTCGTGTCCATGTACGCGGCAAAATCGGCGGGCTTCGGGCTGCTCGGGCCGGCGGCGGTATAGGGCCAGTTGTTGCTGTTGTACAGCCAGCCGCTGGCCGGATTCAGCAGGAACGGGCTGTCCTCGACTTCGTGCAGCGGGCCCCACTCGGTCGCAGGATCGCTGCCGTCCACGGGCTTCGTCCAGTCGAACCGCGCATCGCGCTTCGGTACGAAGTTGGCGTGCAGGTACGAGATGTTGCCCTCGGCGTCCGCGAAGATCGTGTTGTTCGACGAGTTGGTGTGCAACGCCATCGTCGCGCGGAATTCCTTGTAATTCCTGGCCTTCGTGCGCGTGTACGACTGCGTGAGCGCCTTCACGGGTTCCTGCATCAGCCGGACGCTGATCCACTTGCCGCCGGCCTCGCGCACCACCGGCCCGTGGTGCGTGCGGTACACGGTGAACTCGCGCGTCTTCATGCCGTCGGCCGTCTTGTACGGCACGCGCACCGTCCCCGCGACGACCGGCCGTTCGGCGCCACCGTACGCGTACACGTAGCCGGCACCCTTTCGCGACACTGATTCCGCGTACTCGTCAATCACATCGGCGCCGCTCGAGGTGTGCATCCAGCCGGCCGTGGCGTTGAACCCCTGATAGATGAAGAACTGGCCCCACGTCATCGCGCCGTACGCGTTGAGCCCTTCGTCGCTCGTCATCTGCCCTTCCTCGCGGAAATAGAACGAGGTGTGCGGGTTGATGAGCAGCAGCGCCCGGTGGTTCGTGGTGTTCGACGGCGCAATGGCGATGCCGTTGGAGCCGCCGGGTTCGCCGCCGTGGGGCGCAAAGCGATCCTCGAGCGCCATGCTCACGCGCTTGCCGCCGTAGAACGCCGCGAGGTCGCGCAGCGACACGCTCTCGATGTCGCCGCCGATGCTCCCCTCACTGAACGTGAGCGCCATCCAGGGTTCGAAGTGCGCCAGCACCTTCGGCTTCACGTCGGGATGCGTGGAGAGATAGAAATTGAGACCGTCGGCCCAGGCCACCATCAGCGTTCTCAGCCACGCCGGGCTCGCCGCATACTTGGCCTGCATGTCCGCCGGGTCGATGAAGAGCTTCATCCGCAGGTCGCGCCAGACCTCGCGCTCGCCCTCGGCTTCGGCCAGCCGGCCCATGGCGTTGAGAAGGTTCACCTCGACGCGGTTGAAATCGTCCTCGGCCTGCGCGTACATCATGCCGAAGACGGCGTCGGCGTCCGACGTGCCCTTCACGTGCGGGATGCCCCAGTCGTCGCGGGTGATGGTGACCCGCTGGGCCTGCGCCTTCCAGCGGGCGGCATCGGCCGGCGCCTGGGCTCCCGACGCCCCGGCAAGGGACACCAGCGCAAACGCGATCAGCAACTTCTTCATGGCAGGTTCTCGCGGAGGAATGACGGTCTTACGGCTCGCCGCACGCGTGGCGGGCCGACCCTAAATAGAGGCGCGGGAGCCGCCCGATGCCACGCCCCCTGCATGGCTACGGCCGCGCCCCGCCCGGCGTTCGGCGCCATGGTCGTGCCGGCGCATGCCACCCACCGGTCGCCCCGAGCGCTGGTTCCTCCGCCCACGCCCCGGCCCGGCCCCGCACACCGAGGCGTAGCGAAGACTCCATGAACGGTTGAGATTTCGTCGTCCCGCCTGCGCCCGGATCCCGGGAGGCCGGAAGCGTTCCATCGTCCCTGACCGCCATGTCCACGCACCTCACGCCATCCATTGCCAGAAGCGACGCGCCACCGACGCGAAAGATCCTCGTCGCCGGCGGTTGCTTCCGGACGACGTTCATTCGTTACATGGCCGAGTTGACGGAAAAGAAGCGGCCGCGCATCGGCTACCTGCCCACGGCGTCGGCCGACAGTCCCCAAGCGAAGCTCGATTTCTTCACGTCGTGTGCGCCGCTCGACGTCGATCCATACGTCCAGGACTGCTTCATCGAGAGTCTCACGCAGACGCAGGGGTTCGACGAAGTGCTGCTCTCGATGGACGCCATCGTCGTCTCGGGCGGCAACACGCTCAACCAGCAGGCCATCTGGAAGGCGCACGGCATTGATGTCGTGCTGCGCGAGGCGTGGCACCGCGGCATCGTCCTCGGCGGCGCCAGCGCCGGGTCGCTCTGCTGGTTCGAGGAGGGAACCTCCGACTCGCGCCCCAGAGCGCTCACCGTGGTGCAGTGCCTCGGCTTCCTCAAGGGGAGCCACTCGCCGCACTACGACTCCGAACCCGCCCGGCGGCCGCTGTATCGCGAACTGATCGGCTCCGGCTGGCTGAAGCCCGGCTATGCCTGCGACAATGACGCCGGCATCTACTTCGAGAACGACGACCTCAAGCGTGTGGTCGCGGCGCGCGACGGCGCCAATGCCTATTACGTGAGCGTCGTGGGCGGGCAGGTCGTCGAGCAGCGGCTCGAACCGGATCGCATCAGCTAACGACCTGCGCCACCTGCTACCGGCGCACGTTGTACTCGACCGACCGCACCTCGAAGTGGATGTAGCTGTACGTGCCATCCGGCGCATACCAGACGCCGTCGCCCCCCGTCGGCAGGTGATGGCCGCCGAAGGTCGCGTATGCGGACACGGGCGTGGACCAGCGCATCCGCGTGATCGTCCGTCCGTCGGCGGACATGGCGCCCCGGTCGTCCGAGACGAAGTTCACGAGCTCGGCCGCCTCGTTGAACGCCAGGTCGGCGCGTACCGTGTGGCCGGCATTGTCGAAGACGGCGCGCACCCGCAGCGCATCAATCGGCTCCCACCGGATGTGGACGAAGGGCAGCGCCCCGGACGCGAACAGGCACAGGTCGTTCAGCAGCGTCACGGTCTCGGCCGCGTCCATCTCCGCGCCGCGGGCATCCACCATCGTCGCGAGCGATGCCACCTTCACTCGCATGGTCGCCGTCGCACCCACGTACCGGTGAAATGCCGCAAACGGCACCCCGAACATCGAGGCATTCATCAGGAAGATCCGCGCGGCCGGCACGACGCCGTTCACCTGCGCTCCGCTGAACGGCATCCACCGGGCCTCGCGACCGCTGCGGATCCTGCCGCGAAACCGCAGGCGGAAGTTGCGCACGCGAGGCTGCCCCACCGCGCCGCTCTGGCGCACGTAGCGCTGCACCACGGAAGGCAGCGGCGCGAGATCCGCGTCGGTGAGCAATGCGTTCGACGTGCCGGTCGCCAGCACGGCGGCCACGTCCCGCGCATACTGCGCATTGAAGCTGCGGGGTCCGTCATGCAGGAACCCGAGGAGAACACCGCCGAGCAGGATCACGTTCGCGACGGTGCCAAATCGGGCGTCCGCCCACGCCGTCGCAATCGCTCCTTGTGACGCCAGCAGCGCGACGGCGCCGACGATCCACCAGAGGCGCGGCGCCGCGAACAGCAGCACGACGGCGGCGCCCGTGAGCAGCGCGGCGGCGAGCCAGAGCAGCCCCACCGGCCGCGAGAGGTGCTGCGTGAGCTGCGGCAGCTCGGCCCATCCGAATGCCTTGGCGACGCCAAGAAGATGGATGAACGCGTGGACCACAAGCACGGCGGCGAACACTGCCCGGAACACGCGGCCGCTCAGCGCAGGATTTCGGCGGTCACGGCCCCGACCCGATCGCGCAGGGTCGCCGAGTATTCGCCGCGCAACCGTCGTTTGACGCTGTCGGGCTCGAGGCGCAGGCCCGCGCTGTCCAGCGCGCCGCCAAGCGCGCGCCACTGCGCGGAGTCGCGCAGCACGAAGACGCGCATGTGCGTCCACGCGCTGAGCGTGTCGTGCGCCAGGTACGTCGTGACCGAGAGAAAGGCGCCGTGCCGCTGCGCCACACGATCAATCGGCTCGGCGAGCTCACGGATGTAGCGCGAGTACTCCTCGAGCTTGCCTGGTTTGGCGCGCCAGTAGTAGACCTGCGCCAGGGTGCCGCTGGCGGCCGGGTCTCCGGCCGCTGGCGCAACACTCGCCGGCCGCGGTCCGGAGGCGCAGGCCAGCAGGGATGGTAGGACGATGGCCGCGATATTCTTCAGGTGCATGCAGCGACTCCTCGGGCACGGGTGGATGCGGTGACCGCCCCCCTAGTATCGCCCGTACGTTTCAAGGGCACCAGCGGGCCATGCCAGCAGGTCGTCCTCGTGCCCCGCCGTCGTCAACGGCCGCTTCGCCATCTACGTGTACGCGCCGCGCACCGCCACCTGATGCGCGTCGATTCGATGCGCTGCGGACCTGCGACCACGCCTGCATTTCGTCTGGCTCCGGGTGCTACCTTGGACGCGTCCCAGGCAACGGTCGTCCCCGCCGAGGTGACCAATCGAACGGACGTCCCCCTCACCCACCCGCCAATGACGCCGACCCCCGCATTCCGCGCGCGCACCATCATTGGTACAGCCGTCGCCCTGTGCCTGCTGCTTCCGCTGCGCGGCGCACGGGCCCAGGGCGCCGCATCCCCGCCGACCGATGCGCAGCTCTCCACGCGCATCGACGCCTACATGAAACGCCTCGAAGGGCTCGGCTACACGGGCGGCGTCCTCGTGCGCCGCGACGGGCGCACCGTCTTCCTGCGCGGCTATGGGTTCGCCAACCGCGCCGCAGGCATCCGCGCCGACTCCGCGACGGTCTACAACCTCGGCTCCATCACCAAGCAGTTCACGGCCGCCGCCATCCTGCGCCTCGAGGAACTGGGGAAGCTGCACACCACCGACGCCATCGGCCGGTTCTTTCCCGACGCCCCCGCCGACAAGCGCAACATCACCCTGCACCAGCTGCTGACGCACACCGCGGGCTTCAACTCCGACTACTCGCCCACCGACTACGAGCCGACCACGCGCGCCGAATACGTGCGCCGCATGTTCGCCGCCACGCTGCGCAGTGCACCCGGCACGCAGTTCTTCTACGCCAACTCGGGCTACTCGCTGCTCGCGGCGATTGTCGAGGTCGTGTCGGGCCAGGACTACGAAGCCGCCGTCGCCGAGCTCGTGCTGCGCCCGGCAGGAATGCTCGAGACCGGCTACAAGGCGCCGGCGTGGGATCCCCGGCGCATCGCGCACGGCTACCAGGACGACCGCGACTGGGGCACCATCGTTGATCGCATCAGCATGGCCGGCGCGCCGTACTCGGAACTGCGCGGCAACGGTGGCCTGCACACGACGCTCGGCGACATCGCCCGCTGGGACGACGCACTCGGGGACAACCGGATGCTCAGCGACTCGAGTCGCCGGAAGTTCATGACCGGATACGTCAACGAAGGCCCGCTCGGCCTGTCGCAATACGCCTACGGCTGGGCCGTGATGAAGACGTCGCGCGGCACGCGCCTCGTCACCCATAACGGCGGCAACGGCATCTATGTGGCCGAACTGCTCCGGTTCGTCGATGACCGCGTGACGATCTTTGTCACGTCCACCGTGTCGTCAATGAAGGCCACGCCGGCCGTGGAAGTGGTGTCGAAGATCGTCTTCGGCCAGCCATACGACCTGCCGCCCGAGCGCGTCGCCGCCGACCCGGCGCAGTTGGCGGCGATCGTCGGCACCTACGCGCTGGCCGACGGCAGCCGGCTCGTGCTGCGCGCGCAGGACAACCGGCTCATGGCCGAGGCCGTGGGTCAGCAGGCGTACCAGTTGATGGCCAGCGGGGACACCGCGTCATCGCTGGAAGCCGCCGCCCTCAACGCGCGCTCGCGCGCCATCGTCGAGGCCATCGTCAACGGCAACGCGGCACCGCTGTACACCGCCCTGGGTCCCGGTGGTCCTGACTCGGTGGACGTGGCCTCGCAGGAGTCGCAGATGATGGAAAGCCGGCGGCAGCGTTTCGGCGCGTTCCGAACCATCGACGTGCTCGGCACCGTGCGCGGTCCCGAGGGCGGCCTGCAGACCACCGTGCGCCTCAACTTCGCCAGCGGCGGCGTCACCAACATCTACACCTGGGACCGCACGGGTCACATCATGGACCTCGGGGCCCGCCCGTATCAGGCGCTCGAACTGATGCCCTCCGAGGGGGGCGGGTTTCGCAGCTTCGACGCCCGCAGCGGGACGGGAGCCAAGTTCAGCGTCGTCAAGGGGGCGCTGACGGCCCTCACGCCGCACGGTCCCCTCACGCTGGAGCGGATCGCGCGATAATAATTGAGGGTTGCGGGCGGACCCTCGCCTTCCCTGGATCCTGCATCAGGAGTACGACCTATGCCCCCCGTCGGAACGCGCCGCGCAGGCGCGATGCTCTTGCTCGCGTGCGCCTCGGCCGCCTGCGCCGCCGCCGTGCGCGCTCCCGCGGCTGCGGTTCCCGCACCCGTGGCGTCTACACCCATGGCGTCTGCACCCGTGGTGCCCGCGCCGGCGGCTACGGCAAGCGACGCAAAGTTCATCGCCAAGGCCCGCGCCGACAGCGCGCGCATGCCGTACACCAACGCCGACATCGACTTCATGAATGGCATGATTGGCCACCATGCGCAGGCCATTGTCATGGCGCGATGGGCGCCAAGCCATGGGGCAGGCGCCGCGGTGCGCACGCTCTGCGCGCGCATCATCAACGCGCAGAGTGATGAGATCGCGCTGATGCAGGACTGGTTGCGCGACCGCAACCAGCCCGTCCCCGAGGCCACGCCGATGGGACTGAAAATGAAGATGGACGGCATGGAACACACCATGCTCATGCCGGGCATGCTCAGCGAGGCGCAGATGCAGGAACTCGACGCCGCGCGCGGCGCCGACTTCGACCGCCTGTTCCTCACCTTCATGATCCAGCATCACCAGGGCGCCGTGACGATGGTCCATACGCTCTTCGCGACGGACGGGGCCGGTCAGGACGAGCGGACCTTCAAATTCGCATCCGACGTGCAGGTGGACCAAAGCACCGAGATCGCCCGCATGGAGATGATGCTCGGACAGATGACCGGCCCGCGGCCGGACAAGTAGGATCCTCGCCGCTTCACGGACGCCTCGGCACCGTCACCTCACCTGCTGCATTCGCCTCCCACGCAGAGGGCATTTCCATGGCATCACCGCTCGCGTTTCATGGCTCGTCGGCACGATCCGTCCCCACACGCTTCCCGTCCCTCGCCCTGGCGGCGAGCCTGCTTGCTGCCGCGGCCTGCGCCCACCTGCCGGGCGCCGGCATGGCGGGGTCGGCGCCGTCGCCCGACCCGCGCGTCGGCCTCCGGGCCGGACAGTATGATGCCCAGGAAGCCGTCTGGAACATGCGGGTGCTGTCGCACAACAAGCCGCAGGGCAAGTTCGAGGGGAGCACCAACTCCGATCTCGCCTTCCTCGGCAAGTACGCCATCCAGGGCAACTACAACGGCTACCAGGTCTGGGACATTTCCAACCCGGCCGCCGTGACGCTCAAGACCGCCTACTTCTGCCCGGCGTCGCAGAGCGACGTCTCCGTCTACCGCAATCTGCTCATCGTCTCCGGCGAGGGCACGTCAGGGCGCATCGACTGCGGGGCGCAGGGCGTCCCGACCGCCGTCAGCAGCGACCGTTTGCGCGGCGTGCGCATCTTCGACATCAGCGACATCGAGCATCCGAAGAACGTCGGCAACGTGCAGACCTGCCGCGGCTCGCACACGCACAGCCTGCTCGTGGACCCGAAGGACAAGGACAACGTCTACGTCTACATCTCGGGCTCGGCGGGCGTGCGACCGGCCGCTGAACTCCCCGGCTGCGTCAGCGTGGCGCCCGACAAGGACCCCAACTCGGTGCTCTTCCGCATCGAGGTCATCAAGGTGCCGCTGGCGCATCCCGAGCAGGCGGCTATCGTCAACTCGCCGCGCATCTTCAACGACCTCGTCGGCCCCGCCACGCACGGACTGGCACCCGACGACAAGGCGGACATCGCCGCCGCGCGCGCGCGTGGCGACTTCGTCGTGAGTCTCTTCGATCAGGAAATGGTGCTGCCAACACAGTTCGTGCAGCCGATGCTCGACAGCGTCGCCAAGTCGCACGGCGGCCGGGTCGCCACGGGCGCCGACAGCGCTGCGCTGCGTACGGCCTTGCCCGCCATGCTCGCCAAGCGCTTCGGCATCAGCTCGGCCGGCAGCAACGGCCCACGTCCGGGCCCGACGCAGTGCCACGACATCACGCTCTACCCGGCCATCGGCATGGCCGGCGGCGCGTGCGAGGGCTACGGCCTTCTGCTCGACATCAAGGATCCCATCAACCCGCGGCGCGTCGCGGCGGTGGCCGACTCGAACTTCTCGTACTGGCACTCGGCGACGTTCAACAACGACGGCACGACCGTCCTCTTCTCCGATGAATGGGGCGGCGGCGGCGGGCCCAAGTGCCGCGCCTCCGACCCCAAGGAATGGGGCGCGGACGCGATCTTCAAGATCGTCGACGGCAAGATGGTTTTTCAGAGCTACTACAAGATGATGGCGCCGCAGACCAAGTTCGAAAACTGCGTGGCGCACAACGGGTCGCTGATCCCGATCCCGGGGCGCGACATCATGGTGCAGTCGTGGTACCAGGGCGGCATCTCCGTCTTCGAGTTCACCGATCCGGCGCACCCCAGGGAGATCGCGTTCCAGGACTACGGGCCGGTGGACGCCAACCGCATGGGCAATGGCGGCACGTGGTCGGTCTACTGGTACAATGGCGTCATGGTGAGTTCGGAGATCTCGCGGGGCCTCGACGTCTTCGAGCTGACCCCCAGCGCGTTCATCTCGCAGAACGAGATTGACGCCGCCCGGACGGTGCACCTCGACTATCTCAACACGCAGGGTCAGCCCAGCTTCATCTGGCCCGCCAGCTTTGCCCTGGCACGCGCGTACGTGGACCAGCTCGAGCGGTCCAACGGACTCGGCAAGGCCCGCATCGCCGCCGCCCGCCAGTCGCTGGCCGACGCCGAGGCGACGTTCGGCGCGCCGCGCTCCGCGATGTTATCGTCGCTCGCATCGCGGCTCGACGCGGACGCCGGCAACTCCAACGACGGCAGCAGGGTGCAGAAACTGGCCGCCGCTGTGCGAGACCTCGCGAAGTAGCGCCGCACCGGCTGCAAGCAACGTGACAGAGGGGGCAGCGACCATCGCTGCCCCCTCTGTCGTACCCTGTCGTACCCTGTCCCTACATCACCCGCACCGGTCCATGCCCGGCATGGACCATCGTCGCGCCGCGTGCCCGCAGCCGTTGCCAGCTTTGCGCGACCATCTCGGCGCTCTCCTCGGTCACGAACATCGGATGCGTCAGGTCGCCGGTGAAGCAGGCACCGGTGTCGAGCACCAGGCTCACGCTGTCGGCACTGTGTCCCGGCGTATGCACGATCTCGCCGTCGAAGCCGAGCGAGCGCAGGAACGCCCGGCTCGCCTCGCAGGACATGGGCACGTTGTCGTGAAGCGTGATCTCGGTGTATGCGTCCGACGCCTTCATGAACTCCTTCATCGCTGCGATGTACGCCTCCTGTTCCGGCGTGACGATCAACTGCATGCCACGGTGCTTCAGGTCCTGCGCGGCACCCGCGTGGTCCATGTGATAGTGCGTCGCCAGGCCGTGCGTGATTTCCGCGAGCGGCACGTCGGCCTTTCGCAGGTTGGCTTCGAGTGCGCCCACTTGCCCCGGCCAGCCCAGATCCACGAGCAGGCGCGAACGCCCCGCGCTCACCACCCAGTAGTTGGTGGACCGGTACCCGACGTTGACGATGGTCGGCGCCGTCACGCTGCCATCAGGCCTGCGTGGCGGCTAGGTAGGCGTCGAGCTGCGCAAACGTTCCCTGGAAGCCCTGCTTCACGTTGGCGGTGTTCTCGCGGAAGGTCGCGAGTTCCCCGACGGTGGCGCGCACCGGACTGCCGCGCAGGGTCAGCGTCGTGCCCCCGTCAGCCTCCACGAGGGTGAAGTCGTTGTGCACCTCGAGCGGCCACGTGGCGCTGAACGGGTGGCGCGTGATGCCTCCGTCCTTGTCAGAGAACGAGTTCACGAAAGACATGTGCGCCGGCGGGGTGATGTCGCCGTACACGAACTTGCCCCACATCTCGTCTCCCGACGGGGCCTTCAGGACGTAGAGAAAGACGCCGCCCGGCCGCAGGTCGAGCGACGCCACCGTTATCTCGTATCCCGTCGGCCCCCACCACTGCGCCAATCGCTCCGGCGCGGTCCATGCCTTCCACACCATATCGCGCGTCGCGTTGAAGGTGCGCGTGATGACGAGGTCGCCGTGCGGCGCGGTGTCAGCGCTTTCGTGTCTTGGGGACATGCTTCTTCTCCTGTGCCTGCAGTTCGTCCAGATGCCCCTCGAGACGGTCGAGTGCTCTTTCCAGTGCCGCTCAGTGGCAGCCGTCCGCGCAGTGCGGCTCGCCCCGCAGCCCCTCCAGCCCCTCGCTCACGATGATCGGCACCATCGCCAGCGCCGCCACCGGATCGGCCCACCACCACCCGAGCCAGGCATTGAGTACCAGCCCGCCCAGCAGGATCGCCGAGAGGTACATGCACAGCGACGTCTGCCGCGCCTCGGCGGTCAGCGCCCGGCTGCCAAGCGCCTCGCCCACGCGCCGCTTCGCGCCCGCCAGCATCGGCATGATCAGCACCGACGCTGCCGCCAAGGCAATGCCGACCGGGCTCGCGTCGGGAACCTCGCGATGCCACAGCGACAATCCGGCCTCCACGGTGATGTAGGCGGCGAGCGCCAGGAACAGTCCACCGATAATCCGGTGCGCCACGCGCTCGACCGCCTCACGGCGCGCCACGTCGGCGTCGGCATTGAGCCGCCAGAGCGCGGTGCCGCTCGCCGCCAGTTCGATGCCGCTGTCCACCCCGAAGCCGACGAGTGCCACGCTCCCCGCCACCAGGCCGCTGGCGATCGCCACGACCCCCTCGAGCAGGTTGTACGTGAGCGTCGCCACGTTCAGCCAGCGGCTGCGCCGCACCAGGTGCGTTCGCGTCTCCGTCATCCGTCAGCGATCCAGCAGGTGCTTGGTGAAGAACGCCACGAGGCGCTTGTGGAAGTCGATGAGCGACGCCTCGCCCTCGATGACGTGCGGTTCGGTGGGATAGTAGATGACGTCGAACGGCTTGCCGAGTTCCACCAGACGCTGCACCAGTCGCGCGGCGTCCTGGAATTCGACGTTGTCGTCCACCAGTCCGTGCTCGATCAGCAGCGCGTCCTTGAGACCCGCGGCATGATAGATGGGGCTGGTCGCTTTGTAGACATCCGGTGCGTCCACCGGCCGGCCGAGGATGCGGCTCGTCCATTCGTCGCTGTAGTGCGCCCAGTCGGTGACGCCCGCCGCGGAGATGCCCGCCGCAAAGACGCCCGGGTAGCGAAACAGTGACATCAGCGTCATGAAACCGCCGTACGACACACCGTAGATGCCGATGCGCGTGGGGTCGACCCCCTGCGTGCTCGCAAGCCAACGGGCCGCGGCTACTGCACCGTCCACGTCCTTGGCTCCCATCGACCGATAGATGTCGGTGCGATAGTCGCGGCCGTACCCCGAACTGCCGCGATAGTCGAAGTCGAGCACCGTGTATCCTTCCTGCACCAGCCAGTTGATCATTCCGTAGTGCGAGGCGTGGCTAAAGCCGTAGTATGACCAGCCGTGGTTGGCGAACTGCCGGTAGCCGCCGCCGTGCACGTAGACGATGGCTGGCTTGCGCGGGTCGGGCGTCGCGGGCTTGTACAGACCAGCCCACAACGGACCGCCGTCGGGATGCAGAAACGTTACCGTCTCGGGCCGCAGCCAGCGATGATGCCAGAACGCGTCAGTGCCACTGCTCGTCACGCGCACCGCGCCGCCCGCAGGCGTCGCGTCGCGGAGCCAGAGGTCCGGCATCCGGTCGTTGCGGGAGTACGTCACCGCCAGACGCTTGCCATCGGGTGACAGCGCGCCCTCGCTGTGGCCCGCCTCGCTCGTGAGACGCATCAGGGAACCGCCGGCTGCCGGCATGGTGTACAGGTGATCGTCCGCGGGATGCTCGCGCGAGGCCATCAGCAGCCAGCTCGTGCGGTCGCGGCTTAACTGCGCGGTGCGCACCTCCCACGCGCCGCTGGTGAGCGGACGCACGCTGCCATCAGGCTCGGCGAGGAAGAGGTGGCTCCATCCGCCCTTCTCCGAGGCGAAGACCAGGCGCCCGCCGGGCAGCCACTCCACCAGCCCCGCCTGCGTGTTGATGGACTGGATGGGCGGCCCGGCAATCCACGCATCGTCGTGCTGGTGATCGATCACGCGCGTCGTGGCCGTCTCGGGGTCGAGCCGCGCGATCCACAGGTCCTTGTCCTCCCGGGTCACCACCTCGATGACCGCGCGATCGCCTTCGATGCTCCACCACGGACCGTGGATGTTCACGGGCTTGCCCGCCGCCTCGGGCAACGTGATCCACCGGACGCTCGCACTGTCCGCGACGACGCCTGCATCGGCCCGCACGATGCCAAGGCGCACGACGTCACGCGGCTCGCCGACCTTGGCGCGCGACTCCTTCGCCTCGGCGTACCCCGACGCGGTCACGTAGTCCATGAACAGCGTCGGCGGGCGACGGCGGTCCGTCGTGACGGTGCGCACGGAGAAGAACCGGCCGTCCGGTGAGGCCTGCACGTCCTCCACCGTTCCCTCCGGCACGGGAATCACCTGCGGCGCCGCCGGGTCGCGGCGCAGCTCGCGCGCGGTTGCGGCCTCCTTCTGCTCGCGGCGTTCGCGCACGAGGTCGAACAGGTCGAGCTGCTGGTCGGCCAGCCAGCGTCCGGCCTCCGTCCGCGCGTCGGCCGCGCGATGCATCGTCTTCGTGAGACGCCGCACCGTTCCGGCATCGGCCTCCCAGCGATACAGGTCCTCGCCGAGCATGAAGTCGACGGCCCGCCCGGACAACGCCACGCGCACATGCCGCGCCGGCTGTGCCCCCTCAGCGACCACGCGCACATCGTCCCCGCCGCGGCGTGTTGCATCCCACACCACCACGCGCCCCCGCCACTCCCACGCGGCGAGCTTCGCGTCACGGCTCCCTTCCACCCGTGCCGACGGAATCCGCCAGACCAGCGAGTCGGGCACCAACTCGGCGCCGCGCCCCAGCTGGTCCACCCGCCACCACGGATCGCTCTCCGGATCGTCGGTCGTCTTCGGTTGCGGCGGCCACCGGAAATAGACGGTTCCGCCGTCGGGTGACCATCGCACGTCGCGCACACCGGCGCCGATGTACCGGTCCAGCCGCGACACCTCGAGCAACGTGAGAGGCGCGGTCGCCGCTGTGGCGTCGAGTGACGACTGCCGCAGCGGCAGTGCGAGCGTCCGCTGGGCCGATTGCGCGGGCAGCGACGTCGATGCCACGCCCACGGCCAGGACCATCAGGAGTCTGCAGTTCATCGCCCGTCCGTGAGTGGAGAAACAGCACGCTGCATGAGCACGAAGGACACGGTGGTGCCGTCGGGCAGCGTGTCCACGACATCGCGTACCGAAAGGAAGCCAAGCGCCGCGTAGAATGGCACGCCGGGCAGTGTCGCCATCAACTCGAGGCGCGTGAAGCCAGCCGCGCCCGCCGCGGCGCAGCATTGCTCCAGAATCTGCCGCCCGATGCCTCGGCGCGCGAACGCGGGCGCCACGAAGAAGGCGCGGATCCGGGCGGCGTCCACCGCGGGATCGAGCCAGTCCACGCCGCCCATCAGCCGCTGGTCACCACCGTACAGCGTGCGACGGCGGCTCCAGCCGCCGCAGGCCGCGAGCGCTGGTCCTTCGAACGCCGCGAAGTAGGTCCCGTCCGCGATGAGCTGCGTGTCCACGCCGAACACGTGGCACACCAGTGCCGCGATCTGGACCGGCGTGTAGTAGCCCACACTGAGCGCACGAGCGGAGCATTCGATCATCGCGTTGAGCGCCGGCACGTCGTCCAGCTGCGCCAGCCGGAGCGCTGGCGTCATTCCCCGGTGAGCGGAATGAACGCGATCTCTCGTTCGACGGACTGCGCCACCTGCGGAGTCTCGATCATCGGTCAGGCCTCGGGGTGGAAGCGAGAGTTGGAAGGGTGATGGATGGCGGCACACCGCTGGCCGAGCGCGTGAAGGTGCTGCCGCTCGTGGTATACCCGGGCACGAAGCCGCCATGGCTCAGGAAGAATCGTCCGTCCTCCACGCCCATGAAGCGGTCGATACGGTTCTCCCGGCCCGTCGCGTCGTGACTGAACGTGGCGGTCGTGAGTTCGCGCCACGACCCGTCGGCCCGGCGAATCCACTGCGGACCAAAGAGCGCCTTGCGGCGCAGGTGGCCCGTGCTGCCGCCGAAGTTCTCGCTGAACGAATACAGGCGGCGCAGTCCGTGGCCGTCCTTGGCGGCACGGAACGATGCAATGAGCTGCCAGGCCTGCCGTTCCGGATGGAACCAGTAGCCACTGTAGACCGTGGCGGAACCGTCGGGGGCGGCCGTCACGAAGAACCGTTGCGTGGAGCCAGTCTTCCACGGGTACGCGAGGTGCGAGTGGCCGCCCGTTCCCTCGTTGCCGAACACCTCGGCCACGACGCCGTCACCCTTCGCCAACAGCTGCGTGTAGTTCTCGGCGGCCACCGTGCTCCGGTCGGCCGCGTTGGTCCCGTTGGCGGCGTCCCAGACCGAGAAGATGATGCGCCGCTCGGTCGGCGAGTTCACCTGCATCCCGAAGTAGCCGCGCGAGAACCCTGCGGCCATGTAATAGGTGGTCACGGGATCATCCACCGCAGTCACTGCATTGTAGAACCCCGTGACGAGCTCGTTGCTGTCGGTGGCGAACCGCAGGTGCACGCTCGCGGCGTTGCGGCGCGCGTCGAGGTTGAAGTGGGCCGCCGCGCTCGCTGCGCCGTCGAGCAGCAGTGCGCGCACCTCGAGGGCCGGCGCGGCTTCACCATCTGCTGGCGCCAGTTCGATGCGCTTGTACCCGGTGTCGCGAACCGTGAAGGTGCCGAATGACACGCGAATCTCGCCGGGGCTGCCCGTGGCCTGCGCCTCGCGACGTTCCCCGTCGACGCTCAGGCGCATGCGGTACGCACGTCCTGGCGGCAGGTGCAGCGCGACGGCCGCGTCCATCGTGCCGGTTGCCACAAAGTGCCCGTACCACGCGAGCCGCGTGCCAGCCCGTGTGAAGGGAACAACCGGGCGCGTGGCGTCGACGCGCGCGGCATCGGCGTCAGGCAGGAGATATGCGGTAGACGCTGGCACACGCAGTTCCAGGAGCGTCAACGGCACCAGCACCGCGCACGACGCGGCGGCGAACAATCGGCCAATCCACACGACCTCCTCCCGGGGCACGTTGCCTCCGAATCTTACCTCGACGCGGTGCCGATCGCCTCGTGGGTTGCCGAACCACCCGGCGACACCGTATCCTCGTGCCGTGATCGTGTTGCGCCGCCGCCCCCGGTTGCTCGGCTCCGCCTCGTCAGGCGCGGTCCTTGGCGCGATGCTGTGGTTCGGCACGGCGAGCCTCGCGGCGCAGGTCGCGCCCGACTCCACCCGCACCCGCCCCGACTCGGCGCCACCGCGCCTCTCGACCGTGCACGTGACCTCTGGCACCTTCGGCCTGCTCTCGCCGGCGCGCGGCGCGGCGCACTCGCTCAGCCGCGACGAGATCATTACCCGTCCGCAACTCGGCGAGGATCTCTTTCGCTCTATCGCGCGCCTGCCCGGCCTGACCTCGGGCGAGTACGGCGCCGGCTTCCACGTGCGCGGCGCCGAGGTGGACCAGTTGCATGTGTCGCTCGACGGGCTCGAACTGTACGAGCCCTTTCACATGAAGGACTTCGACAACGCACTGTCGATCCTCGACGTGCAGAGCGTGGACGGCATTGACCTCGTCACCGCCGGCTTCACGGCGGAGTACGGCGGTCGGCTTGGCGGCGTGCTCGCCATCCGGTCCGCGACGCCGCGCACCGACCGCCTGCGCACCTCCGTTGGCATCTCCGTCACCAACCTCCGCCTGCAGTCGCAGGGCGGATTCGCCGATGGCCGCGGCGGCTGGCTCGTGGCCGCGCGTCGCGGCTACCTCGACCTCGCCCTCAAGCTTGCCGGCAGTGCCGACTCGATCTCGCCGCGGTATGGCGATGCGTTCGCGACCGTCACGTGGACGCAGGGGCTCAAGCACCAGTTCGCCGCGCACCTGCTCTGGGCCGACGACAACCTGCACTACCGCGTCAAGGACGGTGGCATCAACAGCGCATACGGCAGCGCCTACGGCTGGGTGACGTGGGACGCCGCGTACTCGCCGCAGCTGTCGGCCCGAACCGTCGCCTCCGTCGGCGCACTCCGCTGGGACCGTTCCGGGGACGCCAAGGTCATCTCGGCCTTCCGTTCGACCGTGGATGACCGGCGCCGGTTCTCGATGAGCGGCGTTCGGCAGGACTGGCTCTGGGCGCCGCAGTCCGCGTTCGCGCTCAAGTGGGGCGGACAGGTGCGGCCGATGTCGGCGAACTACACGTACACCGCCCTCCGCAGCGAGCGCAAATTCCAGGGCGACACGATCGCCAACATTCGCGTGCCTGTGTCCGTCGCGCGCCCGGCTGAGGGCACGCAATGGGGGCTGTACCTGGCGCCGCGCGTGCGCCCGGTCTCGTGGCTGGTCGCCGAACTCGGCGTCCGATACGACCGAGCGTCCTGGAGCAACGACGAGTCGATGAGCCCGCGCGCCAACGTCATGGTCACGCTCGGCCCCCGCACCACGCTGCGCCTCGGCACCGGTCGCTACGCTCAGCCGCAGCAGCTGTACGGCCTGCAGGTGCACGACGGCATCACGGAATTCGGCAGCGAAGACGTCGCCGAGCACCGGGTGGCCGGGATCGAGCACCGGTTCGGCCTGGTCGCGGTGACCAAGGTGGAGGCCTATCAGCGGCGCATCGTGCGCGAGCGGCCGCGCTACATCAACCTCCGCGCCACCGTGCAGGTCTTCCCCGAACTCGAACTCGACCGCGTCCTGCTGCCGGCGACGACCGGCAACGCCACCGGCGTGGAGTTCAGCGCGCATGGACTTGGCGCGCACGGTTTCGACTGGGCGGCGAGTTACGCCAAGTCGCGGGTCACCGACCGCGTCGGCGTCGTGGACGTGGCGCGCACGTGGGACCAGACGCACACGTTCTACCTCGATGCCTCGTACCGGCCACCCGGCACGTCATGGCGCATGGCGATTGCCTGGCAGGTGCGTTCCGGCTGGCCCGAAGCCCCCGTCTGGTTCGAGGTCGACACGACACGCAATGCCAAGGGCGTGAAGACCCCCGTGGTGATCACGCGGTGGGGACCGGTGACCGCGCTCGGCCCACAGCGCATGCCCTGGTACCACCGGGTGGACGCGCGGTTCACGCGGGAGGTGACGACGTCGCGCGGCAAGGCCGCGTTCTTCGTGGATCTCTTCAACGCCTTCGACACGGAGAACCCGTCGTCCTGGGACTACCACACCACCGTGACGTCCGGGCGCCTCTGGGTCACCCGGAGCGCGGTCGTCCTGCTCAAGCGGCTGCCGAGCGCCGGCGTGACCTGGGAATTCTGACGCGCGTCAGCGCGGCTTCGTTCTCGCCTTCTTCTTCTTGGGCTTCGGAGTCGGCAGCGCGCGCGCCGTCGCCGTGATCAGCGTCGCCATGAATTCCCGATCGTCCAGCTGATCCTCGACCAGGAAGGCAAGCGTCGCTCCCGGGTACGGCGGGGCCTCCGTCGGCGTGCCCAGCAACACCCGCCCGGCATCGGTGGGCTTCACGAAGAGCTGGTTGTCGCAGATCAGCGCAACCACCTTCGTGCCGGCATACACCACGTACTCGCCGAACATCTTGCGGTGCGAGATCCGCGGCACGTCGCGCAGTTGCTCGCACACATGGGTGACAAACTCGAGGTCCGACGCCATCAGGAGGGTTTCCTCCGCACCGCGGCCGAGCGCGGGTTCTCGGGGTAGTGACAGATCGCGGGCAGGTCTGCCACCCGTTCCTCGAGATACTGCTGCGCGTCGCCGATGGCCTGGTTGTAGATGGCCGGGCCCAGTTCCGCCACGAACCAGTCGAGCAGAAGGCCGGCCTTCAGGTCGCCGATCGGTTCATCCATGTTTTCGGCAAAATACTCGCGCACCGAGGCGATCGCGCGGGGTCGTGTGTCGTCGTTCATGGTCAGCTGTTTTCGGTCGCGCATCTACGTCTCGGTGTCAGGGTCAGTCACGGTGTATTCGCTCTGAACGAGTCCGCTGGGATAGGCATGCGTGCGGACATGCTGCAGTCGCATGTCCCGTTCCATCGGCCCGAACAGCGGGATGCCGCGCCCCAGCAGCACCGGCACGCGCGTGATGATCACGCGCTGGATCAGCCCGGCCGCAAGGAAGCGCTGGATCGTGATGCCGCCGTCTACATACAGGTGCGTCGCACCGCGCTCGTGCAGCGCCGCCACCACCTCGGCTGGCGCGCCGCCCATCGCCGTCACCGTGGGCGCCGGCAGCGGACCCAGCGCGGCCGCGTTGCTCGTCAGCACCACCACGGGCATGGTGCCGTACGGCCACGCGCCGAACGTCAGCACCTTCTCGTAGGTGCCCCGCCCCATCACGATCGTGTCGATGTTCGCCATGAACGCATCGTACCCGTGATCTTCCGCGTCGGTGGGCAGCCAGTCGAGGTCCCCGTTCGGCCGGGCAATGAAGCCGTCGAGGCTCGTCGCGATGAATACGGATGCCTGCATTGGCGCTCCTTTCAGAACTTGAGCAGCAGCGCCGCGAAGAGCGCGCTGTCACCCTGCGTGACCGTGGGCGATGGCTTCCTGGTCTTGTAGTCGTAGACGTACGCCAGCTTGAGGTCGACACGTCCGGCGATGGTGGTCACCAACCCGCCGTCGAAGTGGTAGAGCGCGTCGCGGACGTCCTCCATCTTCCAGATGCCGGTCGACTTCTGTGTGAACTTGCTGGTCTTCGACAGGGCCCAATCAAAGGTCTCCCCGGCCTTGAACGCGCCGTCCGCTGTTCTCCCGGCTGGTCCGCTTTCCATCTGGCCGCCAGCTGACAGGTCGAGGTTCAGGTGCACGTCGGCTCGGCGCACCACGTGGTAGCCGACGCCGGCAACCGGCGCGATGGAGTATGTGAGCTCCTTGAACGGATCGCGCAGGTAGCTCACCTCGCTGAAGGTGAACGCGCGGTCCGTCACGCCAAACTGGAGGCGCACGCCGGCGCTCGCCTTGTCGACCTGGCGCGTGCCGTTCGATTCCCCGCGCAGGTACAGCGCGTCCGACGAGAAGACGAGCCGCGTCTTGGGATCGTACCTGCTCGCGAACGAGAAGTTGACGTTCTGTGTCTCCGTATTGCCGCTGGTGATGGCGATGCCGGCGCCAAAGCTGCTCACCCACGGCGCGGCGGGTGTCTTCTGCTGAGCGCCCAGGCTCCGGACCAGCAGGCACGCAGCGGCGACGGCCATGACGCGCAATCTGAAACTCGCGCGCACGATGTTAGTCCATGGGTCCAACAGGTGGCTCCCACAACTCGACGCGGTTGCCGTCCGGGTCCATCACCCAGCCGAACTTGCCGTACTCGGACTCGTCGGTCTTGGCGTCCACGTCGCAGCCTTCCTCGCGCAGCGCCGCCAACAGACCGTGCAGGTCATCGACGCGGTAGTTCACCATGAACGGCGCCGTGCTCGGCGCGCAATGCGCCGAGTTCATGTCGCTCACGCTCCAGACGGTGGCGCCGTCCGGCGTCGGCGCGTCGGGCGTGTGCCAGCGAAACGTCATGCCCCCCCACGACTGGACGTCCATGCCGAGGTGCTCGCGATACCACGCGCGGAGCGCCTGTGGATCCTTGGACTTGATGAAGATCCCTCCGATGCCGACGGCGCGCTTCATGCGATGCTCCTGGCTGATGTTGTCCGGAGGACTGTCGAGCGGCCTCCGCCCCGGGGATCAGCGATATTGGGACACCGGCCCCGCGCGCGCCAGTCGCTCGCACCGTCAGGGCAACGCGCTCAGGGGCCGCCCGATTTCTGGGACTCACGCGACGCGTACCGCCGTCGCATCCGCTCGGTGCGAAAGACCAGGGCGGAACTCGCGGTCAGCAGGGCGACACTGCCGAGAATCAGGATCAGCCGCAGCATGGGCTGGCCGACGGCGACGCGCTCCGCCGCGATCCGCACCAGCGTGCGCACCCACTCCACCGCGCCAAGCACCAGCGCGACCTGAAGCGCGCGCGCCGCCCACTGGCGCCGCACGCCGAGCAGGGCCACGAGCGCCAGCACCACGGCGACCATGACGACGTGGCCAGCCCGGAAGAAGTGCGCACCGAGCACCAGCAGGCTGAGCACCACGGGCAGGAGTTGGAGGCCTAGCACCGCGGCACGCCGGTCGCACCGGCACCGTCGACGACACCGCGGTTCACCGCTCGCTCGTCATGATGAACAGCGGAGCCAGGTCGAAGCTGTGGAAGTGCGGACGGTATCGCTCCGTGTTGTAGAAGCGCTCCACGTCCACGACCTTCTTGGTGCTCGTCACGACCTCGAGTGGAATGTTGCCGTAGCAGCCGTTCTTCACCACTACCAGCCGGCCGTGCACGCCCTGCAGCAGCAAGTCGAGCGCCAGGTTGCCGTACGCCATGGGCACGATCGAGTCCATGGCATCGGGGTCACCGCCGCGCACCAGATAGCCGAGCTTCTGGTTGATGATGTGCACTTCCTTGCCGTTGTTGTACTGCGGCGTACGCTTCTGCACTTCATCCGACACGAGGTCGCCGATGCCGCCGAGCTTGGCGTGCCCGAAGGCGTCGGTCACGCTGCTCTTCCAGATCCGCTCACCCCCCTGCGCCACCGCCCCCTCCGACACGAGCGCCACGGCGTACTTGCTCGGGTGCCGGTTGCGGTCGTACATGAGCATCTCGGTGAGGATGTCGAGGTTGAACTCGTGCTCCGGAATCACGCAGCGCGTGGCCGCACCGGCCATCGTGGGGAGCATCGCCGTGAAGCCGGCGTAGCGGCCGAACACCTCCATCACCAGCAGGCGCTCGTGCGACCCGGCCGACGTGCGCAGCCGGTGGGCCATCTCGATCGTCCGCGTCACACACGTGCTGAACCCGATGCAGTAGTCGGTGCCCGGCACGTCGTTGTCCATCGTCTTCGGAATGGCGATGACCTTCACGCCTTCCTGGTGCATCCGCATGCCGTAGCTCAGCGTGTCATCGCCGCCAATCGGGATCAGATAGTCCACGCCCAGCCAGCCCAGATTCTTCAGGACCTCAGGCGTCAGGTCGTTGCTCGGCTGGGTGTACCGGTCCTTGAGGTGCATCGGCACCGCGTCGGGCTTCACCGAACTGGGCCGCGTGCGCGACGTGTGCAGGAAGGTGCCGCCCGTGCGTCCCGCCCGGTTGACGATCTCCTCCGTGAGGAACTGGAAATTGTTGCTGTTGTCGTAGTCCGTCTCGCGAACGATCTCCATCACGCCGGCCCAGCCTCGGCGCAGGCCGATCACGTCCCAGCCCTCTCGCAGGGCGCGGATGGTCACCGCGCGAATCGCGGGATTGAGCCCGGGCACGTCGCCGCCGCCCGTGAGGATCGCTATGCGCTTCTTGCCGGTATTGACGCTGGCCATGGACGTGCACTCCAAAGGGAAGTCATCTCCAGCCTGAAAGATGGCTTCCGCAACGCCGGAATAGAATGTGCCCGCGCCCGGCGCGAGCCCTGACCTAGGCGGCCTTGTCGCTCAGCTTGTTGTACAGCCAGGCAATCAGGAAGCCGCACACCGCGCCATCGAGCATCGCGTACAGGGTGCCGACGATCCCCATCTTCATGCCCGCGATGTGGTAGCCGGGATAGATCGAGGCGACCACTCGCAGAAAATCGACGCCGTAGTCGGGCGAGAACCGGTGGCACAGCGCCACCAGGAAGACCGCTCCGCCCCACAGTAGTCCAAACGTGATCGCTAGCGCCTTGGCATTCAGCTTCATGGAGCACTCCGGTGTGAAAGTCACCTGCCACCACGGGACACTTGCTTCGCCGCCGCCGGACGCAGCATCGCGATCAACTCCTTCAGGAAGACGCTGCTGGCATCGCGGGAACTGGCAGTCCCGCTCACCCACGCTCGCCGCGCGCCGTCCTGACGCCGGCGCATGCCAAACAGCGCCTGCCCTTCCGACACCGGCACCCGCACAGTGACCGTCGCCGGCTGCACCACCGTGTGGCACCGTCCGTTCGTACGGGTCTGGTCGCAGACCTGCACCAGGGTCCCGCCGCCCGGCGCGTTTCGCTCCTCCGTTCGCCACGTCGTGCGATTTGCGATGGCGACGCTTGCCACGAAGTCGGCCGAATCGGCCGTGGTCAGCGCCCAGCCCTGGCCCTTGAGCAGGACCTCGATATCGAGTCGGATCAGCCGCGCCGCCCCAGTGCCGGCGCTCTCGTCGTCTGCCGACGTCGCGTCGGCGAAGAGCTCGTTCGGACGTACCCAAGCAAACGTCGCCTTGGACGGCAGGGCCTGCAGCACCGGCGCCTGCACGGACGTCTGCACGGACGTCTGCACGACCTGCCGCGGTGCACGCGACGCGCAGCCCGCGAGCCCGATGGCAAGCAGGACACTCGGCAATAGCCGTGCGACCGCCGCGGTTCGCCCGGCGATCATGGCGGTCTTCAGGCGGCTCCCCGCCAAGTCCAACACCGCGATCCACACCCTGTGCGCTCCTTGCCTCGGACCATCGGTGTGAGAACCCCGGACCGGCCTGCCCGTAAACCCGTCGTTGCTGAAATAGCGCTCGGCTTCGGCCCTTCCGCCAGCCCGGCCGGCGCCTCACACTCCTCCCCACCCGCGCAACCAGCCAGTATCTTCTCCCCCGGACTCACCCGGAACCCGGACGCCGACGTGCGCATCAGCGACATGAACTGGATGCAGGTCGAAGCCTACCTGCAACGCGATGATCGGGCCGTGCTTCCGCTCGGCAGCACCGAACAGCACAGCCACCTGCGGCTCACGGTCGACTGCATCTTGCCCGAGCGCGTGGCCGCCGAAGCCGCCGAACCGCTCGGCGTCCCGGTCTTTCCCGTGGTCTCGTACGGCGTCACACCGTACTTCCGGGAGTTCCCCGGCTCCATCTCCCTGCGCGTCGAGACGCACCTGCGCGTCGTTCGCGATATCCTCGACGGCATGGCGCACAGCGGCTTTCGCCGCATCCTGATCGTCAACGGACACGGCGGCAACGGCGCCGTGCAGCAGTTCGCGCAGGAATGGGCCGCCGACCACGCCGGATGCCGCGTGCTCTTCCACAACTGGTGGAACGCGCCGCTCACGTGGGCCCAAGTGCAGGCCATTGACCCCGTGGCATCGCACGGCTCCTGGATGGAGAACTTCCCGTGGACGCGGCTGCCGGGCGTCGCGATGCCGGCAGCGCAGCGGCCCATGGTCGATCTCACGCGCGTGCGCACGCTCGATCCGGTGGCCCTGCGCACATACCTCGGCGATGGAAACTACGGCGGCCTGTACCAGCGGTCCGATGACGACATGCTCGCGCTCTGGCAGGTGGCCGTCGAGGAAACCCGCGCCCTGCTCACGGGCTCGTGGGGCGACGCGCCCTAGCGGCGCCACCGACGATGCGGACGCTCATCTGGGGCGCGGGCGCGATTGGCGGCACCCTGGGCGCGTACCTTGCGCGCGCCGGCCACGACATCACCATGGTCGACAACGTGGACGAGCACGTCGTCGCCATCGCGCGCGACGGCCTCTCCATCACCGGCCCCATCGCGACCTTCACTGTGCGCGTGCCGGCCTTCACGCCCGGCACGCTGCAGGGCGAATGGGGCACGATCATCCTCGCGACCAAGGCGCACCACACGGCGGGCGCGGCACGCGAACTGCTCCCGCACCTGGGCGCGTCGGGCTGTGTCGTGTCGGCCCAGAACGGGCTCAATGAGCTCACCATCGCCGAGGTGGTCGGTGCGGAACGGACCGTCGGCGCGTTCGTCAACTTCGGCGCCGACTACCTGGAACCCGGCGTGATTCTCTATGGCGGCCGCGCGGCGGTCGTCGTCGGCGAAGCCATGGGCGCGCACGCCGGACAGGTGACGCCACGCGTTCTCGCCATCCGCGACGCCTGGCGCGACTTCGACGAGCGCGCCATCGCCACGCCGAACATCTGGGGCTTTCTCTGGGGCAAGGAGGCCTATGGCGCCATGCTCTTCGCCACCGCGCTCACCAACGACTCCATCGCCGACGCACTCGCCCGCCCGGAGCATCGCGCACTCTACATCGCCCTGGCCCGCGAAATCCTCGCCGTCGCCGAGGCGCGCGGCGTGCGCCCCGAGTCCTTCGACGGATTCGACCCGGCCGCGTACCTGCCCACCGCGCCCGCCGACGCCGCGGAGCAGTCGCTCGACGCGCTCGTCGCCCACAACCGCCGCTCGGCCAAGACGCACAGCGGCATCTGGCGCGACCTGGCCGTGCGAAAGCGGCCCACGGAGGTCGATGCGCAGCTGGGTATCGTCGTGACGCTCGGCGCCCAGTCCGGTGTGCCGACGCCGCTGACGGCGCGGCTCGTCGCGCTCATCCACGAGGTCGAGCACGGCGAACGCCCACAATCATTAGATACGCTGAACGCGCTGGTCGCTACCCTTGGCGAAACAGGCACCGCATGAACCTTGAATTCAACGACAAGACCGTCTTCGTCACCGGCGCGGCGCACGGCTTCGGGCGCGCCATCGCCGTGGCGTTCGCCGAACGCGGCGCGGCCGTCTGGGCCTGCGACGTCATCGCCGATGAACTGCCAGAGACGCAACGGCTGTGCGAATCCGTCGGCGGCACCTGCACCGCACGCACCGTGGACGTGCGCGACCAGCACGCGGTCGCCGCCATCGTCGCCGAGGCGGCTGCTGCTTCTGGTCGCGTGGACATCCTCGTCAACAACGCCGGTGGCGTCCTCGGCCAGGTCGGGCAACCCCTCGAGGACGTGAGTCCCGCGCAATGGCAGGCCATCTTTGACGTCAACGTCACGGGCGCGTTTTACTGCGCGCAGGCCGTCGCGCCCGGCATGAAGGCGGCCGGCGGTGGCCGCATCGTCAACATCTCGAGCGGCGCCGGGTTGGGTATCAGTCTCACCGGCATCCAGGCGTACGCCTCGGCCAAGGCCGCGCAGATTGGCCTGACGCGGCAACTGGCCCACGAACTCGGTCCGTGGGGCATCACGGTCAACAACATTGCGCCGGGCTTCGTCCGCTCCAACGCCGCCACGGAGCGGCAGTGGGAGTCCTATGGCGAGGAGGGACAGAAGGCGCTCGTCGACCGCATCGCATTGAAGCGGCTGGGCTCGCCCGATGACATCGCGTTCGGCGTGCTCTTTTTCGCGTCCAGCCAGGCCGGCTGGATCACCGGCCAGGTCCTCTCCATCGACGGCGGCAAGTGATGGCCAACACGGCAGTGCTCGCGCAGCTCGCGGCGAGCCACCAACGCATCCTTGCCGAGCTCGTCGAGTTCGCGGGAATACCGAGCATCAGTACCGACCCCGCGCATGCCGCCGACATGGCCGACGCGGCGCAGTGGGTGGCCACGGCGCTCGCCGCCGCCGGTCCGATCAGCGTCCGCACCATCGCCACGCCGGGAAACCCCGTCGTTTACGGCGAGTGGCTCGGCGCGCCCGGCAAGCTCACGGTGCTCGTCTACGGCCACTACGACGTGCAGCCGCCGGATCCGCTGGACAAATGGCAGAGCCCGCCCTTCACGCCGACGGTGCGCGACGGCCGCCTCTACGCCCGCGGCGTCTCCGACGACAAGGGACCGATGCTGATCCCGATCAAGGTCGCCGAGGCCTTCTTCGCGACCTCCGACGCCCTGCCCATCAACGTCAAGTTCCTGTTCGAGGGCGAGGAGGAGATCGGCAGCCGTCATCTCGACGCCTTCATCGCCGAGCACAAGGATCTGCTCACCGCCGACGTCGTGCTCTCGGCCGACGGCGCAATGTGGCGCACGGACGAACCGTCGCTGACCGTGGCAAGCCGCGGGCTCGCCGGGCTCGAGTTCACGCTCACCGGCGCCGCCAAGGACCTGCACTCGGGGCGGCACGGCGGCGGCATCGCCAACCCGCTGCACGCCATGGCGCAGCTCATCGCCTCGCTGCACCTGCCGGATGGGCGCGTGGCCGTCGCGGGCTTCTATGATCGTGTGCGCGAGCTCACGCCCGCCGAGCGCGCCGACATCGCGGCGCTTCCGTTCGACGAACAGCGCTACCTCACGCAGGTCGGCGCGCCCGCGGTGGTCGGCGAGCCGGGTTACACGACGCTCGAACGCCAGTGGACGCGGCCGACCGTCGAGGTCAATGGCATGTGGGGCGGCTATCAGGGACCAGGCGAGAAGACGGTGATCCCGAGCGAAGCCCACGCCAAGCTCACCTGCCGCCTGGTGCCCGACCAGGATCCCGGCGACGTGCTGGCCCTCGTGCGGCGCCATCTCGAGGCGCACGTGCCGACCGGCACGCGTCTGGCCATCTCACCTGGCGACCACGGCACGCCGGCGGCGCACATCGCCACGGATCACTTCGCACTCAAGGCGGCCGATGCCGCGCTGTATGCGGTGTACGGTGTGCACCCGCTCGTGGTGCGCATGGGCGGTACCGTGCCGATTGGCGAGCTGTTCCAGCGGCACATGTCCATCGGCACCGTCTTCTTCTCCTTCTCGGTGGCCGACGAGGACTATCACGCCCCCAACGAGTTCTTCCGCATCCACCGCCTGCACGAGGGGCTCGAGGCGTGGGCGCGACTCTGGGACATCCTCGGCGAGGCGACCGCATGACGGACGAACCCCGCGGCGCCGGCAACGCGCCATCACCCACGGCCGAGCTGGCGCAGGCCGAGGCACGCGTCGTGGCGCACAGCGCGGAGCTGAAGAAGGAACTCGGCGTCCGCGACCTCGCCCTCACGCAGATCCTCTTCATTGTCGGCCTCACCTGGATCGGCGTCGCCGGCAAGCTCGGGCCGTCGCACGTGGTCCTCTGGCTGCTGGCGCTGCTGTTGTTTTACCTGCCGTCAGCGGCCGTGGTGATGTACCTCAACAAGCTGATGCCACTCGAGGGCGGGCTGTACCAGTGGGCCAAGCTGGGCTTCAACCCGACCATCGGCTTCCTGCTGGCGTGGAACCTCTGGCTGTACGTCATCGTCTTCACGTCCGAGATCGGCCTGCAGGCCGCGACGTACCTCGGCTACGCGCTGGGGCCGAACGCGGCCTGGATGACCTCGAGCAGTTGGTTCGTGACGCTCGCCTCGGCGGTCATCCTCACCCTGATGGTCTCGGCCGCGATCATCGGGCTGTCCGTCGGCAAGTGGGTGCACAACGTCGGCGGCGTCTTCATGCTCGTCATCTTCGGCGTGCTGCTGCTGTTGCCAGTGCTCGGCCTCGTCACGGGCACGCTCCGGGAGTTCCATCCGTTCCGCACCTCGGTGCCGGCGTTCACGCTCTTCAACCTGAACATCCTCGGCAAGCTGGGCTTCGGTGCGCTCGGCGGTTTCGAGTACATCGCCATCCTCGCCGGTGAGACGCGGTCGCCCGCACGCTCCGTCGGCCGCTCGGTGCTCATCGCGGCGCCCATCATCGCGCTCATGTTCGTGCTCGGCACGGCCACCGTCGTGGCCTACGTGCCGACCAACGACATCGACCTCATCGGGCCGTTGCCTCAGGTGCTGCGCGCCGGCTTCGGGCCGTTCGGCATTGCCGGGCCGCTCGTAACCATCGCCATCCTGATGACGCTGGCGATGCGCGTGGCGCAGGTGAGCGTCAGCTTCACGGCCGTCACGCGCCTGCCGATGGTCGCCGGGTGGGACAACCTGCTGCCCGCGTGGTTCAGCCGGCTGCACGCCCGGCACAAGACGCCGGTGAACTCGATCCTGCTCGTGGGCGCGTGCTCGTTCGGGCTGTCGGTGCTGAGCCTCATCGGCGTCGGGCAGGCCGAGGCGTTCCAGCTCCTGTTCAACGCGGGCGGCATGTTCTATGCGCTCACGTACGTCGTGATGTTCTCCATCCCGCTGTTTGGCTTGCGCGGCGTCACACCGCGGCCAGCGCTCTGGCTGCGCATCGCCTCGGGGTCGGGCCTCCTGATGACGGTGCTCTACATCGTGCTGTCGGTCTTCCCGATCATCAAGGTGGAGAGCGTGAGCACGTTTGCGCTGAAGATCGCCACGGTCATCGTGGTCATGAACCTCGTCGGCATCGGCATTCTGTACGCGGGGCGGCGTCGCGCGCAACGCATGGCATCGGAGGCGTAGATGAAGGGATTGAAGCCGCGCACAAGCCGCGCACTCGTCCTCGCGCTGTCGGTGGCGGCGAGCGCCTGCTCGCCCAGCGGCCCAGCCGCGCTCACCGGCGACTGGGACGCCTACGTGGCCGTCGGCTCCACCGCGCGCGACGGCTTCGAGGGATGGCGCCGCATGGGATTCGCGCACTTCGCGGGGCACGATTCCGGCTTCGCGGGCGCCATCCGGCGGCGCACGGGCGAGCCGATGCTTGCCGTCACGCAGATCACGACGGCCGGCGACTCGCTCGTGCTGGCCGACGGCGGCAGCCAGTCGCTGCGCGCGACGTGGCACGGCGACACGCTCGCGGGCCTGATGTACGCCGACGGCAAACCGGCGGGCCGGCGCATCCGGCTGGTGCGCCGCACGACGCCGTTCGTCGTCGAGCAGTACTACGCCTTGTGGCCCGGCGCCGTCTCTGATTCGCAGTATGCCGTCACCGAGGACACCGCGGTCTTCATGACGACGCGCGACGGCGCGCGGCTCGTCAGCTACGTGGCGCGCCCCGTCGGGCAGGGACCGTACGGCGTCGTGCTCCAGCGCACGCCATATCGCCGCGTCATCCGGCCGGCCGGCACGTGGTGGGCGTCGCGCGGCTACATCTTCATCGCGCAGCACGTGCGCGGGCGGGATCTCTCCGACGGCAACGACTTCGGCGATTACGATACCGACGTGCGCGACGGCTACGATGCCGTCGAGTGGGCAGCCAAGCTGCCCGGCGCCAACGGCAAGGTGGGGCTGATCGGCCACTCGGATGAGGGACGCTTGGCGTGGTACGCGGCCGTGAGTGCGCCCCCGCATCTCGCCGCCATCGCGCCGTCCGCGGCCAGCGGCGACCCGTGGCGCATCGTGCCCTACGAGGACATGGTCTTCTCGCCCATCAACGTGGCATGGGCGTGCCTCATGCGTGCGCGCACCATGCAGAACATCGACGACCTCGACATCGGCGGCGCGCTCATGCACCTGCCGCTGGCCACCCTGCCGCAGACGCTCGGGTGCGGCCAGGTGCCGCTCTGGGATCGCTGGCTCGAGCATCCCATGATCGACGCCTACTGGCGCGAGCACGCGCCCAGCACGAACATCGCCAAGGTACGGGCGCCCGTGCTGCAGATCTCCGGCTGGTACGACGACTCGCGCGGCCCCATTGACTTCACCAATGCGCTCAACGCGGTGCCGGGGCATCCGTTCATCCGGCTCGTCATGGGCCCGGGCGCGCACAAGGGCGTGGACTACGTGGCCGGCGAGTTCGGGCCGCAGTCGCGCGTCGCCACGCGCGACCTGCAACTACGCTGGTTCGACCACTACCTGCTCGGCAAGGACAACGGTGTGGACCGGGAGCCGCCGGTGGACATCTTCGTCTTCGGCGACAATGCGTGGCGCAAGGAAGCGGCCTGGCCGCTCGCGCGCGCGCGGGCCACCAAGTGGTACGTGTCGTCGAACGGCCACGCGGCGACCAGCGCCGGAGACGGCCTCCTCGACACGTTGCCGCCCTCGGGTGCCGCGGCCGACAGCTTCACGTACGACCCCGCCAATCCCACGCCGTACCTCATTGACTCGCGTGAACTCGAGACCTCGCTCAACGAGGACTTCACGGCGCTCAACGCCTCGCGGCGCGACGCGCTGGTCTTCACGTCGAAGCCGCTCACCGCGCCCCTCGAGGTCACGGGACCGATGTCGGCCACGCTGTGGGCCGCCACCGATGCCAAGGACACCGACTGGACAGTGATGCTGCTCGACGTCTTTCCCGACGGGCACGCCGAGCGCGTGCAGGACGGCATTGCGCGGGCGCGGTTCCGGAAAGGATTCGACCGGGTGACGCCGCTCGAGCCGGGAAGCGTGGAACGCTACGACATCGACCTCTGGTTCACGTCGCGCGTCTTCGCGCCCGGGCATCGCCTGCGGGTGAGCATCGCGTCGGCACTCTTCCCCAAGTACGACCGCAACCTCAACACCGGCGGCAACAACGAGCGCGACTCCACGTTCGTGGTGGCCCACCAGCGGCTGCTGCACGACGCCGCGCACCCCTCGCACGTCGTGCTGCCGGTGGTGCCGCGGTAGCGTTATCCGGTTTTTCGCGGTGCGCGGGTTGACATCGCAAGTGTTTGTGGTTATTATACTTATATCAATCACACGCTGAGTCTTTCGCGCAGTGGTTGGATTCGGATCGCCAGCCCCTCTACGGCGGTCACCTCAAGCCCGGACGCGCCACGGCGCCGTCCCGCGTTGCCCGCCCCGTGTGCTCTCCCGGGATCGCGGTTGCCGATTTCGCCGGCCCCGACGATGGCAATGCCCGCTCGAACCAGCGTCGTATGGAGACATATCACATGACCAACAACACCATCAACAAGGGCCCGATGTCCACCCCTGTCGTCAAGAACGACGTGAAGACTGCGACGACGCATCCGACCTCGCTCGATGATCGCGGCCTCCGCTTGGCGGCCATCAAGGACGTCGCGGGCCTCAAGCTGATGAACGTCGCCGATGTCCGCGGCTGGCAGGCCGAGTTCCGCGATGGCGTCGCGGCAGGCAAGGTCACGCGCATCATCGTCGACCAGAAGCATGAGTTTGCCCCGCGCTATCTCGAGATCTCGATCGATCCGAAGCTCTTCGGCGCGACGAAGCCGGTGTCGCACGACCTGCTGGTGCCGATCGGCCGCGCCCAGGTGGCCAAGGATCGCAACGTCGTGCTCCTGCCGTTCATGACCAAGGAGATGGTGGCCACGCTGCCGATGCTCGCCCCGGGCACGATCGACGCGACGTTCGAGCTGAAGCTGGCCAAGGCGTATGGACTCACGACCCCGATGGCCGACGTCGATGCGCTGTACAAGCACGAGTGGTTCGGCATCGAGAACTTCATGGTGCTCCGGCCTGTAGTGAAGAAGTAACGCACCACGACCCCGCGAGCACCCAGTTCCCCCCGTCGCCAGTTCCGGCGACGGGGGGAATGTGCGTTGGCGGAACGCGCCGCGCTTTCTTGACAGCCGTGGTCACCGGGCGAATCGTTCATCATGAGCGATCCCCTGTTTTGGCACCGCCTGCAGTTCGGCTTCACCATCACGTTCCACTACATCTTCCCGCAGCTGACGATGGGGCTCGCGCTTCTCGTCGTCGTGATGAAGGGCATCGCGCTCCGTTCGGGCAACACCGCCTGGAACGACGCGGCGCGCTTCTGGATCCGGATCTTCGGGCTCGCCTTCGCCATGGGCATCGTCACCGGCATCCCCATGGAGTTCCAGTTCGGCACGAACTGGGCCGCCTTCACCACCCGCACGGGCGGCGTGATCGGCCAGACGCTGGCGATGGAAGGAATCTTCGCCTTCTTCCTCGAATCGAGCTTCATCGCCGTTCTTTTGTGGGGAGAGCGCCGGCTTGGCCCGCGACTTCACTTCGCCGCCGCCTGTGTCCTGCTGCTCGGCAGCTGGCTCTCGGGCTACTTCATCATCGCGACCAACGCCTTCATGCAGCACCCGGTCGGCTACACGCTGGCCGCCGACGGCACGTTCGGCATCGCGCGGCTCTCCGAGTTCGTCTTCAACTCGTGGGCCGTCAGCCAGTTCCTGCACAACCAGGTGGCGGCCACGGTCACCGGCGCGTTCGTGGTGGCGGCCGTGGGCGCCTGGTGGACACTGCGCGGCGAGCACGTCGGTGTCGCGCGCGCCTCGCTCCGCACCGGCGTTGTCGCCGGACTCGTCGCCTCGGCGCTCGTCGCCTTCCCCACGGGGCACGTGCAGGGCCGGCTTGTCGCCGAGCACCAGCCGGTAACGCTCGCGGCCATGGAAGGCCGGTTCGAGAGCGGCCCGCGCGCCGCGCTCGCCGTCGTCGGTCAGCCCAATGTCGAGGAGCGCAAGCTCGACAACCCCATTGAGCTGCCCGCCGTGCTCTCGTGGATCGCGTACGGCGACTTCTCCGCCAACGTGCAGGGCCTCACCGCTTTTCCCGAGCACGACTGGCCGGGCAACATCGAACTGCTCTACTACGCCTTTCACGTCATGGTCGGCCTCGGCACGATCTTCATGGGCATCATGGCGCTCGCTACGCTGCTCTTGTGGCGCGGCACGCTCCACGCCCAGCGCTGGATGCTCTGGATCCTCACGCTCGCCTTTCCGTTTCCCTTCATCGCCAATACGGCCGGGTGGATGGCCGCCGAGCTCGGCCGCCAGCCCTGGCTGGTCTACGGCCTCATACGCACCAGTGAAGGCGGATCGCCCACCGTGCATGCCGGCGCGACGGTCTTCACGATCCTCGGATTCGCCGGCCTCTACTTCGTGCTCGGCGTGCTCTTCCTCGCGCTCGTCGCCACGGAAATCGGGCACGGTCCGCGAACGCTCGTCGGCGCGGCCGACGCGGCTTCTTCGCCCCACGGCGGAGGAGGCTGAGCCATGGAGACGCTCTGGTACACGCTCGTTGCCCTGGTCCTCGCCATCTACGTGGTGATGGACGGGTTCGACTTCGGCGCGGGCGCGCTGCACCTCTTCGTGGCCCGGACAGATCGCGAGCGACGGCAGGTCTTTGCCGCCATCGGCCCGTTCTGGGGCGGCAACGAGGTCTGGCTCGTCGCCGGGGGTGGGTTGCTCTTCCTCGCATTTCCCAAGGTGCTCGCATCGGGGCTCTCGGGATTCTACCTCGCCGTCATGATGCTGCTTTGGGTCCTCATCCTGCGCGGTATCGCCATCGAGTTCCGTTCGCACCTGGCCGACCACATGTGGCGCGCGTTCTGGGACGCGACGTTTGCCGGCGCGTCGACGCTCGCGCCCGTGTTGCTTGGCGCCGCCTTCGGCAATCTGGTGCGCGGCGTGCCCTTGCAAGCCGATGGATGGTTCGCGCTCGCGCTCTTCGAGTCGTGGTCACCGCACGGCGCGCTCGGCCTGCTCGACTGGTACACCGTCTCGGCCGGCCTGCTCGCGTTGGCCGCCATCGCGCATCACGGTGCGCTCTTTCTCGCGTGGAAGACCGACGGCCCGGTGCGCGAGCGCAGCGTCGCCTCGGCGCGACGGTTGTTTCCCGTCGTCGTCACGCTGTGGTTGCTGCTCACGGTCATGACCGCCGACGTCGCTCCGGCGTTCTTCCCGTCGCTTGCCGCGCGGCCCGTCGCCGGACTCGCGACCGTCGTCTTCGTGTGCGCCCTTGGCGTCAGTTGGTGGGCCCGGCGCACGGGGCACGACCTCGCCGCGTTCCTCTGCTCGGCCACCTTTCTGCTCGGCCTGTTGGGCGCCACGGCCGCCGCGATCTTTCCGACGATGATTCGCGCGAGCGACGAACCCGCGCGCGCACTCACCGCCTTCAACGCGGCCGCCCCACCGGCGTCGCTCCAAGTCGCGCTCTGGTGGTGGCCCGCCGGCTTCGTGCTCGCCGCGGGATACGCCGCGCTGCTCTTTCGCATGCACCGCGGCAGGGTGCGGTCGGCCGGCGACGAGGGATACGGCGGCGCCTGAGATTGCCGCGTGCGTGTGCCCGTGAGCGGATGACCGCGCAGCGCAAGATCAATCCGGGTTCACGCCAGCGCGCTCTCCGCTCCGGAGTCGCCGGCAAACAGGCACGACGAGCGCGTCAGCGTCACCATGCGCGTGACCTGCTCGAGGTCCGGCCCCAGCCCATCGCCCGCCGGCCGCAGCGCCATGATGTCGAGGTCCGACTGAGACGCGGTGGCCAGACACGTCTCGATGTCACCCACGATGACTTCGCTCACCGCGGACTTCGGAATCCGGCACAGATCAATGAGCTCATCGAGGTTCCGCTGCGCCGACGCGGAGTCGGCGCTGTCCGGCACCGCTGTCACCAGCCGCAACGGCGTCCGCCACGCCTGCGCAATGCGCAGCGCCGCGAGCACCGCCAGGTTGAGATTCTCCGCGCGAAGATACGTGGCCAGGTCCTGCCCCTCGGCCCTCGGCGGCGCCCACAGCTTCAGCACCGACGTGCGGCCAAGACCGGATTGGGGATGCAAGGCCAGGAGCAACTGGCCCACGCGCAGCCGCTCGGCCTCACGCAGCACGCCACGCAGCTCGGCGTACCGCTCGGTCGCATCCGGCAGCCGCAGGAACAGGATGTTCGGGCTGAAGAAGGCGCTGCGCAGCACCTGCAGTCCGGTCACGATCCCTGTGGTGTAGCCGGCCGAGTCCACGGCGCAGTACGTGGTCATCGTGCCATGCCGCCGGAACGCATCGGAGAGATTCTGCAGTCGCGGCGTCAGAACACCGACGGAATCTGACGTCGCAAGTCCGAGCAGCTTGATGGACCCCTCGGGCCGGCACAGCTCGGTGAGGAACTTGAACTCCCCGCGGACCGCCGCCGGATTCTCCACGGGCACGAGCAGATTCGGCTTCCACGCGCGGCTCGTCGTGAGCTCCATCGAGAGCACCTTCGCGGCTGACCACTCGGCGAACGCCTCGAAGATGCCGCTGCGCACTGTGCCCGTCATCGGGAGGTCGCCCCGCCACAGGATCCACAGGTACAGTGCAATGACAAACGTGCCGGCGACGAGCCCGAACGTGGGGTTCACGATGAACATCACGAACACGCTGCCCACGGCCCCGAACAACGGCACCACGCGCGGTAGCCGCAGCGTGGGACGGAAGCTCATGAGGCCGAGGCTGGCCTCCGCCAGCATCACCACGTTGATCACGGCGTACGTGATCAGGAAGAACATCGTGATCAGTTCGGCAATCACGTTGAGGTGGCGCGTCATCAGCGCGGCGAGCACTAGCGCACCGGTGAGCGCCGTGGCCCGGCGTGGCTCGCCGTCCGCGGCGGTGTGCGCCACCCAGCGGCTCGCCGGGATCAGTCGGTCGACGCCCATCGCACGCAGGATGCGCGGCGCCCCGACCATCGAGGTCAGCGCCGAGGAAAAGGTCGCGCCGAGCAACCCGGCCAGCACCACGGCGCCCCACGGCGACCGATCCATCATGATCGTGTAGTCGCGCAACAGTTCCTCGGAGGTTCCGGCCCGCACGCACCAGAACGCCAGCGCCACGTAGATCACGGCACTCAACCCGATGGCCGACAGCGTACCGAGCGGAATGCTCCGGCGCGGGTCGCGCAGGTCGCCCGACATGTTGGCGCCGGCCATCACGCCCGTGACCGCGGGAAAGAAGACCGCGAACACGTGCCAGAAATCGGTGCCGGCGAACGCCGTCCGCAACGCGCCAGGGTACGAGCCCCACAGGCTCACCTTGGCCGGCTCGGTCCATACCCCTGGCGTGGCGAAAATCGCCACTAGCGACAGCCCGATGACCGCCATTACCAGGTACTGGATACGGAACGCCAGACTGGCCGACAGCGACGCCACGGTGAGGATCACCGCGAAGACGACCAGGTCCACCAGGAGCGGCGAGTGTGCCGGGAAAATCCACAGCCACCCTTCGCGGAATCCGAAGATGTACATGGCGGCCGCCAGCGCCTGCGACAGGAACAGCGGCACCCCGACGCTGCCGCCGATCTCCAGACCGAGGGCCTTCGAGATGATGGCGTACGGCCCGCCGGCACCGAGCCGCGTGTTGGTCGCGATCGACGACAGTGAGAGGCCGGTGGCCAGCGTGATGCCGTTGGCCAGCAGGATGATCAGCAGGCCGCCCAGCAGGCCGGCGTTCCCCACGACCCAACCAAGCCGCAGGTACATGATGACGCCGAGGATCGTCAGCAGCGTCGGCGTGAAGACCCCGCCGAACGTGCCGAACAGGCGTGGCGAGCCGGCCGCCGGTGGGCGGTGCGCCGCAACCTCCGTCATGACGAGCGATCTCGCGAGTGCATGGATGCTGGATTCTGGCGGGAAACTCGCGACGGCGCCAGCACTAGGCGCCGACGCCGAGCGCTCCCTCAGACATGCTGGTCCACCAGTATCGGATTTCCGTCCGGGTCAACGGCCGTGAAGAACGCCGGTCCCGTGGTGGCTTCGTCCGCCTCGGCGGTGAGCTGTATCCCGGACGCCTTCAGCTGCCGCTGAAGCTCGCGCACGTCCGTGAACGCGTCGAGCGTGGCAGCGTTGCTGTCCCACCCGGGATTGAACGTGAGGCTGTTCCGCTCGAACATGCCCTGGAACAGGCCGATGATGTGGTCGCCGTTCTTCAGAATCAGCCAGTGCTGCGACGCATTCCCGCCAAAGATTGTAAAGCCGAATTTCTCGTAGAAGGCCCGTGACGCCGCGATGTCCTTCACCGCAAGACTGATGGAAAACGCGCCGAGCTGCATGCTCTCCTCCGGAAATGGGGAGCCATCACGATGAAACTCAGGCCTGATGCGCCGTCAGCCGTTGCTGGAGCGCGACACGGCGATGAAGACGCTCGAGGCCGCCAGGCAGAGACCGAGAACGAGCGCCACCGCCCACACGCCCGGCCCCGCTGTCGCCCCGAGCATGAAGCCCAGGCCGCCCGCCAGCAGCGTCGCGACAATCAGGATCACGGTCGCCTGCGTCATCACGGCTTGCCGGGTCCGGCGCTTGCCCACCGCGGCCACCAGGACGCTGGCGGCAAAGACGGAGGCGATGATCGCCATCCACAGCATCCGCAGATCACCGCCGGATGCCACCGCTCGGACGACGCCAAACGCCAATGGCGCCGCGCCGAAAACCGCGGCCGTGACGAGACTGAGCTGCTGGGTGCGAGACCTGTTCATTCCCTGACTCCCGTTGTCGTGTGTCGTTCCGCATCGTGCCGGGCCGCTCGCCGGCGGTCGCGAACGCCTCTCAAGCTATCCACCCGGGCCGTGCCGCGCCCGGTCCGAGCACGACCAGGTCGGCCGCGACCAGCAGGTGCTCCACGCGAGACATCCAGTCCGTGAGCTCGCCGTGCATCAGGTGACTGACGACGTCGAACGGACTCCAGGTCGCCTCGCCCTCCGTGCCGTGCACCCAGTCTGACGGAAGATCCGAGAGCAGTGCCCGGAGCAGCTCGGGTGTCCGGGCGAGAATTGGAACGGCGGTTTCGAGATTGAACTCCATGGGGCTGGCACCGGTGGAGGACCTACGGCATCTGCCTCGCTCCCCATATCCCGCCGGCTGCCTTCCCTCCAAACCTGGCCTCCCACGCCGGGCTCCGCGACCCTCAGTGCCCCCCGTGCGAGACGACCAGCCGCATCACGACGAACACCAGGATCGCCGCCGAGACGCCGAGGTAATTCCAGCGGATCACAGCGCGCGGATTGCCGGTGGTGACATCCAGCAGGCGTGCCGTCGCCGTGAGCACCACGGCGTCGAGCAGCAGCATCGGAATCAGGAAGACCGGTGCAAGCCATTGACGAACGAACGGAACCAGGCTGACGAGGACGACCGCCAGGAATATTCCCGCGCTGACCTTCAGGGCGTTCCGCGGGCCAATCACGATTGCCAGCGACCGCGAGCCGATCAACCGGTCGCCCTCGATGTCCATCGCGTCCGCGGCGATCTCCTCGCCCAAGTCAAACAGCATCGCGAGCAGGCCGAACCACCAGACGACGGCATCGTCCGGACGGCCGACCACGATGCCGCCGAAAACGAACGTCGAGCCGACCGAGAAGGCGACCATCAGGTTGCCCGGCAGGCCCGTCCGCTTGAATCGCCAGTTGTAGGCCACGCCCACCATCCAGACCACGACCGTCGCCGCCAGGGCCGCGCCGCTGATGCAGGCGCTGGCGACCATGCCGACCATGGCGACGAGGATCGACAGGACCACCACGTCGCGCGTGCTGACCATACCGGCTGGCAGCGGCCGCTCCGGCGCGTTGACCTTGTCGATCTCGTAATCGAAATAGTCGTTCAGAATCAGTGCCGTCGCCGAAATGCAGAAGAAGCTCACGAAGCCGAGCAGCAGTTGCCGCACCGAGGGAACGGAGCCCAGCGCCAGCAGCTCACCGAGAACGACGCACACGCCGGCACTGATGGGCAGCTCCGGCCGGAAGAGGCGAACGAGGCCGATGATGCGGGGGTGCGTTGGACTCACGGCTGTAGCACTCCTATCGTTGCAACACGCGAACGCATCGAGTCCGGCGCCCCTCACGACGTGCGGTCCGACACCAGCCGCCAGGGCCGCCGCCGGGGGAACAACCGGCCCGCTACCCCGGAATCTCCGGCTCCACGAGCTGCGCGAGCTGCGCCAGCGACTCCTGCCACCCGAGATGGCACATCTCCAGCGGAATCGCGGCCGGCACGCCCTCCTGTACGATCGAGAGCTCCGTGCCGCACGACACCGGCGTGAACGTCACGGTCATCTGCATCTCGCCGGGCAGGTTTGGATCGTCGAACGTGTCGGAGTACCGAATGCGAGTGTGTGGAACCAGCTCGTGGTACTGGCCGGAAAACGCGTGCCCAGTGCCCGTCCCGAAATTCGTGAACGACATCCGGTACGTGTCGCCCACCGTGGCGTCCATGTGGTGCACCGTGCAGGTGAAGCCGAACGGCGGAATCCACTTGGCCATCGCTCCGGCGTCAAGGAACGCCCGGTAGACGCGTTCCGGAGGCGCACGCAGCACGCGCTGAAGTCGGATCGTTCCTGTGGTCATGCTCACCTCTCGGGTTGGGGGGCGCTACTCACGAAATGCCCGGATCCGACGGGCAGGCGACTATCGGACGGCGCGTCGTCTCGGGTATGGAATGCCGGCCCGAAGCGACTGAAATAGTGCGGATCACGCGCGACCCGCAAGCCCGGTGCTGCACTCACACCCGCCCTGCGCTGCCGACCCTCGAGCGACCCCTCACGCGGCACCCGAGGTTGCGCCATACTCCCGATCCGCCATACCATCAGCTCTCCATGCCCAGCGATCACCCCATGAACCGCTTTCGCTCGCTCCTCGCGCCAACCGCACTCTCGCTGGCGCTGGTCGCCTGCGCTCCGGCCGCGCATTCACCGGAGTCCGCCAAGACGGCCCTGCGCGTCGCCCAGGAATTCGTCGACGGGTACTACCACCAGTTCCCCGAAGAGGCGTTCGAAGTCGCGTATCCGGACACGCCCATGGACCGACTCGGCGATCACGGCCAAGCCGCAATGGACGCGTGGCGCGCCCGCGAGGATGCGTGGCTCACCGAACTGCGGGCGATCAACCCGACCGAGCTGGAGGGAACGGACGCCGCCATTCCCTACGCCTTCACGCTCGACCGGCTGCAGGCCTCCGCCGCGCGCCGCACCTGCCGCATGGAACTGTGGTCGGCAAGTCCGACCTTCAACGGATGGCAGGCCACCCTCTCATCCACCTTCGCCCGCCAGCCGGTCACCACTCCCGAGGAGCGGTCGGCCGCCCTTGCGCGGCTGCACACCGTCCCGGCCTTCATTGATGCCGACGTCGCCAACCTGCGACTCGGCATGAAGACGGGTTATCTCGCCCCGAAGTCGGGCGTGGCCGCGGTGTTGCTGCAGGTAGACGCCATGCGCAAGGGAACACCGGAGTCGTCGCCATTTTACGATCCGGCCGCACGCTCCACCGACACGGCGTTCCAGGCATCGGTGCGGTCCATCGTGTCCGACGAAATCAACGCCGCCATCGCGCGCTACCGGACCTTTCTCGCCAAGGAATACGCGGGCCGGGACGGCGTCGGCGTGGCAAGCAACCCCGACGGCGCTGCCTGCTACGCCGCGTCGGTCCGGTTCCACACCTCGCTCGCACTCGATCCCAAGGCCATCCACGAGACCGGACTCCGCAGAATGCAGGAGATCCAGGCCGAAATGCACCAGATCGCGAACAAGAGCTTCGGTACCGACAACCTGCCGGCACTGCTCGAGCGCTTCCGCTCCAGCAAGGAGTACACGTTCCGCACCGCCGACGAGGTCATCGCGTACAACCGCGCCGCCGTGGACCGCGCCGCCGTGGCCGTCCACGACTGGTTCGGATTCGTCCCCGACGCAGCGGTCTCCGTCATTCCCTTCCCCGCCTACCTGAAGGCCTCCGGCGGTGGCTTCTACTCGGCCGGTTCGCCCGACGGTTCGAAACCGGGCACGTACGAGCTCGGCACCTACGAGCCCCAGACCATCAGCCGCGTCGGCCAGCAATCAACGGCATTCCACGAGACCTATCCCGGGCATCACCTGCAGTTTTCCGTGGCGCTCTTCGGCAAGCGTGTGCACCCGGTGCTGCGCTACATCTACGTGGCGGGCATGGCCGAGGGCTGGGGACTGTACTCCGAGACGCTTGCCGACGAGATGGGGCTGTACTCGTCGGAGGCCGACCGCATGGGCATGCTCTCCAACCAGGCCCTGCGCGCCGCCCGGCTCGTCGTCGATCCCGGCATGCACGTGCTCGGCTGGACCCGCACGCAGGCCATCGACTACATGCTCGCCAACACCGCCGAGAACCGGGCGTCCATCGAGTCGGAAGTGGACCGCTATCTCGCCGCGCCCGGCCAGGCGACCGCCTACATGACCGGCAGCCTCGAGATCCAGCGGCTGCGCCACGAGGCGGAGTCCACGCTTGGCGCCAAGTTCGACATCAAGGGCTTCCACGACACCATCCTGGCGGACGGCGCGGTGAGCCTGCCGATGCTACGGACGGCGGTCGAGCGTTGGGTCAGTGCGCGCGCGGGCAAGTGACGTGCGGTGCAAAACAGCCGAGCACGAGCCTAGACACTCACTAGTCCGCGAAAACCCCGGCCCGCGTAGTACGACTCGGCACCGTTGTGATACACGAACACCTGGCCATACCGGCGGTCACAGAAGAGCGCGCCACCCAGCGACCTGACCTCGGGTGGCGTCTTCACCCAGCTCGACGTCTTCGTATCGAATTCTCCGAGCGTCTGGAGCACTCGATACTGTGCTTCGGTGAGCATGTCGATGCCCAGCGCCGATGCCATGTCGACGGCGTTGCCACCGGGCTTGTGCTCCTTGCGCGCGTCCAGGGCCTCCCGATCATAGCAGATACTGCGTCGGCCCTTGGGAGTTTCCGGTGAACAGTCGCAGAAGGTGAAGCGGTCCGCGGCCCGGTCGTAGCCAATCACATCGGGCTCGCCGCCCGTCCGTTCCATGTCGTGGAGTGTCTCGAGCGCTCGAGGACTCGCCTCGAGCTTGGCCTGCACCGCATCCCACGTCAGGCCCTTGTGACGGCCGGTGTTCTGCTCGAAGCGATGCCTGAGCGTCTTGATCACCTCGTCCCGGACGGCTGCGTTCATTCCTCGACTCCCTCGCGGTTGTCCCCCGATGCCGTGATCAGTCTGGCAACGGGGCGAGCATGACTGCCGTCCCGTAACAGAGCACCTCGGTTACGCCCTTCATCAGCTCATTCGCATCATACCGAATGCCGATCACGGCGTTGGCACCGGCCAGATGCGCCTGAACGAGCATCGTATCGAAGGCCTGCTGACGGGTGCGCTCCGCCAGTTCCGTGAAGAGCGAGATGTTGCCGCCCCGCAGCGTCTGCAACCCCGCGCCGATGGTGCCGAAGACCGACCGCGACCGCACGACGACGCCGCGCACCACGCCCATGTTCTCCACAAGGCGAAACCCTGGCACCTCAAAGCCGGTCGTGGTCATGTTGTGCGGAATGTCGAATGCCTGCTCATGGATAATTGAACTCATGGTCTCGCTCGTCGCTGTTGGTTCACCAATTGCCTTGGCGGGCTGACGAATGGCGGTGCGCGGCGCACGCACCCGATTGCACGCACCCAACCACACGCGGCTGGACGGCCGCACGTATGGATGCTACCACGCCATGCGCGATGGCGCGAGCAATGACGAGCGCCCGAAACGACACGGACGGCTAAAACCCCTGCAGCGCCTCCGCCTCGCCGGGAAACACCGCCAGAATCGTCGAGAACCCGGAGATGTCGAAGACTTCCCGGATCGTGTCATTGAGCCCGAATGTCCGCAGGGCGCCCCCTTTCGCGCTCAGCTGCTTGGCGGTGCTTAGCAGCACGCGGAGCCCGGCGCTGCTGATGTAGTCGAGTGCCGAAAAGTCCACCGCGAGCGTGCGCGCGCCGCCGGCAATTATCGCGTCGATGGCCTGCTGCGCCTGTGGCGACGTGCCGCTGTCGAGACTGCCCGCCAAGGCGACGATCGTTGCGTCGCCCTGCGAGCGCGTGGTGATCTCCATGCTCTCCCCTCCACGGTGACCTGCGGTCGCCTTGCCGGCCAGGCGTTGCGTCAGGACCACGACGTTGTGGCCGGCGCTGCGCTGATAGCTGACGTCGTCCACCAGCTTCCGGACCAGATGAATGCCGAGCCCGCCTATGGGCCGCTCCTCCACGGACAGCGTGGTGTCCGGGGCGGACCTGCCGAACGGGTTGAACGGCCTGCCATTGTCGCTGAGCGTGACGATTAGCCGATCCGGGTGCAGCTCGACGTCAACGATGACCTCGCCGCCGTCGTCCACCAACCCGTACGATACGGTATTGGTCAGCAGCTCGTCGAGCGCGACGTTCAGGCCGCGCCGGATATCGGCGGGCACGGCGTGCGCTTCCGCGAAGTCGGCGAAGGCCGCGCTGGCCTTGGCGACCCCACCGAGATCCGTGCCAACGAACATCCGGCAGCTTGACGCCATTCCGCCCTCCGGCGTGCCGCTCAATGACACCGCCTGCGCCCAGTTCTGTCAACCACCCCCGCCCCCGCCGGTTTGCCGAGACGCACCGCCGGGTGCACGTTATCTCGGCCTCCCGCCCTCCGGGTTCGGGGGATGGGATGGACGCTTCCAACCTTCGGCACCCTGGATTGTACTTTGGACCAGACTCCCGTTGCCGAAGACGAAAAGGATCGGGTGCTCGTCCAGCGATGCCTCGACGGCAACCGGGACGCTGCGGAGGGTCTCGTCGATCGCTACCAGCGTCGCCTGTTCAATGTCGCTCTCAGGATGCTCGGCAACGTGCAGGACGCCGAGGATGTCACGCAGACGGTATTCTGCAACGCGTTCATTTCAATGACGTCGTACGACCCGAAATACCGCTTCTTCAGTTGGATCTACCGGCTGACGGTCAACGAGTCGTTGAACCAGATCAAGCGCCGGAAGCAAATAGTCACGCTGGACGAACAGGCCGATTTCCCGGTGCCGGGAACGGCACCAGACACAGCGGCGGAGGCCGACGATCGCGTGAGAAGGGCGCTGATGGATCTCAAGCCGGACGACCGGGCGGTGGTGGTGCTCCGGCACTTCGTGTCCTTCTCCTATGAGGAGATCGCCGAGGTGCTCGACGTTCCCGCGCGCACCGTCAAGTCGCGCCTCTTCACGGCCCGGGAGCGGTTGCGGCTCGCCCTGCTCGCGCAGCGATCCTGACAATGCTCACGCCCGAGCAGGTTGAACTGGTCCATCAGGAGATTGATGGTGAGAACTCGCCGGCGGCGAGTGCTGCCTTCCGGTCGCTGGTGGCGGAGGATCCCGAGGCGCGAGCGCTCGCCGTGGAGCTGCGCGACCTTGCCGCCCTGCTCGGCCGCGTGGAGCAGCGCGCCCCGCGTCCGCAGTTCCGGGACGCGATACTCGATGCCGTGGAATTGCCGGCCCGCGCATCGCCGAAGATCGTATCGGTGTGGATGTCCGTGCAGGCGTTCGTGCAATGGATGGTATCCCAGTTGGGTTCTGCCACTATTCGAATGGAGGAAGCGATGATCACGAAGAAAGCGCTGATAATCGGTACCACTGCCGTTGCGGTCATCGCCATCATCGGGGGCACCGTGGTCGGGTTCCCACCCAGCGGCGGCGAGTCCGGCACCATCGGCGGGGTCGAGCAGGCCGCACGGTACAAGGGCCGGGCGATGACCGAGGGCGACGTGACCATCGCCAACCCCGAGATCCAGGTGCTGTTCCAGAACCACGACATCCTGACCCTGGTGAAGAGCGACGTGTTCCGGTCGGCGATGCAAAACGACGCGTTCCGGGAGTTGCAGTCCAACGACGCCTTCCGGCAGCTGATGTCGAGCGACGCTTTCCGGCAGCTGATGTCCAGTGATGCCTACCGGCAGCTGATGTCGAGCGACGCCTATCGCCAGCTGATGGCCAGTGACGCGTACCACGAGCTGATGTCCAGTGATGCCTACCGGCAGCTGATGGCCAATGATGCCTATCGGCAGCTGATGGCCAGCGATGCCTACCGGTCGGCGCAGAACAACGAGGCCTTCCGCGAGTTGCAGGCGCAGGGCGCGTTCCGCCAGGCGCAGTCCAGCGACGCGGCCCGCTCGGCGCAGAACAGCGACGCGGCCCGCTCGTTGCAGAACAGCGAGGCCTACCGGTCGCTGCAGAACAGTGAGGCGTTTCGCCGGATGCAGGCGAGCGACGCGTTCCGCCAGATGCAGGCGAACGACGCGTTCCGTGCGGTGATGTCGAACGATGCGTTCCGCGCGGTCATGGCGAACGATGCGTTCCGCCAGGCGATGTCCAGCGATGCGCTCCGCCAGGCGATGGACAATGATGCGTTCCGCTCGGTGATGTCCAACGATGCGTTCCGCCAGGCGATGTCCAACGATGCGTTCCGCCAGGCGATGGCGAACGACGCCTTCCGTTCGGTGATGGCCAACGACGCCTACCGGCAGCTCCAGTCCGCCGAGATGTTCCGTTCCCTGTCCAGGAGCCAGCAGCTGTCCGAGGCGTTCCTGAGCCAGGCGATGCGAATGCAACAGTAGGGTCGGCGAACCGTCGCGGGGGGGGGCTGCCCCCCTCCGCGGTGGCGCTGTCCGGCACTGGCCCCGGC
>JBBQZD010000001.1:0-77192 GCA_038208045.1 Gemmatimonadales bacterium | reverse complement strand
GGGCCCGCAGGCCACCAGCCCAATTTGACCTGTCGCCCCTCACCGACTACCCTTCGTCCATCATGACATCCGCGCTCCGCCACCATCACGTGCATCACCACGGCCCGACGGGTCGGGGGATCACGCGCGCGTGCGGCTGAGTTCCGGAATGGCGTAAGCCACCACCACCAGCTGAATCCCCTGAGCCCGTCGGACCTCCGACGGGCTTTTTCGCGTCCGCCCCCTGCCTCATTCCCTTCCCAAGCCCTGCCCCTTCCCCTTCCCTCACTCATGCTCCGAATAGCCATCCCCAACAAGGGCCGTCTCAACGAAGACGCCCGCGCCCTCCTCGCCGACGCCGGCCTTGAAGTCCGGTCGTCGTCGGAACGCGCCCTCGTCGCCTCATTGGGCGGCGAATTCGAGGCCATCTTCGTCCGTGCCCAGGATATTCCCGAGTTCGTCGCCGATGGCGCCGCGGACGCCGGCATCACGGGCTGGGACATCGTCAGTGAATCGCTGCGTCCGCTCGAGTCGCGGCTCGACCTCGCGTTCGGCCGCTGCCGGCTGGTGGTGGCGGCGCGGGAGGAATCGAGCATTCGCGCCATCGGCGACATTCCCGACCAGGCCCGCGTTGCCACGGTCTTTCCTCGCCTCACCGCGGAGTTCTTCGCCAGCGCCGGCAAGCAGGTCGTCCTGGTGCCGGTGTCGGGAGCCGTGGAGATTGCGCCGCACCTTGGCATCGCCGACATCATTCTCGACCTGACGTCCACCGGCTCCACGCTGCGCGTGAACGGGCTGCGCGAGGTGGCCACGGTGCTCGAATCCACCGCCCACCTCATCGCCGCGCGTGCACCGCGCGAGCCGCGCGACGAGGCGCGCACACGGGCGCTCGACGAGCTGACCGCCGCGCTGCAGTCGGTGCTTGCGGCCCGCGAACGGCGCTACGTCATGGCCAACGTGCCGCGGGCGCGCCTTGACGAGGTGCGGCGCATCCTGCCCGGCATCAGCGGACCCACCGTCATCGACGTGATGAATGGCGGGTCGATGGTCGCCGTGCACGCCGTTTCTCCGGCGGCAACCATCTATCGCACCATCAACCAGCTCAAGGCCGTCGGCGGCGAGGGCATCCTCGTAACACGCATCGAGAGGCTGATGGCATGAGCGGCACGCTCTCCATTGCCGTGCGCGGCCGCGTGGGTGCACTCGACGCGCGCGCGGCGGTTGTCCTGTTCGACCGCTCCACCTCCAGCGACGAGGGGGTGCGCCAGCGCACCGGTCAAATCTTGGCGCGCGTTCGCGCCGAGGGTGATGTGGCGCTGCACGCGCTGGCGCGCGAGTTCGACGGCGTGACACTGAACGCCCTCGAAGTACCGCGCGCGGCCTGGCGTACGGCCTTGGCGGCGCTCGACCCGGCGCTGCGGCGCGCACTCGAGCGGTCCGCTGCCAACATCCGTCGGGTCCATGAGGCGTTCCGCCCGGTGGCGAGCGAGATCGTGACCGCCGACGGCATCGTGATCGGTCGACGCCCCGACCCGCTGGGTCGCGTCGGCGTCTACGCGCCAGGCGGCCGCGCCACCTATCCGAGCTCGCTGCTGATGGGGGTCGTTCCCGCCCGGGTTGCGGGTGTTGGCGAGGTGATCGTCTGCACGCCGCCGGGAGCGGACGGTCTGCCAAGCCCGGTCCTGCTGGCGGCCGCCGAACTGGCCGGTGCCGATCGTCTCTTCGCGGTGGGAGGGGCGGGCGCCGTGGGCGCGATGGCCTTCGGTACGGCCACCATCCCGGCGGTCGATCGAATCGTCGGCCCGGGCAATGCGTACGTCGCCGAAGCCAAGGTGCAGGTGTCGAGCATCACGGCCATCGACTCGCCGGCAGGTCCCAGCGAACTGCTCGTCCTCGCCGACGAGGGCGCGTCGCCCGACGTGATCGCCCGCGAACTGCTGGCGCAGGCCGAGCACGATCCCAGGGCCGCCGTGGTGCTCGTCTCCACGTCGGCCGCGCTGAACGATGCCGTCGAGGCGCACCTCGCCGCCTGGGTGGCCCGCGAGCCGCGCGCGGCCATCATCACCGAGGCGCTCGCGGCACGCGGGGGCATCCTGTTGGCGTCGTCGCTCGAGGAGGCCGTCGCCTTCTCCAATCGGTGGGCGCCCGAGCACCTGTTGCTCGCCACCTCGCGCGCTGACGAGATCCTCCCGACGCTGCGAAATGCCGGCACCATCTTCGTGGGAGAGACGGCCAGCGTGGCGTTCGGCGACTACATGAGCGGCGCCAACCACGTCCTCCCCACGGGTGGGCTGGCGCGCGCCTACTCGGGGCTCTCGACCGTCGATTTCTGCCGATGGACCACGTGGCAGCGCATCCCGCGCACTGCCGCGGCGGCGCTCGCTGGCGACGTCGGCATCTTCGCGGACGCCGAGGGACTTCCGGCGCACGCGGCATCTGCCCGTCAGTGGCAGGAGACCGTGCGATGAACACGCTGGACATTGCCCGCGCCTCGCTGAAGGACGTCGCGACGTACGCGCCGGACGCCACGTCGTGCGCCGTGGACCTGCGCGACAACATCAACCTGTTCGGGGCGCCGCCGCATGCGCTGGCCGCCATTCAGGGCGCAGCCTCGCTGGCGCTCAGCGAATACCCCGATGTGACGGGACGCGCGCTCACCGCCCGGCTCGCGGCGCAACTCGGCGTCGGCCCCGAACACATCGTCACCGGCTGCGGATCGGATGACGTGCTGGACGCCGCCTTTCGTGCCGTGGCCGAGCCGGGCGCCGTGCTCGCGCATCCGAGTCCGTCGTTTTCGATGGTCCCCGTCTTCGCGCGCCTCAACGGCCTCACGCCGGTGGCCGTGCCGCTCACCCCGGACGGTGCAGCCGACGCCGACGCCATGCTCGCCACCGGCGCGCGCGTGATCTACCTCTGCTCGCCGAACAATCCCACGGGCACGGTCACGCCCGCCGACGTCGTGCGGCGCATCGTGCGCGACAGCCAGGCCATTGTCATTCTCGACGAGGCCTACGCCGAGTTCGCGCCGGAACTGACCGACCTGCGTACCGAGGCGCCGGCCATGGAACGCCTGCTCGTCGTGCGTACGTTCTCCAAGGCCTGGGGGCTCGCCGGTTTGCGCGTGGGCTATGGCGTGGGCGGCGCGGCCCTCGTCGCCGCGGTGCAGAAATCGCGTGGTCCGTACAAGCTGAATGCGCTCGCCGAGCGCGCCGCGGTGGCCGCGCTCACGGACGATGGAGACTGGATGCGCACGAACGCCGGTCTGGCTGTTGCCAATCGCGAGCGCGCGGTGCTCGCGCTGCGGCAACTCGGCTTCGCGCCGCTCGACTCGCGCGGCAACTTCGTCTGCGTGCCGGTGCCCGACGCCAAGGGCGTCGCCGACCGGCTGGCGCAGCGCGGCGTGGCCGTGCGCAGCTTCACCGGACTGCCCGTCTTTGGCAGCGTGCTGCGCGTCGGCATGGGGCCGTGGCCGGTGGTCGAACAGTTCCTCACCGCCCTGCGCGAGGTGCTCGCATGAGGGTGACCATCTACGACTACGGCGCCGGCAACCTGCATTCGCTGGCCAAGGCCCTCGACACGCCGGGGCGCGAGGTGCGCGTGCAGGACGACTTGCGCGCCGCGCTCGACACGGACGTGCTGGTGCTGCCCGGCGTGGGGGCGTTCTCTCCCGCGGCCGAGCGAATGGCCGCGGCACGCGAGGCAGCGCGCGACGCGCTGCTCGGCGGGTTGCCATGCCTGGGCATCTGCCTCGGCATGCAGTTGCTGTTTGATGACAGCGAGGAAGGCCCCGGACGTGGACTCGGCGTCGTGCCGGGACGCGTGACGCGCCTGCAGGCCGCGCAGGTCCCGCAGATCGGATGGAACGCGCTGGATGACACCACCGATCCACTCTTCGAAAGCAGTCACCTGCGCACCGCCTACTACGCCAACTCGTTCGTCTGCCGCCCGCTCGACCCGGCTGCTGTCGTGGCGTGGAGCACGCACGAGAGCGATCGTTTTGCGGCGGCGGCGCGCGTACGGAACGTCCTCGGCGTGCAGTTCCATCCGGAAAAGAGCTCGGCGCCTGGCGTGGCCTTCATCCACCAGTTTCTCGACCGTTTCTCCAAGGGCACGTCCTGATGCTTGCCATTCCAGCCATCGACCTTCGCGAAGGACACGTGGTACAGCTCGTCGGCGGCGAGTACGACCGCGAGCAGGTGCGCCTCGACGACCCTCGCCTTGTGGCCCGACAGTGGGCGGCGGCGGGCTTCACGCGCGTGCACGTCGTCGATCTCGACGCGGCGACCGACCGAGGGTCGAACCGCGACGTCGTCACGCAGTTGCTGTTTGACCGCGCGGCGTCCATCCAGGTGGGCGGCGGCGTGCGCACCGATGACGACGTGGCCTCGCTGCTCGACGGCGGCGCCATGGCGGTTGTGCTCGGCACGCGGGCGCTCGAAGACCTCGACTGGCTTGCCGACGTGAGCCAGCGGCATCCCGGACGCTGCATTCTCGCGGCCGACGTGCGCGAGCGCAAAGTGACCACGCGCGGATGGGCCAGAACGCTCCAGCGGGACGTGCTGGGCATCGTCGAGGAGGTCTCGGCGCTCCCGCTGGCCGGCCTGCTCGTGACCGCCGTGCACAAGGAAGGGAAGATGCTGGGCACTGACCTGCCATTGATGGAGGATGTCGTCGACATCTCGCCGTTCCCGGTGATCGCCTCGGGCGGCATCGCATCGCTGGCCGACGTGCGCGCCCTCGACGACCGCGGCGTGGCGGCGGTCGTCATCGGCATGGCACTGTACACCGGGGCCATCGATCCCCGGGTCCTCGCGGAGGAGTTCGCCGAATGATCGTCGTGGAGCGCAAGACGTCCGAAACGGACATTCGGGTGGAGATCGCCATCGGCACCGGCCGTGCGCAGGTGCAGACCGGCGTGCCGTTCCTCGATCACATGCTCACCGCGCTCGCGCGCTACTCGGGGCTCGACCTCACGGTCACGGCCACGGGCGACCTGCGGCATCACCTGATCGAGGACGTCGCGCTCACGGTGGGCGAGGCCGTTCGGCGCGTGCTGCCGGCCACCTGCGCGCGCTACGGCGATTGTACCGTGCCCATGGACGAGGCGCTGGTGCAGGCCGTGCTCGACGCGGGCGGGAGGCCCTACTATCAGGGCCCGATCCCCAGCTCGCTCTACGACCACTTCATGCGCTCGTTCTGCGATGCGTCCAAGATGACGCTGCACCTGCGCGTCCTGCGTGGCTCCGACCGCCACCATGTGGTCGAAGCCGCGTTCAAGGCGCTGGGGTTTGCGCTGCGCCAGGCGCTCGTCGACACCGGCACCGTGTTCAGCACCAAGGGCGCGGTTGCGCTGGAGAGCACCTGATGCTCTCGCGGCGACTCATCGTCTGCCTCGATGTGCAGGGCGGCCGTGTGGTGAAGGGCGTGCAGTTCGCGGGCCTCCGCGACGTCGGCGATCCCGTGGAGCTCGCGACGCGCTATGAGGCCGAGGGTGCGGACGAAATCGTCTTTCTCGACATCACCGCGAGCAGCGAAGAGCGGGCAACGTTGTTCGACCTGGCGCGCCGCACGGCGGAGCGGCTGTTCATCCCGCTCACCATCGGCGGCGGCATCCGCTCGGTGGAGGACATCGCGGCGGCATTGCGGGCCGGCGCCGACAAGGTGGGGCTCAACTCCGCGGCCGTGCGCCGGCCGGCGGTGCTCACCGAAGGCGCCGAGCGGTTCGGCGCGCAGTGCGTGGTGGCAAGCATCGACGCCAAGTGGGAGGACGATGCCTACCGCGTCTACACGCACGGTGGCCGCGTGCGCACGACGCTCGACGCCGTGGCGTGGGCGCGCGAATGCGCCGCGCGGGGGGCAGGGGAGATCCTCCTGACGAGCATTGACCGCGACGGCTCGCGCGACGGCTACGACCTGCGCCTCACGGAGCTCGTGGCGGCAGCGGTGGCGGTGCCGGTGATCGCCAGCGGCGGCGCGGGTTCCGCGGCGCACGTCCGTGACGCCATCGTGACCGGCCACGCCGATGCCGCGCTCGTGGCCGGTATCCTCCACGACGGCCAGGTCACGGTCCAGGAACTCAAGCGCGCCATGCGCGAGGCCGGACTGCCGGTCAGGGAGGCGGCGTGAAGGAATCGCCGGCGGTGCTGATGGAGGCCGCGCTCGAGGTGGCCCGCATCGCTTCATTAGTAGCAATGCGATACTATAAGAAGACCCTCGACGTCGAGATCAAGCACGACGGGTCGCCAGTCACGCTCGCCGACCGTGCCGCCGAGCAGTTGGCCCGCGAGTGGATCCATGCGCGCTTTCCGGCTGACGGCATCCTCGGTGAAGAGTTCGGCGAAACACCGGGCTCCAATGGCCGGCGCTGGATTCTCGACCCGATTGACGGCACCAAGAGCTTCGTCCGCGGGGTCCCGCTGTGGGGGACGTGCGTGGCGGTGGTCGAGGGGGATGACGTCGTCGCGGGGGCGGCGGCCTACCCCGCCGTCGAGGAGCACATTGCGGCGGCACCGGGCGAAGGGTGCTGGCACAACGATGCCCGCTGCCGGGTGAGTGCGGTGGGATCGCTGGCGGACGCCACGATCCTCTGCACGGACTATCGCGACTTTCCCTCCCCGGCCCGTCACACCGGATGGGACCGACTCTCGGCCGCCTCCGGCATCAGCCGCGGCTGGGGCGATTGCTATGGGTACATGCTCGTGGCCACCGGCCGCGCCGAGGTCATGGTGGACCCCGTGCTGAACCTGTGGGACGTGCCGCCCTTTCTGCCCATCATCGAGGAAGCGGGCGGTGTCTTCACGGGCTGGAACGGCGCGCGCAGCGCCTTCGCCGGCGACGCCATTGCCACCAATGCCAAGCTCGCCAAGACGGTCCGGGAGATCCTGACCTACCGAAGCTAGCCGCGCGCCGTCCACCTCCCGTCTACCGTCCACCACCTCCCGTCATGCTTGATCTCTCCGCCCTCGATTTCACCAAGTCCAACGGCCTCGTCTCCGTCGTGACCCAGGATGCCCGCTCCGGCGCAGTCCTGATGACCGCGTTCGCCGACCGCGAGGCGCTCGAGCAGACCGTGGCAACGGGCGAGATGCACTACCGGTCGCGGACGCGTGGCCTCTGGCACAAGGGTGCCACGAGCGGCAACGTCCAGCGCGTGGTCTCGCTCGAGGCGGATTGCGACGGCGACGCCGTGCTCGCACGTGTCGTGCCGTCGGGGCCGGCCTGCCATCTCGGGACGCTCTCGTGCTTCGCCAACACGGCACCCGCCGCCGAGATGTTGTCGGCGGTCGACGCTACCATTCGCGCTCGCGCCGAGTCGCTCGACGACGCCGGGCCAACACCCACGTATACGCAGCGACTGCTCGCCGATCGCAACCTGCGGCTCAAGAAGATCGGCGAGGAAGCGGCGGAACTGGTGACGGCGTGCGCCGACGGGAATCCGGGCCGGGCCGCGGAAGAGGCCGCCGACCTCATCTACCACGCGCTGGTCGCGTTGCGCGCGGTCGGTGTGGGCCTCGACGAGGTTCGCGCCGCACTCGCCGCTCGGCGCTAGCGGCTAGGCGCTAGCCGCTAGCCGCTGCGTCCCACGGTGACATCGGGCCGCTAGAACGATTCCGCAAGCCGCTTGGTGATGCGCGCCGGATCGCCGATGTACACCCACTGCACGTCGCGCAGGTAGCGCCGCGTCACCCGGCGCACGTCGTCGCCGGTCACCGCACGCAGGTCCGCGATGAACCGGTCCGCGGCGCGCCAGTCGCCCTTGTAAAGCTGCGACCGCGCGAGAAAGTCGGCCTGGGCCGTACTGGTCTCGTTGTCGAGGAAGTACTCGGTGAGGAACTGCCGGATGAGGGGCGCCAGCGCCTGGGTGGGAATGGTGATCTCCTGCAGCAGGCCGATCTGTTCCCGCATGATCTTGAGCGCCGAATCGGGCAGCGTCGTCGTGACGAACAGTCCGCCCGACACGAGCGCGCGGTCATGGTACGGAGCGGACGCCGTGTAGCTCAGGTTGGCCTTGGAGCGGATCTCGCTGAACAGCTGTCCCGACAGCACGGCGGTCGCCACGCGCAGCGCCGCCGCGTCCTTCTCGTTGGCGCGCGGACCGCGGTAGACGCCGCTCAGGTAGTTCGTCGGCAGCGCACGCGGAATGATCGTCAGCGACGCCGGGCGCGCGGGCAGGGTGTCCGGCATCGTCCACTGGTAGTTGCCGAGCGGGAGCGTGCCGACGGACAGCGACAGCATCTGTTCGACTTTGGCGCGAGGGATGTTGCCCACCACCACGACGAGCATGCGCGACTGCACGAGCTGGTCCTGCCGCCACGCGAGCAACGACGCGCGCGACAGGGCCTGCAACGAACCGGCGGTCCCCGTGGCTGACAGCCCGTACGGGTGCCCGCGGAACGCGATGCTGTCCACCGCGCGCGCGAGCAGCGGATCGGGATGTTCGTTCACCTGCTTCAGCCCGATGAGCGCCTGGTTGCGGATGAAGTCGATCTCCGCCGGGTCGAGGCGGGGATGCAGCAGGCGGTCGGCGAAGATGTCCCAGACCGAGTCGAGTTCCGCGGTGGTGGTCCGGATGCCGAACATCGTCCAGTCGTCGCTGGCATCGAGCGCCACCGCGCTCCCTGTGCGTGCCATCGCCCGGCGCAGCGCGTCCTTGGGGTACTTCGCCGTGCCCTGCTCCGACACGGCCAGGTAAAACGGCTCCACGCCCGCGGTCTCGGGCGTCGCGTTGCGCACGCCGCCCAGGAGGTAGAGGTTCACGACCACGAGGTTGGCAGCTCCGCTGCGCTGGATCACGCGCACGCCGTTGACCAGGTAGCTGTTCGTGATCGTCGTGTCGGTCGCCGAGCGTGCCGGCACCGGCACCCGCCCCGGCACGAGCGAGGTCTTCACCTGCTGAGCGCCGGCGCGCGGTGCGCCCAGCATCATCGGCAGCAGGAGCGTGGCAAGGAATCGGACGTGGTTCGTCATGGCTTCACGCTCGCGGCGGGCCGCTGCCCTGCGGTGGGCGCCGACGGCTTCACCGGGAGCTCCGCGCGCACCCCCCAGCGTGCCAGTTCGTCCTCGGTCAGCGTGAGCTCCTGGTGCGCCTCGGGGGAGAGCAGCACGCCGATGACGTGCGGCCGGTCGATGATGTACTTGCGGGCGTAGTCCTGCAGCTGCGTCGGTGTCTGACGCGCCATCTCGTCCACGTACTTCATGTAGTACTCCAGGCCCGACACGCTCCACCAGAAGCCGATGGTGTGCGCAAACTCCGAACTGCGCTCGAGCCCGAAGGCCGACGTAACGGCGCGCTCCGACTTGGCCGCCTCGAGCTCCTCGGCCCCGAAGTATCCCGGCTTCAGCACGTCGCGCAGTTCGGTGTCGAGTGCTTTCAGTGCGGCGCGCAGCTTGCCGGCGCTCGCCTGCCCGCTGACGGTGATGGGCCCGACGTTGTTGAGCGTGTAGTAGTTCACCACCACGCCCTCCCAGAGGCCGCTGTCGACCAGCTTTCGCTGGAACCGCGAGCCGGGCGCATTGAGCAGGTCGCTGAAGACGTCGGCCACAAACGTCGCGGTCTCGTCCTTTCGCACGCTCGGCCCATGCCACTGGATCTGCACCGAGGCCAGGTTCACGTCCTCGTCGCGGATGTACCCGATGTTCCTCGTCAGCGGCGGCATCGGCGGCACCGGAGCGGCGGCAAAGGGATCGGGGCCTCGCGTCCAGCCACCGAAGATACGCGCCGCCTGTGCGAAGACCTCCTCCGGATCCACGTCGCCGGAAACGATGAGCAGCGAGTTGTTCGGCAGGTAATACAGGTCCTTGATGGCCCGCATCTTTGCCGGCGTCGTGGCGCGGATCACGTCGCGGTCGCCGATGGTGTTCTTGCGGCTGAACTGCGTGCCCCACAGACGCCTGCCCATCTCCTGGTCGAAGCGAAAGTATGGACTCGACTCGTTCTGGTCGTACTCGCCGATCACCACCTCGCGTTCGCGCGACAGCTCGTCGGGCAGGAACTTCGGCGTCAGCAGCGCCGCGGCCAGGAAGTCCATGCCGGCGAGAATCGAGTCGGATGAAAGAGTCAGGTAGTAGTTGACCAGCTCCTCGCGCGTTGACGCGTTGAAGACGGCACCCAGCTGCGAGGCGCGCTCGATGGTCTGCTCGGGCGCGGGATACCGGTTGTTGGCCTTGAAAAACATGTGCTCGTACAGGTGCGCCAGCCCGGCATACTCCGGCGTCTGCGTGAACGCCCCGTTGCGCACCACCACCTCGAGGGTGACCAGCGGCACGCCGTGGTTTTCGGCCACCACCACTTCGAGTCCGTTTGGAAGCACCTGCTGCCGAATGACCTTCTCGAGGTCGGCACGCTGGGCCTGCAGGGGCATCGCGAACCCGGCCAAGAACGCCAGGAACAGCCAGATCCCCTTGCTTCCCGTGCCGCCGGCAAACCCGCGCCCGTTGGCGGCCTGCGTGAGGCGTCGTATGATTCGTGACCGCATTATTATGTCAGAGAAGAGCCTGCCCTCATTGCCGGACCTCGCCGACGCGCTTTCCCCAGCGCTCGGTCGTGACCGGCTGCGCACTTCGGTCCCGCTCGCCCCATACACGACATTCAAGATCGGCGGGCCGGCGGACGTCCTGTACGATGCCACATCGGCCGCCGAACTCGCTACTGCCGTCATCGCCGCCCGCCGCTTGGGCGCTCCGCACTTCGTCCTCGGTCTTGGCGCCAACATCCTCGTCGGCGACCGCGGGTTCCGTGGCCTCGTTATTCGTAACACGGCCCGGCACGTGGAGTTCCGTGACGCCGGCGTGCTCTGGGCTGAATCGGGGACCATCGTCGCCGATCTCATCCCGCAGGCCGTCGCGCACGGCCTCACTGGCCTCGAGCATTACGTCGGCATCCCGAGCACCGTGGGCGGCGCGGTCTGGCAGAACCTGCACTTCCTCTCCCCTGCGCCCGATCGCGACCGGACGATGTTCATCGCCGAGGTGGTGCAGGACGTGGACCTGCTCGATGCCGGCGGGACGCGCCGTACGGTCGACCGCGCCGGCATGCAATTCGGCTATGACACCAGTCTGCTGCACCAGCCAGGTCACGTTGCCGTTTCGGTCACGTTCCAGTTGACTCCCGGCGATCCCGGCACGATGCACCGGGTGATGCAGGAAAACCTGTCGTGGCGCGGGTCGAGGCATCCCTGGCTCCAGGTGCACCCCAGCGCGGGGTCGATCTTCAAGAAGATCGAGGGCGTCGGCGCCGGACGGCTCATCGACCAGTGCGGTCTCAAGGGGTTCCAGGTCGGCGGCGCAGGTATTTCGCACATCCACGCCAACATCATGGTCAACTTGGGTGGCGCGACGGCGGCCGATGTGCGCGCGTTGATTGCCCACGCTCAGCAGGCCGTGTTCAGGCAGTTCGGTCAGCAGCTCGAACCGGAGATCGGGTTCGTCGGCGAGTTCTGAGTTCGCCGGCGCTCGTCAGTACTGTCCGACCGAGAGCAGCACCCGCCATTTTCCCCCGGCTTCGAGCGGTCGCGCGAGCAGCAAACCCACGGCGCCGCCGAAGAACCGCACGCCGCCCGACAGCGTGGCACGCACGCCGTCGGTGGACCGGCTCACGGGGCGCCACAGTGCCAGCGTGCGGGGATCCTGCGCCAAACCCAGACCTGCCACGGCCGTTCGGGCTGCATCATTGGAGATGTCCGTCCATCCGGCCTGGATGCTCGCCGACAGCGCCGGCGAGGGACTCGGGAGCCACCAGCGGCGCGTCAGGCGAATCGGCGCCATCAGCACGTTCAGCCGGTACATGACCACGCCGCGCACCAGCGCCGCGCGATCGCCGGCGAACTCCTTGTAGTCGTAGCCGGGCAACGCCTCGGTGCTGCCCAGCTCAAACAGCTGCTGCGGAGGAATCGTCGAGCCGAACACCTCGCCGGCATCGGCCCGTCCGGCCACGGTAACCCGCCCACGGTTCCACCGCGTCGCGAGACGCAACTCCACACGCTGGTAGTCGATGTCGCCGTCGCCGCGTTCGTAGTAGGCGCGCCCACCGACGCCCGTGCGCATGAAATCGCCGCTGACATCGGGTCGCCAGTCGAGCGTCACCCCGGTGCGGGCATAGCGGCCATCGAGGGAGCCGCGATTGTCCCGGAAGAGCCGCCGTCCAAGTGGAGAGCGCTGCATCGAGACATGCGCTGCCCGGTCGTCGGCCACGCCCAGGTCGAGGCGCAGGGCGCTTCCGAACCGGTCGGGGAGCAAGCGGGCCGCCGACACCGTCGCCGAGGAGCGGTCCACGTAGTCGTAATCGTCCACGCCGAACAGCGCGCTCGTGGCACTCCCCGAGTCGAACCCCACGCGGAAGTCATTCGTGATGTCGAGTGACCGGCCCGCGCGCAGCGACCACCGCGTGCGGGCCCGCCGGTACTCGACGATGGCCCGCCCGCGCGCCGCGTGCTCGCTCCAGGCGTACCCCGCGACCGCGCGCACCGTGAGCCCAGGAAGTGCGTCGCGAAACTGGTGCGTCACGCCGAGACCCGTCCACAGCCCTTCAACGCGGTTGAGATGCACGACGTCGTTCACCCGCTCCGGACGCATGGAGGTCCGTGGCGGCCCCGTGGCTTTCCACAGGTCGGGCGCGACGTCGTCGAAGTCGGTGGCGGCAACCACCGAGCTCAGCGTGCCCATCTCGGTGCGCCAGTCGCCGAACGCACGCACTGAATCGGCCGGCGCAAACGACAGCTGGTGCTCATGCAGTTGCAGCGTATCGGCGGGCGAAATTTCTCGTGTCACCGTGCCGCTTGGGCTGGTGATGTCGTAGCTGCGGAATCGCGACACGATGCGGAACACCGCCCGCGCATCGCCAATGAACGGCGCCGTGGCCTGCGCCTCGAAACGCTGGTACGACGGCAGCCAGTACGACTGGTCAACCTCGCTGTTCACCAGTTCGACGAAAGCAATGCCCTGCAGGCGCGCCTGTGCGAGCAGGTCGAACTTCGGCTTTTGCCCGCCAACGCGGGCAAAGTACCCGCGCATGCGCACGATGTGCTTGCGCGTCGCGTCCAGGTCCAGTTCGCCCGTGAAAATCACCGTCGCGTCGGGCACGTCGGGACGCGGTTCGACGTCCACCCGAATGATCGGAATCTCGCGGCCACTCACGCCCAGGACCTGTATCGTGTCGCCGCCGCGGAAGCGGTAAACCCGCTCGCGGTCGTCGGCCAGCGGATGCACCGCGTAGACCGTCGATCGGTCCGTTCGGGAGGTTCGCCTCGGCGTCCGTCGCCGGACGGTGTCGCGGCCGAAGAGCAGGGCAAGGCGGTTGCCGTACAGCGACGGCACGGCCCACGCGTTGCGGAAGAACCCGAGGGACGCAAACTGCACGCCCACGGCCTGTGATCGATAGCCGGTCACGTGCTGTTCGAACGCCCCGGTGCGGTCCCACGCCAGTTCGCTCGCCACCTGCTCGATGGATACGGACACTTCGCCCCTGTCGGGACGCTGTGTCCCGATGGAGATCTCGCTCTCCATGCGCGCGCGATAGGCGCCCAGCCCCGGAGGAACCCGCCGGTTCAGCCGCGCGGCTTCCGTCACGAGCGCACGCAGGGCCGGGGTCTCGTACGTCGCCGTGTCGCGGCGCACCTGCGGCGGAGCCGTCGAAACGGACACGGCCTGCCCAAGCAGGAGGAGGAGGGTGTGAAGAGGCATCACTTCGGGGGCTCTGAGGCACGTACGTCGCGCGATGACGAGTAGTTCCGAGCGGCCGCTCGCGAATCAGCGTCGCGCGGAGTAGCGAGTGCGCGCCGTGAGTTTCTTCGCCTCCGGTGCGCCCCTCCCCTTGTAGATCGTCTCGCGCAGCCAGGCCGTCTCCTCGGCCTGCAGATCCTCGAACACTTCCTTCTGCCAGGCCTTCGGTCGATCGGCGGTACCATTGTCCCACTGGTAGCCGCGAGCTTTCAGCAGGTCTTTCATGTCGAACGGCGCATTGACGGCACGCAGCTGGACCGTGTGCTGACGGCTCGTCTCGAGCAGGTGGCGCATCGGCAGCGTGTCATCGTCGGCGAACGGCGTCGCCAGGATGTGGATGGCGGCAAGGCAATCATCCTCCGCACGATGCGCCCGAAAATAGAGGCCCGCATGCTCCATCAGCAGCCAGCCCAGCTTCACGGAACCCAACCCATGTGCTTCCCACGGCACGTCGTTGATGGAGCAGGCCCAGTGCTTCTCGGCGAAGACGGGGAAGCGTTCCTCTACGAACGGTCGGTCGAACCGCGCGTTATGCGCGATGATCAGCTGTGCCTCGTTCGCAATGGCCGTGACCTTGGCGTCATCAATACGCTGTCCCGACACCATCTCGTCAGTGATGCGTGTCAATCGCGTAATTTCCGGCGGAATCGGCCGTTTCGGGTCTTCCAGCGAGACCAGCGGCATGCCCACCTGCACGATACGGCCGCTCTCTTTGCCGAAACTGAACGGTACGCCAGCGAACTCGATGATGCGATCCGACGCCCAGTGCATGCCGGTCGTCTCGACATCCACGAACAAGGCCGAGCGCGTCTCCTCGCCGGCGTCGGGTTCGCCGTACGACGCTCGCGGCATGAAATGCCGGAGCACCTTGAACTCCCCGGTGGCATCCAGTTGCCGCGCCAGTGATTCGTAATCAGGACTACTCATGAAATTGCCGTGTCGTATGGCCCATGGCGTACGGCGTAGAGCTTCCCCACGCTAAAATGGCTTCTCAAGACTCTCCGACTGCGGAGTAAACAACTCCGCTCCGTCCTCGGTGATGTGCATGTCATCCTCCAGTCGCACGCCAAACTCCTCCGGAATGTAAATCCCGGGCTCGTCACTGAAGGTCATGTGCGGCTGGAGCGGCAGGGTGTTTCCCTTCACGAGGTACGGCCATTCGTGGCCGTCCATACCCATGCCATGCCCCACGCGATGCAGGAAGTACGTGTAGCCCGGCCCGTACCCGGCGTCGGTGATCACCTGCCGAGCCGCCGCGTCCACTGCCTCGCACGCGAGTCCCGGACGGGCTGTCTTCACGGCCGCCGTTTGCGCCCGATGCACGATGTCGAAGACGTCCTTCATCTTCTGCGTCGGCGTGCCCAGCACGAACGTACGGCTGATGTCGGATGAGTAGCCGTGCACCTTGCAGCCACCGTCCAGCAGCACGATGGACCCCTCGCGCACCACCTGCGGCGTCACCGACCCATGCGGCAACGCCGACCATTTGCCCACCTGCACGTCACCGCCCCCGCTGAAACCCAGCTTGTCATGGGCGCGGCCAACGAGTGTGCCAAAGTCGCCCTGTGTCATCCCTTCCTTCAGCGACTTCCACGCGGCTTCGTAGGCCTTGAGCGTCACGTGCGCGGCCAGGCGCATCAACGCGATTTCGTGCGCATCCTTGATCATGCGACAGCCGGCGCTCACCGGCAGCGCGCTCGTCAGTCGCATCTGCGGCAAGAGGTGTCCGGCGCCGTCGCTGAACTGCCAGCGGACGGTTTCCTCGATGCCCATCGCGCCGGCGGCGATGCCGCGCGCACGCAATCCCTTCGCGACCAGCGCGTACGGTGATTCGTCTTCTTCCCACGCCATCACCTCGGCGCCCTTGCCCAGCGGTCCGGTGCGTGCCTGTTCCAGCGCGCGCTCCTCCTCGAACTTCGGGGTCACCAGGAAGGCCTCGCCCTTCACCGGAATGATCACGGCCAGCAGGCGTTCGCTGAGCCCCCAATGCATGCCGGTGAAGTAGTCGAGCGACGTGCCGCCGGTGAGCATGACGGCGTCGAGATGATTGGCCGACATCAGCGCGCGCGCACGCTCCAGGCGCCCTTTCCGTTCGTCCACCGTGATTGGCGTGGCCTGGTCGCGCATGGAGGTCAGCGCAGCGATCGCCGGCGGGTCGTCGGCATGTTCGAGAGCCTTCGCCGACGCATGGCGCGGCGAGAGCGCCGTCGCGGCAGCGGCGGTGGCGGTGAGGCCCAGGAACTCCCGGCGATTCGTCATGACGGCTCTCTGGTGCGAAGTGGTGCCGAGAATCTCTCGTCCGTCACATCCCTTCGGTAGGGTGCCGCCGTTGATGGCGGCCGGCCGACTTCCGCGCAGGAACGACGCAAGCCGCTGCGGTAAGCCGAACGGATGCAACCAGATAGCCGGCGCGGTGTGGCGATTGCCTGATGGCGCGGTTTATGCATCCGCACCGGCGAAGACCCTGATCGGAAAGAATCTCCCCACGCACGCGTGGGCATCTTGCCTATTTCCTTTTCGGCATGGACGTGGCATGGTAGCAATGCGTTCACCGCAGGGAGGTGTTTCCGATGCCGCAGTTGCACGGGAAGCCAGCTCGCACCACACGGTCTTCGACGTCGTCCAGGTCGCGATCACGGCCCGCTTCCGATCACCACAGTCTCAAACAGCGAGTCCTTGCCGGGCTTGCTCCCTATGTGCCGGAGGGCACACTCGAGATCGACGAGACGGGTCTGATCGTGGTTGGCGTGGATGACGTGCCCCTGGGAGTCCAGGTGCAGGAAGAACCACCGGTGGTGCGGGTGCTGGGCACTGTGCGGACCGACGTGCCGTTTAGCGAGGATCTCTGTGCGTGGCTCAACGAAGCCAACGCGAACCGTCTGCGCATCGGTTATGCGTACTGGAGGGATGACGAGATCCGTTACGCCATCGAGGAAATCGCGGCTCCGCTGGTTCTGGAGCACGTACTCGATGCCCTCGCGGCAGCTTCAGGAATGGTCCCCGCATTGGCCCGCGAAGCAGACCTCTGGCTTCCTGAACTGGTCAGTCGCGACTGACCCCACAATTGAAACATGGCACGATACGAGAGGGGCGTCGGTCGATTGACCGGCGCCCCTTTCCCCCGTGTTCCCTGCCTCTTCCACTTCCTAGCGCTTCCTGAGCATCCCCCGCGTCGAATCCGCCGAGCCATCGTTCGCTGCCGGCCGCACGCCAATGATGCCCGCCAGCAGTTCGTAGACGTGGATGTTCTGGAACGCGGGCACCACCACCCCCTGCCTGAAGTCGGGCCCTGCCGCCACGAACAGCGCACCCATCGACGGCAGCAGGTTGTCGTACCCGTGGGTTCCGCCCTTCGGCAGGCCATTGCGACGCACGTTGGCGTGCGTCGTCATGGTCCATCCTTCATCGGCGATCGTCACGATCGGGGTGATGCGCGGGTGGGCGTTGAAGTGGAATCGAGTCGGCACCGCCCCTTTCCGGTAGACCTGCATGTGCGGGTGGGCGTCCTTCAGCCGGCGGTATGCCTCGTCTTCGTATCCGGCCTTCGGCGCAATCGCGCCCACGGGTGACATGTCCACGATGTCGACCTTCGAGAGATCGATGAAGTCGTCGAGATAGATCACCCGCTCGGCCGACAGCGCTGTCATGCCGTGATCCGAGACCACGACGACGTCCACACGGTCTGCCAAACCACGCGCGGCGATGCCATCCATGAGGGCACCCACCTGCCGGTCCACGTCGGCGATCGCCAGGTCGGTCTGCGGCGCATCCGGGCCGTGCGCGTGGCCCGAGTCGTCGGTGGTGCTGAAATACGTCGACACGAACACCGGCGCGGTGTCACCCGGCATCGACAGCCACTCGAGCACCTGCCGGACCCGCTCGCTGTTCGGCACACGCCCGTCATAGGCCTTCCACCACGTCGGCCGTCGGCCGGCGATGGTGATGTCGGAGCCAACCCAGAAATACGACGCGGCGCGCTTGCCCTGTCGTTCGACCGTTGCCCACAGCGGCTCGCCACCCCACCAGCGCGGATCGTGCGTGATGAGCGTGTCGCTAATCGTGAACCGCTTGCCGATGACGTCGTCCCAGATCACATTCGCCACGATGCCGTGGTGCTCAGGATAGAGCCCGGTGACGATGGTGTAGTGGTTGGGAAAGGTCTTCGACGGAAAGGCGGGCACCATCCGCTCGGCACGCACGCCGCGGGCTGCGAGCTCTCGCAGGCGCACCGCGGCCGGCCGCTGGATGTAGTCGGCGCGGAATCCGTCGAGCGAAACCAGCAGCACCTTGTGCTGCGCGTGCTGCGCGTGCTGCGCGTGCTGCGCGTGCTGCGACGGCTCGGCGTGCCGTGGCGCGCGACAGCCCGCGGACGCTGCCAGCACGACCAAGAGGAACAGGCGCATGATTGCGAGGATGGGGACGGGGCGTGGAGATTGACCGTGCAAGATACACCGCCCGGCTCCATCCCATCAGCCAACCAATGTCCACGGTCCAACGTCCAATGTCCGGCTCCTTCGCATCGCCCGACGGCCTGACGCGCTGCGCGTGGTGCGCCGCCGACCCCATCTACGTCACGTACCATGACACGGAGTGGGGCTTTCCCGTGCACGATGACCGGCGCCTGTTCGAGAAGCTCTCCCTCGAGGGCTTCCAGGCCGGGCTCAGTTGGCTCACGATCCTGCGCAAGCGCGAGAACTTTCGCGCCGCGTTCGACGCGTTCGACCTCGAGAAGGTGGCACGCTACACGCCCCGCAAGGTCGAGCGCTTGCTGGGGAACGCAGGCATCGTGCGCCATCGCGGCAAGATCGAGAGCACCATCAACAACGCTCGGCGCTGCGCCGAGCTCATCGACGCCGAGGGATCGCTTGACCGGTATGTGTGGCGCTTCGAACCTGGCCCGCGTACTCGTCCGAAGAAGATCACCTGGAACGCACTGATGCAGATGGCCACCACCCCGGAATCCACGGCGCTTTCGAAGGACCTCAAGAAGCGCGGATGGACCTTTGTCGGCCCCACCACCTGCTACGCCTTCATGCAGGCCATGGGGCTCGTCAACGACCATCTCGATGGGTGTGACATCCGGCCGCGCGCGGAGAAAGGCCGGCGGTAGTGCGCCATTCCGGACTTTTTCAACACGGAACACGGAGACACCGAGGAAAGGCTGAGGGCCACGGAGACGGCAACTACAAATACTTGGGGGCCCGGTGGACAGTCCCGTTCGCCGAGCCCCCTTTGAATTGCCGTTGCAGCCTCCGTGGCCCTCGCCGTTGACTCCGTGGCTCCGTGTTGAAAAAGCCCCGAATGGCGTTCAAATCAGGATTGATCCCGCCGCACCCGGACCCGCTTGCCCTTGATGGTGCTGGCGCTCAGCGCACGGATGACGAGATCGGCCTTTTCCTCCGGCACCTCAACAATCGAATGCCGGTCGCCGATTGTCACGGAGCCGATCTGTTCGAGGCTGAGCCCCGCCTCCCCGGCAATCGCACCGACGATGTCGCCGGGACGGATCTTCAGCTTGCGACCCGCGCCGACGTAGATCTTCGCCACCTTGCCGCCCACCTTGCCGGCAAATTCGCGCCGGCCCTGTCGCGCCGGGCGGGGCGCGAATCCCACGCGCTCGCCGCCGCGTGGCGTGACACTCGGGATATCCTCGACTTCCGCCTCACTGTCATTCTTCTTCGCCGCCAGCCGAATGGCGGCGGCGGCGATGTCCATCACGTCATGTTCTGCAGCAAGCTGTTCGACGATGGGGCGATACTTGTCCAGTTCGTCTTCCGCCAGCAACTGCGCCACCTGGTCGCGCAACAACTCGAGTTGACGCGAGCGCAGGTCGGCCGCCGTCGGCACCACGCCGATGTCGATCTTCTGCTTGGTCATCGCCTCGATGTTGCGCAGCAGGCGATGTTCGCGCGGCTCCGCGAGCGTAATCGCCACGCCCTCGCGCCCCGCGCGGCCCGTGCGGCCGATGCGATGCACGTACGACTCCGCTTCCCACGGCACGTCGTAGTTCACCACGTGCGTCACGTGCTTCACGTCGAGACCGCGGGCGGCCACGTCCGTCGCGATCAGCAGGTCGCTTCCCTTGGCACGGAACCGCTTCATCACGCGGTCGCGCTGGTCCTGGCTCAGCCCGCCGTGCAGTGCCTCGGCGCGATAGCCGCGCGCCATGAGCGTCTCCGTGAGCGAGTCCACCTCGGTGCGCGTCCGACAGAAGACGATGGCGCTCTCCGGCGCCTCGACGTCGAGGATGCGCGCGAGCGCGGCCATCTTGTGCGCGCGCGTCACGACATAGGCCACCTGACGCACCTTCGCGGTCTCGCCCGCTTCCATCTTCGGGCGCTCGATCTTCACGACGAACGGGTCCTTCAGGTGCGAGTTCGCGATCTTGGTGATCTTCGGCGGCAGCGTGGCGCTGAACAGGCAGGTCTGGTGCTCGTTCGGTACCTCGCTGAGGATGGCCTCGATGTCCTCGGCGAATCCCATGTCGAGCATCTCGTCGGCTTCGTCGAGCACCACCACCTGCACGCTGCTCAGGAACAGTGTCTTGCGGCGGATGTGGTCGAGCGCGCGCCCGGGCGTGGCGATCACCACGTCCACACCGCGCTTGAGCGATCGGATCTGCTGTTCCATGGACGCGCCGCCGTAGATCGGCAGCGCCACGGCGCCGAAGACCTTGCCGTATCGGTGGATCGCCTCGGCCACCTGCATCGCGAGTTCGCGCGTCGGCACCAGCACCAGCGCGCGCAGGCGCTGCCTGGGCGGGAGCGTCGGGTCGATGTTGTGCAGCAACGGCAGCGCAAAGGCCGCCGTCTTGCCCGTGCCCGTAGCGGCCTGCGCCAACACGTCGCGCCCTTCGCGCAGCGGCGGAATGGCCGCCCGCTGAATGGGAGTCGGTTCTTCGTAGCCCAGCGCGGTCAGCGCCGCCAGCAAACGATCATCGAGGCCGAGCGAGGAAAAGCCGGCTTCGGGAGCTTCAGTCGTCGTACGTTTTGTCATTCATAAACGTAGTCACCTCAGGGCTTTAGACCTAATTCGACCCCGCGTCGCGGCCTCGGACGACGAACAATCGAAAATACCACGGAAGGGATGCAAAAGGGGGACCTGCAACGACTTGGCAGGCCCCCATTCCACTTTTCTCTGAGGCCGACATTTCGCGTCCTTCGCTCCTTCCGGTCGCTATCGGTCTACTTTCCGCCGAGCACGTACCAGCTGGCACCGACCGATTACTTGAGCGAGACGCCGGTGACTTGCGCACCGACGAAGAAACCCGTCTGTGCCCAGGCCGGCACGGCAAGCGTCATCAGGTCCGCGACGGCTCCCTTATTGGAAGAGCGATTCATTGAGTCTTCCACCGGGGGATATCCCGGAGATGTCGGTTCGTCCGGATTGGTAACTCTCAGGCCGGACGATCGATCCCCACCAGCAGCCAGGCAAAGCCGCGCGCCTCGTACGGCGCCACCAACTCGGGCGTCATGCCGAAGATCCCTACCGGGACATCGGCCGCCCGGCACGCCCGCTCGATGGCAGCCACTGCCTCGAGGTATTCCGGCGCGTCAAACTGTCCCGGAACACCCAGGCTCGCCGTCAGGTCGTTGGGACCGATCAACACCCAGTCGATACCGGACACGCGCACGATCTGGTGGATGTTCCGCACCGCGTCCACACTCTCCGCCTGGACCACGACGCGCGCTTTGGGCCAGCGCGAGTCGCGCACCAGACGCACCGACGCCTCGGCAAGGGCCACCGTGTCCACATTGGGCACCACGACCCCTTCGGCGCCGTTCTCCAGCGCGTTGTTCACCAGCACGGCCTCGAGCGTGCGCACGCGCGCATAGCAGCGCAGCCGTCCGTCGACCGTGCGCAGCATCGACTCGATTTCGGCCATCCCGACACTCACGTGTTCGCCATCGAGCATCAGCCAGTCCAGTCCCGATGCGCAGATCGCGCGGAACTTCTCCGCGTCCGTGGTACGGATGACGGTGCCAACATGGGTCGCCATGGAGAGCTAAGATACGCCGCGTAGCCACTCCACCACAGCGGCGCGCGCAGGATGCGGCCTGGGGCCGTCCCGTCAACGACGAATACCCGGCAGGATGTGGGAGTTTGGCTTATAGCCATACGCGATTACGGGCATTGATTTCAAGGCACCGGAGGAACCATGACCGTGAAATCGATGTTCGTGACGGCGCTGCTGGTGGTGGGCGCCACGGCGGCGAAGGCCGCCGATGATGACTTGATGAAACCGTTCGTCCTCGCTTCGCGCGGGCCCGGCGCCATGGAGGCGAAGGTGGCGAGCACAAAGGCCGCGCTTGCCGCCGGCGGATTTGCAATCGTGGGCACGTACTCGCCCTATCCCGGCGCGATGATCCTGATCGTCACCAGTGACGAACTCAAGGATAACGCGGCCGCCTCGGAGCACGGCGGGTACGGTGCGGCCCAGCGCGTGGCGATCACCAAGGTGAAATCGGAGATCCAGGTCAGCTACACCAACCCGGCATACATGGCCAATGTCTACCGGATGAAGGGCGACCTGAAGGACGTCTACGCCAAGCTCGCCGCCACGCTCGGCAACGTGGAAGAGTTCGGCATGGACAAGGCCATGACGGAGAAAAAGGCGCGCAAGTACCACTACATGATCGGCATGGAGTCGTTCGACGACAAAACCGAGTTGGGCACGTTCCCGAACCACGAGGCGGCCATTGCGGCCGTCGAGGCGGGGCTCGCGGCCGGCAGGGAAGGCGTGACCAAGGTCTATCGCATCGATATTCCCGGCAAACAGGAATCCGTCTTCGGTGTGGCGATGGCCGGCAAGCCCGGCAAGGTCGGCAAGAAGGACGGTCCGCCGAACGAGTTCTTCGGGGCCATTCCCACCGGCGCGTCCGAGGCCGATGCCTACATCATGAGCGAGATCGACTTCAAGGACATCAAGTCCTCGGCGCACCTGCCGTACGAGATGCTGGTGTCGGGCAATACGGTTCATGCGCAGTACGCGCGGTTCCGCATCGCCGTCAGCTTCCCCGAGTTGTCCATGATGGGCAAGAACAGCTTCATGAACATCATGTCGGCGCCGAACGCCATCCGCGGCGCGCTCAGGGGCACGATCGGCAAGTAGGAGGTTCAGCGACGGGGCGAACGCGGGCGGGAGCGCTTCGCTCCCGCCCGATCGGGTATCTCCGTTACGGTGCCTCGGTCGTCTCCGGTCCTCGTGCGTGCCGACCGCTCGCCACCGCCCCCAGCAACAGGATCCCCGCAACGAGGCCCAACATCCAGAAGTTCAGGCTCTCCCCCACCCAGAGGAGGAGCCACTTCGCCGCCAGCATCTTCACGCCCACCAGGGCGAGAATCACCGACAGCGACACCTTCAGGTACCGGAACCGCTCGATCAACCCCGCCAGCCCGAAGTACAACGACCGCAGACAGAGAATCGCAAATACGTTCGACGTGAAGACCAGAAATGGATCGGCCGTGATCGCGAAGATCGCCGGAATGCTGTCCACCGCGAAGATCAAATCCGTCGTCTCCACCAGTACCAGCGCCACCGCCAACGGCGTGAGCCACCGGCGCCCGTTCAGCCAGACCACGAAGTGCGCGCCGTGGAACTCCTCCGTGATCGGGAACCGCTTCCGCAGCTGCCCCAGCACCCAGCTCTCACCAGGCGCATCGTCCTCATCCTTCGTGAACAGCATCCGCACGCCGGTATATACCAGGAACGCGCCGAACACGTACAGCACCCAGTGGTAGCGCGCCACTAGCGCCGCCCCCACGCCAATCATCAGGCCGCGCATCACCAGCGCGCCCAGGATTCCCCAGAACAGCACCCGATGCTGCAACGGCAGCGGCACGCGCAGGTGCGCCATGATCAGCGCGATCACGAACACGTTGTCCATGCTCAGTGACAGCTCGATCACGTACCCGGTCAGGAATTTCACCGCCGCCAGCCGGCCGTCGTTCACCTGACCGTCCACGGCGTCCACGTACGTGCCCAACCCGAACCACGCGTTGTGGTGCGACACCCACACGAACCCGGTGAACGCCACCGCCAGCGCCATCACCACCGCCGTGAAGCCGAGCGCTTCCTTCATGCTCGGCGCATGCACTTCCTTGTGCAGCACGCCGAGGTCGATCACCAGCAGCGCCACCACGAACACGATGAATCCCACCCACGCCCAGATCACGGGCGCCGGCTCCATGTCATGCGAACGGGCGCTGACATCAGGCGCCCTTGGCCGCGTCGATCCATTGCGCCCACTCCTTGGTCGCCTCGCCAATGCTCACCTTCTGCTGCCAGCGCACCAGCGGCATCTGCAGCAGCAGGGGCTCGTCCATCAACTTCTCCATCCAGCTCGCGTCGCCCAGCCGGGCCACGCCAAGGCCAAGTTCGGCGTAGCGTCGACTGGCTTTGTCTATCAACGGCGTCACGCCGAACTTCTGCACCCAGCGCTGCAACTCGCCCCGGGCCATCCCGCGCTCCTTCAAGTCCACGAAATGCACCGTCACTCGCCGCTCGGCGAAGAACCGCTGGGCGGCACGTGTTTCCTTGCTCTTGGCGATACCGAAGATCTGGACTTCCATCAGTGTTCGGCAGACGGTGGATGGTAGACGGTAGATCGCCACTATAATAGTTGGGAGCGCTGGCGCTTGCCCGGCCGTGCTTGCGCTGGCTTTCCCACCGAATTCCTCCGTTCCGACGCGGAATGAACTGCATGCCTGAACTCAAGTCAGATTACCGGCACGCGTGGTGGCTCCCTGGCCCCCACCTTCCCTCCGTCTGGGGAAAGAAGGTCCGCCAGCAGCCGTTTGCGCACGACCGGCTCGAGCGTTGGGCCACGCCCGACGGCGATCACCTCACCATCGCGCGCGCCGGCACGGTCACACCGGGACGTCCGCACCTGCTGGTGCTGCACGGACTCGAGGGGACCATCCGCTCCAACTATACGCACGGCCTCATGGCCCAGGCGATCCGGCGAGGATGGTCGGCCGACCTGTTGCTGTTCCGCGGCTGCGATGGCGAAATCAACAACCAGCGGCGCTTGTACCATTCTGGCGAAACGGGCGACCTGGACTTCGTGGTCCGCACCCTCATCGCCCAGCACCCGCAGCTCGACCTGCGCCCCGTCGGCGTCTCGCTCGGCGGCAACGTTCTGATGAAATGGCTCGGTGAGCAGGGGCATTCTATCGCCCCCAATGTCACCTGCGCCGCCGGCGTCTCAGTCCCCTACGACCTCGGCGCCGGTAGTCGGTACCTCGAAAACCCGATGGGCCAGCTCTACGTGAACCACTTCATGAAGTCGCTCAAAGCCAAGACGCTGGCCAAACGGGCCAAGTTCCCTGACCTCTGCGACTGGGACGTCATGATGAAGGCCCGCACATTCTGGGATTTCGACGATGCGGTCACCGGCCCAGTTCACGGATTTGCCGGAGCCGACGACTACTACGACCGTTCGTCTTCCATGCACTTCATCGGCAACATTCGCCGCCCGACGCTATTGATGGCTGCAACGGACGATCCGTTCGTTCCTCCATATGTTCTCGATAGCGCACGCAAAGTGGCCAGCAGCAACGACTTTCTTCATGTTGAGTTCACCAGGCGCGGCGGCCACGTTGGCTGGACGGAAGGCCCGCCATGGGCACCTCGCTACTACATGGAAGAGCGCGTCATCGCCTGGCTGGCAAATACTCAATACAGAGCATAATAAACAACTATTTTGGCAATACTCGATTCTGAGTTTATTTACTGCACACTACGGCTTTCGCCAGGGCGGCGGTGTCTCAAGCACATCAGCGATCGTCGCCAGCGTCGCGCCACGCCACGCGCTCGGCACGCTCCGGATGAAGGTCACCAGGCCCGCCTTCGGCGCCCGGACGTCGGCGATCTTGCGGCCCCAGTAGTCCGTCGTGAAACCGATCACCTGCCCAGCCGTCACGCGGGTGTCGCGATCCACGATCGCCACCCACACCATATTGCTGTCGGCCTGCACCCGGGCGTCATCGCCGAGCCAGGTAACCTTCATCGGACCCGGCTTCGGGCGCTGCAACAGGCCGAGCTGACCCAGAACGCCCAGTAACCCATCCTCGAGCGACTTCACGTCGGACTCGTCGGTGCGCGCCCAACGGCCGGCCTCGGCCACCAGCACCACTTTTCCGAGGGACGCCGAGTAACCGCTGGCGCTCCGGGTACTCGCCGGGTTGGTCAGGTCCACGTCGCGCACGATCACGTGGTCGAGCCCCATCGCCATCACCAGCGCCAGCCCCGCACTGTCCCGTGCCGCGTTCCCCGACCGCGACCAGTACGAGTACGGCCGCAGGTTCTCGTCGATGTCGCCGTTGTGCAGGTCAATCACCACATCGGCCTTCTGTATCACCTCGCGCGCCACGGCGAAGAGCGCTCGCTCGGTCTGCGTGCCGTCCGCCCTCCCGGGATAGTTGCCGTTCATGGATTTCTCATCCACGGGGTTCATGTGCACCCGCATGCGCTCGAAGCTCGCCCGGTTGATGAGCGGCACCACGATGACGGCACCGGTGAGCTGGGCCGGATCGATGCGCGGAATCACCCGCTGTGCGGCAATGATGCTCGCGTACTCGGTGCCGTGCGCGCCGCTGAGAATTGCCACGGTCGTTCCGGCCTTGGCGCCCTGGATGAGCGCGAACGGAATGAACGTCGCCGAGTCCGGACCGGCCGGTATGTCGAGCCGGCCGTACGCCGTCGTTCCCGGGGCGGCCGACGTCCCGCCGACCGTCAGTGATTGCGCGCAGACCGCGACGGGAAGGGCGATCGCAAGGGCAAGGATGGAAATGCGCTTCATAATGATGGTCGGGCTGGGGTTTCCTGACATTATCCCAGATTCCTGGTAGTGCGCCATGCCGAGCTTCGTCAACACGAAGTAGCGCGCCGAACCCTCTCCCTGCAACGTTCCCGGGGCGCACCACGTTCAATCGCCTGTACCCGATCCACGGAGCCCCCCATGCGTCGCCGTTCCATCATTGCGTTCGCCGTCCTTGCCGGCGCCTGCTCGCACGAGCCCGCACGCCAGGCCATTGCCACCTCCGACACGGATCCGCATACCGGGCACGTGATGACCGAAATGTCGGGGGCTGCAGTCGCCGACCCGATGTCCAGGGCGCAAGGCACGGCTGGCATTCCCGCCGGCGCCGCCGATGCCGCCGCGCGGCTCGCAGCCAGCACGCGACACGGTGAATGGGTGAAGGTCGCGTGGGAACCAGGCTCTGCCGACTCGCTCATGGCCTGGGTGGTCTACCCGGAATCGAAGAAGAAGGCGCCGGTGGTGGTCGTCATCCACGAGATCTTCGGACTCTCCACCTGGGTGCGCGGCGTCGCCGACCAGCTCGCCGCTGACGGGTTCATCGCCGTGGCGCCTGATCTGCTGTCGCGCGTGCGCGGCGGCCCGAGCGCCGACGAACTCAAGAGCGACAGCGCCACCAAGCTCATCCGCATGGTGAACGTCGGCGAGATGAACAAGGGGGTGGCCGCGTCAGCCGCCTACGGCATGTCGCTGCCGGCCGCCAGCAAAAAGTACGGCGTGGTGGGCTACTGCTGGGGCGGCTCGGCGTCATTCAACCACGCCGTGTTCAACAACAAGGGTCTGGGCGCCGCCGCGGTCTACTACGGCACGTCGCCGGCCAAGGACAGCATGCCGAAGATCCAGGTGCCGGTGATCGGCTTCTATGGCGGCAACGACGCGCGTGTGAACGCCACGATTCCCGTGGCCGACACCACCATGCGCGAACTCAAGAAGCGCTATGCCTTCAACATCTTCGACGGGGCGGGACACGGATTCCTGCGCGCGCAGGACCAGCCCGCCAACCTCGAAGCGGCCAAGAAGGCCTGGCCGATGACGGTTGCGTTCTTCCGCAGGAACCTGAAGTAGCTCGGTGCGCCATTCTGAGCTTTTTTCAACACGGAACACGGAGCCACAGAGGAAAGGCTGAGGGCCACGGAGACCGCAACTACAAATACTTGGGGGGCCCGGCGGACAGTCCCGTTTGCCGAGCCCCCTTGGAATTGCCGTTGCCGTCTCCGTGGTCCTCGCCCTCAACTCCGTGGCTCCGTGTTGAAAGAAGCCCAGAATTGCCCACCCAAGCTAGCGCCGCTTCTTTACAGGCAGCGACTCGGCGTGCGCCACGGCGCGTTCCACCCATTTCCTGAGTTGCGCGGCCGTCTTGAGGCCATCCGCCGCGATGTACAGGAAGCCCTTCAGCGGCTTGCCCGTGAAGTCCATCGGCCGCACGTGCTTCTCTTTCAGGCTCGCGGCTGCGGCCTCGGCCGACAGGCGCACCATCAGCATGTCCATGACGATGCCGCACGCCATGTGATCATCCACCATGAAGCAGACGCCGCCGAACATCTTCCGCTCCACGACGTTGCGCCGCGGGGCCAGCGCCCGGCGCATGCGTTCCGCGAGTTTCTCGTCGTAGGCCATCGTCCCTCCGGCGCTCAGCGGTAGATCGTGATGGTGGTATCGTCGAATTTGCGCGTCACCTTGCCGCGCGGCAGTTCGTGCCCGGTGGCGTGCTGGCAGACGAGAATTCTGGAGAAGCGATTTTCCTTCCAGTGGTCAATGACGCGATCCAGCATGCGCGACTCGTACGGCGGGTCGCAGAACGCCAGGTCGTACGTCTCGGGCTTGAGGTCGCGGGCGAAGGGAAGCGCGTCCTTCTTGAAGACGCGAGATTTCTTCTGCGCCTGGCAGCGCACGACGTTCGCCTTCAACGAATGCAGGCTCGACGGCCGGTCTTCCACGAAGTCGCAGTACTTGGCACCGCGTGACATGGCTTCGAGGCCCAGTGCTCCGGTCCCAGCGAACAAATCAAGCACCCGGGCGTCCTTGAGATCCGCCGCGAGCATGTCCATCACCGCCGCACGCACGTGCTCCGCCGTCGGCCGCACCCGGAAGTCCTTGGGCGAAAGGAGGTCGCGCCCCGCGATCTTGCCGCCGACGATCCTCACGGCGAGATCGCCGAGTCCCTGAAGCCTTCACGCTTGGCCATCGCGTGCACCGACAGCCACTCCGGCCAGTTGCCACTGAAGTCGAAGAAATCGTCGTAGTACACCAGGCCTCTCGATTCCAGGTCAGCGATCGTCGCGGTGAATCCCTCGGAGTCGTAGATGGGCCCGATGGCAATCAGGTCGCCCTCGGTCCGGAATTCATCGGCCGTCAGGTGCAGGGCCACGTCGAAGTCGGCGCGCGCCAGCGCATGCTCCTCAAACGCACGCTTGCGAATGAGCAGGGTGGGGGCGCCGTGGGAAAGCGGAAGAGGCATCGGGACGTCCGGCTGGGGAATGCAGGAATCTAACGTCCTCGGTCGCTCGCACGATCCCGTTCGACCGTCGGCGGTCGTACATTTCGGCTCCCCCCATGCGCACCGAATCCTCCTTCGACGTCGTCGTCATCGGCGGCGGGCACGCCGGCACCGAAGCCGCCGTCGCCGCCGCGCGCCTGGGCTGCCGCGTGGCGCTCATCACGAGCGCGCTCGAGACCATCGGGCAGATGTCGTGCAACCCGGCCATCGGCGGCGTCGCCAAGGGGACCGTCGTTCGCGAAGTGGATGCCCTGGGCGGCGTCATGGGACGCGCCACCGACCGCGCGTCCATCCAGTTCCGGATGCTCAACCGGAGCAAGGGTCCAGCCGTCTGGGCGCCGCGCGCGCAGTGCGACCGCGGGCTGTACCGCCGCGCCGTGCGATCCATCGTCGAATCGCACCCGAACGTCACCGCCATTCAGGGCACGGTCGCCCGCCTGCTCATCGCGCACGGCCGCGTGGTCGGCGTCGAGACGCTGGAGCAGCGCCGCTTCGGCGCGCGCGCCGTGGTGGTCACGACGGGGACGTTTGGCCGCGGGAAGATCCATATCGGCACCACCACGCAGCTGGCCGGCGGGCGGGCGGGCGAGAACGCCACCACCCACCTCGCCGAGCAGCTCGCCGACGTGGGCCTCGAGGTGCGCCGCTTCAAGACCGGCACGCCACCGCGCATCGATGGCCGGAGCGTCGATTACTCGAAGTGCACGGCCCAGCACAGCGAACTCGCCGACTTCGACTATCGCTGGTCGCACTTCGGGACGCCACACGAGGGACGCCCGCCAACACGTGCGCCCGTACCGCGGACGACGGACCGCGTAGAGCGTAGCGATTCGTTACCCCAGCTCCCCTGCTGGATCACCTACACCGGCTCCGATCTCAAGCAGATCGTCTCCGACAACATCGGCGCCAGCGCCATGTACGGCGGCTCCATCGACAGCCGCGGTCCACGTTACTGCCCGAGCATCGAGGACAAGATCATCCGCTTCGCCGATGCGGAGCGGCATCAGGTCTTTCTCGAGCCCGAGGGGCTGGACACGCACGAACTGTATGTGAATGGCCTCTCCACGTCGCTCCCGGCCGAAGTGCAGCTCGAGATGCTGCGCTCGGTGCCCGGGCTCGGGCAGGTGCAGATGACGCGCGCGGGCTATGCCATCGAGTACGACTACTATCCGCCCACGCAGCTCGAGCCGACGCTCGCCGTGCGGCAGATTCCGGGGCTCTACCTGGCTGGACAGGTCAACGGCACCACCGGGTACGAGGAAGCCGCGGGGCAGGGACTCGTCGCGGGGCTCAACGCCGGCCTCGCCGTGCAGGAGCGCGAGTCGCTCATCCTCGGCCGCGACACGTCGTACATCGGCGTCCTCGTGGATGACATCGTCTCGCGCGGCGTGGACGAACCGTACCGACTGTTCACGTCGCGCAGCGAGTTCCGTTTGACCGTCCGGCAGGACAATGCGCTGCGGCGACTCGCGCATGTCGGCGTGTCGCTGGGCCTCTATGGCGACGACGAGCAGCGTGCCATCGACGCGCGCCTGCGCGACGAAGACCGCGCGGCCAGGATCGCCACCGAGACGAGCGTGCGCCCCGAGCAGGCGCGCGCGCTGCTCGAGCGCCAGGGTTCGGCACCGCTGGCGCAGTCGGTGAAACTCATCGAGCTCGCCCGCCGGCAGAACATCGGCCTCGCCGACCTGTTCGTCGCCGCCGGCGTGGACGATGCGCCGACGGGCGAGGCCGTGGTGACTGCCGAACTCGAGATCAAGTACGTCACGTACTTCGCGCGCGAGCGCGAAGCGGCCGACCGCTTGCAGCGCATGGGCGATTTCGCGCTGCCGTCCGACCTGCCGTACGCGACGCTGAAGTCGCTTTCCATCGAGGCCCGCCAGAAGCTCTCCGCACGTCAGCCGACGTCGCTGGCGATGGCCGCCCGGTTATCGGGCGTGAGCCCGGCCGACTTGCAGAACCTCGTGCTCGAGGTGGAACGCTGGCGCGGGCGGCGCGGCCCCTCTCCCGCTGGAGTGGCGTGAACGACCGGGGTGTCTGGCCGGCGCGCGCGGCGGGCTTCGTGCTCGTCGTGCTCGGCTTCATCCCGTTCGCCGCATTGCTCGACGTCGGACTCGAGATGTCCGGACTCTCCACCCAGCTGCGGGACTGGGGCACGGGCACCGCACTGACGTTCGGCGTCGCGCTGCTGGCGTGGATGGCGTCCCGTCGCGGCCACTGGCCGTCCATCGCGCCGCGGCAGGCCCATCCGTGGGGGCTCGCGGCGCGCGTGGCATTGGTCGCATTTGGCTCCTTGATGCTCTATGCGCTCGTGGCGACGGTGGTCTTCTCACGCCGGCCATTGCTCATCGACGAACTGGCGCAGCTCTGGCAGGCACAGCGATACGCTGAAGGCCACCTGTGGATTCCGACGCCGTTGCATCGCGAGTTCTTTTCGTACCTGCACCTCGTGGACACCGGAGACCGGGTGTACTCGCAGTTTCCCTCCGGCGGACCGTTCATGCTCTGGCTCGGCGTGATGGCTGGCGCACCGTGGCTGGTGGGGCCGGTCTGCGGCGCGCTCATCGTCTGGCTCTTCTCACGCATCGCTCGCGCCGCGGAACCCGATGCGTCGGACGGCTGGGTGGTCGGCGCCACGCTGCTGTTTGCGCTCGCTCCCTTCGGCGTCTTCATGTTCGGCTCGTACATGAACCACGTCACCGCGCTGCTCTTTATCCTCGTGGCGGTCGTCGCGCTCGTCGCACTCGTCGCGGACGATGCCGCGGCGGCAGGACGCGTCCACGCCACGTCCCTGCGCCCGAGAACCGTAGCGCTCAGCCTGGCCGTTGGCGTCGGACTCGGTGCGGCCGCCACCATCCGGCCGCTTGACGCCTTTGCGTTCGCGCTCCCCGCAGCCCTGTGGCTCGTTGCGCGCGCGGGAAGCGACTGGCGGCGCTGGACTCAAAATGTCATCGCCGGTCTTGGCGTCGCGCTTCCGTTTGCCGCCATGATGTACGTGAACCTGCAGACCACGGGACAACCGCTCCTGTTTGGCTACGAAGTGCTGTGGGGCGCCACGCACGGGTTGGGCTTCCATGCCGCGCCGTGGGGGGCACCGCATACGCCGCTGCGCGGCCTCGCGCTCGCCTCGCTCTACCAGTGGCGGCTGCAGACCTACCTGTTCGAGACGCCGTTTCCGTCGCTCCTGCTGCCGGTTGGCGCCCTGTTCTTCACGCGCGCACGCCTCGGCGCCCTGGACAAGTATCTCCTCGGCTCCGGCGCGCTCCTCATCGTCTTCTACCTGCTCTACTGGCACGACGGATTCTATCTCGGTCCACGTTTCGTTCTTCCACTGCTGCCCGTGCTCGTCCTGTGGGCAGCGCGCGTGCCGCGTGTCGTGGCTGACCGCCTGACGTCGGCACACCTGCGCCGCGGCGTCACGGCCGCGCTCGCGTTCGGCATCGTGGGGGCGTTGGTCTTCAATCTCCCGGTACGCCTGGCATCGTACCGCGCGGGACTCACGTCGATGCGCGTAGACTACGCCCGCCGCGCAGAGCAAGCCGGCGTGCGCGGCGCGCTCGTCTTCGTGCGCGAAAGCTGGGGGGCACAGCTCGTGGCGCGGCTCTGGGGGCTCGGGGTGTCACGCGCCAAGACCGAGTCGGTCTATCGCGGCACCGACGCGTGTGACCTCGAGCGTGAGATCACTGACCTCGAGCGCGAAGGCGTGCGCGGATTCGCGGCCGAGCAGCGGCTCGCCGTCGTGCTCGCGCGTGACTCGGCCGTGGTACAGAAGAGCACACTCACACCCGATCCCACGGAGCGCATGCGTCCCGGTGCGCGCTACACCCCCGCCTGCCTGCAGCACATCGAGGATGACCGCGCGGGCTTTTTGCACTACGCACCGCTGCGCCTGATCACGACCGGCGACAATGTCTACGCGCGGGATCTGCAGGGTCGTGATTCCCTGTTGCTGGCACAATTCGCCGGCCGCCCGGTATACCTATTGAAGCGCGCGGGCACGCGGGTTGATGCGCCACTCCAGTATTTGCCGCTGCAACGCGACTCGCTGATGGCGGCCTGGCGCGAAGCGCGATAACTCCAGGACGGACGCAACGCTGTTTAAACGCCCTGTGCCGTTTTAATAGTATCATTTAGCTACTTATTAGTTGAGCTTCTTCTTCCCTGCTTTTCGAGGATCTTTCGATGCGTCGTACGTCAATCATTCGGTCGCTTTCCGTTGTGTCTGCCTTGGTGCTTGGCCTCGGCGCATTACATCCAATCGTCGCCGGGGCACAGCAGCCGTCTTCGCCGCCAGTGCCTCAGATTGTCACGACCGCGCGTGGCGAGGTCGAACTGAAGCCCGATCGCGCCAGTGTGATGTTCACGGTCGAGACCAGGGCAAGCACCGCGGCGGCGGCGGCGGCGGAGAACAGCCGCCGGCAGCGGGCGGTCATTGATACGCTGCAGCGGCTTGGCGTCGCCGTCGACAAGATGCAGACGTCCAACCTGCAAGTCGCCCCGGAGATGGTCTATCCCGGGCAGGGGCTGCCGCCGAAGGTCTCCGGCTACGTGGCCAGCAATTCGGTGCGGGTGGAGGTGCTGAAACTCGACCAAACGGGCATTCTCATTGACGCTGGCCTGGCCAAAGGAGCCAGCGGGATTGGCGGGCTGAACTTCTTCTCCTCCAAGTCCGTCGAGGCACACCGTGAGGCGATGGCTCGTGCGGTGTCGGCGGCAAAGCTGGATGCCGAGGCGATGGTGAAGGCCGCCGGATTGCAGCTGGGCGGATTGCTCGAGATCATCGCGTCCGCCTCCCACGATTTTCCGATGGTTGACTATGCGCCCGCGCGTCAAATGAAACTATCCTCAGAAATGGGGCCAACCCCAGTGAACCCTGGCGAACTGAAGGTGACGGAAACGGTTACCGTACGATGGGCGGTACGCGAGTAGGCTTCAGCTCGGCGAGTCGGCCTCGGTGCGAAGGCCGCTGACAGAGCGGCTCCGGCACCCATGTCATTGTTCCACGTGGAACATTTTGGCTAGCAATTGACCGGGCGGGGGGCCATAATACGGCCTCCCGCTTCTCTATTTGTGCCGGACCTTTGCTGGAGTCGTGCGCCCCTTGGCCCGTATCATCGCGATTGCCAACCAGAAGGGTGGAGTCGGCAAGACCACCACCGCCGTGAACCTCGCCGCCTGTCTTGCGGCCGCCGAGCAGCGCGTGCTCTTGATCGACGGGGATCCTCAGGGAAACGCCACGAGCGGCATAGGTCTCTCGCGCGAAGACCTGCGAGACACGACATACGACGTGCTCCTTGATCCGTCCGCCATTGACACGGCCATCGTGAAGGAGGTGCAGTTCCGTTTTCTCGATGTGCTCCCGGCGACGCCTGATCTGGCGGGCGCCGAGGTGGAACTGGTGAACAAGGAAGACCGGGAGCTTTCGATGCGCCGGGCGCTGGAGATGGTGACCGGCGACTATGAGTTCATTCTGATTGACTGTCCGCCGTCCCTGGGGTTGATCACCTTGAATATGCTGGCCGCGGCCGATGCCGTGCTCATACCACTACAGTGCGAGTACTACGCGCTCGAGGGGCTCAGTCAGTTACTGAACACGGTGAACCTCGTACAGCAGGGCGTGAATCCGTCGCTTGGAATAGATGGGGTGCTGTTGACCATGTACGACGCGCGCCTCAACCTCTCGCGGCAGGTTGCAGCCGACGCACGCGAGTACTTCGGCGCCAAGGTCTTTCATAGCGTGGTGCCGAGGAACGTGCGCCTGGCGGAGGCCCCAAGCTTCGGCAAACCGATCATCCTGTACGATCTCGCGTCCGTCGGCGCACAAGCTTATATGGGCGTCGCGAAGGAGTTGATCGAGAAGACAAAGGCCGATAATCGCGAAAACATCGCCGTTTAGTGTCGAAAATGGCAGATAATCACGCCATTATAGCAGCATCATAGCAACATAATAGGGACATATGGCCGACAAACCGCGCCTCGGTAGAGGCCTTGAGGCTCTGCTCTCAAGCAGGCCCACCGCACGAACGGAATCAATGCCTCGCACCCACGCGGATCGCGAGGGGTTGCGGCGCCTGTCCATGGCGCAGATTCGTCCGAATCCCATGCAGCCACGCAAGGAATTTCGCGAAGCGGATCTTGCCGACCTCGAGTCGAGCCTGCGGGTGAACGGTTTGCTGCAGCCCGTCACCGTGCGGCCCGCACCGTCCGGCAGCGGCTATGAACTCATCGCCGGTGAGCGGCGCTTTCGCGCGGCCCAACGACTCGGATGGACCGACATTCCCGCGATCATCAAGGAAATCGGTGACAAGGAGTTGCTCACGCTCGCCCTCGTCGAGAATCTGCAGCGCACGGACCTCAATCCGATCGAAGAGGCCGAGGGGTACCAGCAGTTGATGTCGACCTTCTCGATCACGCAGCAGGAGACCTCGGACATCGTCGGCAAGGATCGCTCGACCGTTGCCAACATGTTGCGGCTGCTCGGACTTCCAGCCTCCGTGCGCCGACAGGTGCGCGAGGGCGCGCTGTCGCTCGGACATGCGCGCGCACTGCTCGCGCTTGGCGACGACGTTCGCATAGCCGATCTGGCCAGGATCGTCGTGACCGATGGCCTGAGCGTGCGTGAGGTGGAACAGCGCGTGCGCGAGACCACGGGTGGCCGCGGACGCAAGGCCAAGCAGGGCAGTTCCGTCGCCGGCGATTCACGACCGGCCGAAGCGCGCCTCATTGAAGAACAGCTGCGGCGACGGTACCAGACGGATGTCAAGCTCGCGCTTGGCGGCAAGGCCCAAGGCGAGATCCGACTTTCCTTCTACAACAACGAGGACCTCTCGCGTCTCCTCGAACTTCTGCTCGGCACAGCCGAGCGGGGGATGGCGTGAGCAGGACCACGCACGAGTCCAGGGATCACCGGCACGGCAACGTGTTCGGCCGTGGCTCGGGCAGCATGTTCATTCACGTGCAACGAGAGAACGGCCTCGCACATCGGACACTGACGTTGCGTCCGTGGCAGGTGCAGGCCCTGCGCCTCGTCACCTCACGCTGGTTTGCGCTCGTGCTGACACTGGTTGCGCTGAGCTGGGGTTACTTTGCCATCCAGACCGCGCGCGTGCCGTTCCTCACCAAGCGCATCGCGCACCTCGAGAGTGACGCCGCGAAGATCGACACGCTTCAGGCGACGCTCGGGCAGCTGCAAAAACGGTATGAGCAGGTCCAGCAGATGCTGAGCGCGGCGCCGACCCGGACCACTGCGCCCGCCAAGGGCATGTCGGAAACGACCGGCGCAACCAAGGTGCCGGCGCCTGTCACCCCACCGCCCGAGAAACCGGCAAAGACTTCCCCGGCAGGCAAGGTCCTGCCGAGCGCAGCCGCTGACACGTCGAAGAAGAAGGCCGCGGCCGCGAAGGCACCCAACGACACCACGCACTAACCGAGGAAGACATCGTGGCACTACTGAGCAAGAACACCGAGAAGGGCGAACGCGCCGCCGGGGCCGAAGCGTCGCTGTCGATCATCGCGGCGGGAACGCACGTCACGGGCGACGTGGAGTCGACGGGCACCCTGAAGATCGATGGCCGCATCGATGGGTCCGTGACCGGCGCACGCCAGTTGCTCCTGGGTCGTGGCGGGGCAATTCACGGCAACGTGCACGCAGGAGAAGTGGTGATCGGCGGTGTGGTGGATGGCACGATCGTCGCCGACGAACGCCTGGAGTTGCAGAGCTCGGCGATGGTGAACGGGGACATTGACACCAAGTCCATCGTGGTGCTCGAGGGCGCGCGCATCAACGGCGGCGTGCGGATGACGGATATCCGTCTCGTGGGGGACCAGCAGACAACGAGTGGTCACGAACAGACCGTCATCTGATTCGTGGCACCAGCCGATGAATGCACAGACTTTCGTGTTATCAACAGGCGCGGAAAACACACTTCATTTGTTTGCTATATTTCTATAAGTTATTACCAATAAACATGTTATATATTATTCGTAACCGGTCAGTCATTCGGGTTATCTGTTTTTTCCACATCGCTGTGGGAATGCTCGGTGCGTGCTCGGCATCGAAGAATGACTCCGCCGCTACCGCCAAACTGTCATTCGGCGTGGCGTTGTTGACGCCTGGCCCCATCTCGGATCAGTCGTGGAACGGCGGCGCCTATGCCGGTCTGATGCGAATTCGCGATTCGCTGGGCGCACAGGTCAGCCATATCCAGACGAAGACGCCCGCGGAGTTCGAGGAGAACTTCCGCCAGTATGGCGCCCAGGGGTACGCACTGGTCTTCGGACACGGATTCGAGTTTCAGGATGCCGCCGCCCGCGTCGGACCGCTGTATCCACGCACGATCTACATCACGACCGGCGGCACGCGGACCAGCGCCAACGTGGCGGCCATGTCCTTTGCCTTCGAGGAGCCATCGTACCTCGCCGGCCTCGTGGCCGCGAGCGTCAGCCACTCGGGAATGATCGGTTGCATCGGCGGGACGGAGCTTCCGCCCGTGAAGTCGGGGTTCGCGGCGTTCACCGCCGGGGTGCACGCCGTGAACCCGCGTGCAAGGGTCATCACGGCCTACCTCGGCAACTGGGAAGACGCCAGCGCCGGCAAGGAACAGGCGCTGGCACAGATTGCGCGAGGAGTGGACGTCATCTACCAGAACGCCGATGCGGCCGGCCTCGGCATCTTCCAGGCCGCCAAGGAGTCGAAGGGCGTCTACATCATCGGCTCCAATTCCGACCAGAACGCCGTGGCGCCCACCGTGACCCTCGGCTCCGTGGTGATCGACCTGCCGCATGCCTTCCTCACAGTGGCCCGCGACGTGAAGGCCGGGACGTTCAGGCCGCGCGTCATCACGCTCGACACACGGAGCGACGTCATGCGGTGGGTGGCAAATCCTGCCCTGGTCTCGGTGATCCCGGCACGCACCACGCACCTGGTCGACTCGCTGCGCCTGGCAATGCGCGACGGCACGTTCACGCCGCCATACCTCGCACGCCCGCCGGAGAACCAATGATTTCCGCCACCGACCTCGCACAACGAGCCAACGCCCTGTTGCGCTGCCGCGAAACACCGGACTATGCGCTGGCGCTCAACGGACTGCAGGTGGACAATGCCACGCCGGTCTGCCGGATCGCCGCCGCCGTGGATTGCTCCCTGAGGACCATCCGTGGCGCGGTTGACGCCGGCGCCAACCTGCTCATCGTGCACCACGGCCTATTCTGGGGCGGATTGCAGCCGCTCACCGGCGCGCATCTTGAGCGCATCCGGCTGCTGCTTGGGCACGACATGGCCCTCTATTCGGCGCACCTCCCGCTCGATGCCCACGAAACGATGGGCAATTCGTTTCTGCTCGCCGGGGAACTGGGCCTCACGTCGAGCGGCGGATTCGGCCGCTACCAGAGCATCTTCTGCGGCGTGCAGGGCGAAGCCGACGTCAATACGGCGGCCCTGCTGGCAAGCTGTGATGGCTTCGCGCGATCGCACGGTGGCCAGGCGATTGCCTCCGCGTTCACGCCGGGTCGTCGCACCCGCCGGTGGGCGGTGGTGACTGGCGCCGGTATCACCGCGGACACGATACGTGAGGCCGTGGACCTGGGCCTGGACACGATCATCACGGGCGAAGGACCACACTGGAGCGCCGTGGACGCCGCGGAGAAGGGCCTCGTGATCATTTATGCCGGGCACTACGCCACGGAGACTCCCGGCGTGCGTGCGCTCGCGGCGTGGATGGCGGACGAGGCCGGCGTGCCGTGGAGCTTTGTGGAGGCCCCGACGGGTTTGTGAGTGACATCGTCCTGGCGCTCGAGGCGGTCGACAAGCGATTCGGCGGCACCACTGCGCTGACGAAGGCGTCCCTGACGGTGCGCCGCGGCACGCTGCACGCCGTGCTCGGGGAGAACGGCGCCGGCAAGACGACACTGATGCGCATCGCCTTCGGCATGCAGCGTCCCGATGCCGGCGTGATCCGCCTCGACGGCCGTGCGGTGCGGCTTGCGTCCAGCGCCGACGCGATGGCGCGTGGCCTTGGCATGGTGCACCAGCACTTTACGCTGGTCCCGGCGATGACCGCCGCCGAAAACATCGCCCTGGGCGGACGCGGGATGTTCAGCAGGCGCACCGTCGACGCCCGCGTCGCCTCGCTCGCCGAACGAGCCGGGTTGCCCGTGGATCCGGCGGCTCGCGTGAGCACACTCGGCGTGGGCGCGCAACAGCGCGTGGAAATTCTGAAGGCCCTGGCTCGCAACGCACGGATCCTGATCCTCGACGAACCCACGGCGGTGCTGACGCCCTCGGAGATCGAGGAGTTGTTCACCTGGCTGCGCCGGTTCGTCGCAGGCGGCGGCACCACGGTACTGATCACGCACAAGCTCACCGAAGCGCTGACACTGGCCGATGACATCACCGTACTCCGGCGCGGCCGCGACGTGCTGTCGGCTCCCGCCGCCGGCCTGACGGTGAACCGGTTGGTGGATGCCGTGACGGGAGACAGCGACGGCGTGGACACCCCTGGGCTTCGCGTGACGCGAACACCGGGGCAGATCGTAGCGCGGCTCGAGGCCGCCGAGGTGCGCGATGCCCGCGGTGTCGTGCGCGTGCAGCCGGTCACCGTGGCCTTGCGCGCCGGAGAAATTGTGGGCGTGGCGGGGGTGGAAGGATCGGGCGCCAGCGACTTGCTGCGACTGCTCGCCGGCCGGCTGGCGCCCTCGCACGGCATCGCGCACTTGCCACGCCATGTAGGATTTGCGCCCGAAGACCGGCACCGCGACGCCCTCATCGAGGAATTCACGCTCACCGAGAATTTCGCGCTGCGCGACGCGTCCCAGCGCATGGGTGTGATGCCATGGAAGACGTTGCGCGCGCAGGCGGAGCGCGTGATGCACGCCCACGACGTGCGCGCGCCGACACCGGACGTCGCGGCCAGCACGCTGTCTGGCGGCAATCAACAGAAATTCGTGCTGGGCCGCGAGTTGGACGACCGGCCGCTGCTCGTGGTGGCCGACAATCCGGTGCGCGGACTCGACATCCGGGCGTCGGCACACGTCCTGCGAGAGCTCAGGGAGACGGCCGCGGCAGGAAGCGCGGTGGTGATTCATTCGAGCGATCTCGACGACGTGCTGCCGCTCGCCGACCGGATGCTGGTGATGTTTGCTGGCCGGCTGAGTGAAGTCGCGGTCACTCGCGACGCCGTGGCGCGCGCCATGATCGGCGCGGCCTGATGCACCGCCCCGGTGCCCGATGGGTGATCCCGGGAGCGACCCTCCTGGCCGTCGTTGGCTCCGTACTGTGGATCCTGCAGGCGGGGGGCTACGACACGGCGCGTGCGCTGCACGCGCTCTGGGACGGCGCCTTTGGCAGCACGTACTCCCTCGTGTCGGCTACACTGGTGCGGGCAACGCCGCTGCTGTTCGTCGGCCTCGCGGTCGGGCTGGCCTTTCGCGCCGGCGTGCTGAACATCGGCGCCGAAGGACAATTCCTGGCGGGCGCAACGGTGGCCGTGGCCGCGGGGTTCGCCGTGGGCGGATGGCCACGACTGATCGCGCTGCCGCTGGCGCGGTTGGCGGGTGCGGCGGCCGGCGCCGGGTGGGCCGGCCTCGCCGCGTGGCTGCGCCGCCGCTTCGGCGTGCTCGAGGTGATCAGCACCCTGATGCTCAATTTCATCGCGGCGTACGGGGTGTCGTTCGCCGTGCGAGGACCCCTGCAGGAACCGACGCATGTCTACCCCCAGACGGCGGAGTTGTCAGCGGCCGTTCGGCTGCCGCTGCTGTTCGACGGACACCGGTTGCACCTGGGATACGTGCTGGCGGTGTTGCTCGCCGTGGCCCTCTGGTGGTTCCTGACGCGCACCGCGGCCGGGTTTCGCGTGCGCGCCGTCGGCGCCGGGGCGTCCGCAGCGAGGAGTGCGGGCGGCATCGACGCCGCGCGCACGGCTGCCTGGGTCTTCGTGGCGAGCGGCGCACTGGCCGGCCTGGGTGGTGCCAGTGAAGTCACCGGCGTGACGTACGCGCTGTACGAAGGGATCTCGCCCGGATACGGTTACAGCGCCATTGCGGTGGCGCTGCTCGGCCGACTGCATCCCGTGGCAATCATCGGCACCTCGCTGCTGTTCGGGGCGCTCGAAGCGGGGGCAGCGGCGATGCAGCGTGACGCCAACGTGCCCTCCGTGCTCGCCGCCGTGGTGGAAGCGCTGGTGGTGCTCGGCGTCCTGGCGCTGGATCATGCGCGACGCGGCAGGACTGACTGATGTCAGCCGAGTATACGGACTTCCTGCAGGCTTCGGTGCGCACGGCGACCCCGCTGGCGCTGGCGGCGTACGGCGAGTTGGTGGTCGAGCGGTCGGGCGTGATCAACCTCGGCCTCGAGGGCGCCATCATTGCCGGCGCCTTTGGGGCGCTCGTCGGCGCCGGCGCCGGAAGTCTCGGCGCGGGCTTTGCGTTGGCGATCACCGCGGGCTGCGCGGTCTCGGTGCTCATGGCGGTCGTGGTGCTCTGGCTGCGCGCCGACGCCATTATCGCGGGCACTGCCGTGACCATGCTCGCGCTTGGTCTCACGGGGACGCTGTACCGCGCCTGGTACGGCGCACAGGGGGCCGCGTTGTCGGTGCCGACGCTCGCACCCGTTCGGGTGGCGGCCCTCGCCGACGTTCCCCTGTTCGGCCGTGCGCTCTTCGAACAACCGAGCGTGACGTATCTACTGTACGTGCTGGCCGTCGCGCTCTGGTGGTGGATGCGGAGCACGCACGCCGGGCTGGCGCTCCGCGCCACGGGCGAACGACCGGCGGCGGCTTTTGCCGCGGGCATTTCTCCCGTGAAGGTGCAGGCGATGGCACTGCTGTTCGGCGGCGCGATGGGCGGCCTTGCCGGCGGCGTGCTGGTGCTCGCGCAGGTAGGGACCTTCGCCGAGGGCCTGTCTGCCGGACGCGGGTTCATCGCGATTGCCATCGTGGTATTGGGCCGCTGGTCGGCGCCCGGTGTGGCGGGGGCGGCGCTGCTCTTCGGTGCGGCAAGCCAGTTGCAGTACGTGTTCCAGTCGCTGGGCTGGCCGGTGCCGTATCAGCTGTTCCTGGCGCTGCCGTACGTGCTCACGTTGCTCGTGCTCGCGGGAACGCAGCGGCGAGCGGAATCGCCGGCGTGGCTTGGGCGACCACTGGATGACGACGCACGGTAAAGCCGAGTGTGGGGCGCCATTTGAAGCTTCTTTCAACACGGAGCCACGGAGTCAACGGCGAGGGCCACCTGGACTGCACCCGCAATTCCAAGGGGCTCGGCGGACGGGACTGTCCACCAAACCCCCAAGGAATTTGTAGTCGCTGCCTCCGTGGCCCTCGCCGTTGACTCCGTGGCTCCGTGTTGAAACAAGCCCGGTATGGCGGACTACACTATCGTGAACACCGGAGCGCATCACTGCGCCACGCCGATCGCCACACCGCACCGTCGCGCGTGATGACCTCGAGTTGCAGCGACCGGACGCCTTCGCGCGCGATCGCAAGCCAGGGCTGGCCATGCACGTCGAGCGCGGCAAGCAGATCCCACGACTCGATGACTTCCTCGTCGCCCGCGACGCGCGCCACGAATCGGGGCTGGTTGCCCTCGAGGACGACGAAACGCAGTTCCTCGTGCGCGGTGGCCTCGAGGTTGCGCATGCGCGCCGCGCGCGCGACGACCAGGGTGTCCGACGGTCCGTACACCAGCCACGCGTCACGCACGACAACGGGAAGACCGCGGAATTCCATGCCGCTGCCCGTATCGGGAAGCGTGTTCAGCGCGCGCTGGATGCGCACCACGACACGTTGTGAATCGACGGTGGTGAGATCCTCGAGCACGTCGATGGCCAGTGGCCGCGCACGACCCGCGCTCTCGGCGTCGAGCGCGAGCGTCCACCCGGCGGCGACGCCTGTCACCCGCAGCAGGGCACGCGCGGCGCACGGCAGGGGACGCACGTCGCGGATGGCAGCCGGCTGCACCGTGGAGTCGTAGCCCACCACCACCACGGTGCGCGGCGGCACGAGCGTGTCACGGCGGAAGAGCAGCGCTTCGCCGGTGACGGGATTCGCGAGGGCGAGGACGCCGCCGATGGCGTCTGGCCACGCCTCGGTGGTGGTGCGCACGGCATCGCGCGACGCGCCAGCAGGTGCAGCCACGCCGGGTGTGGCCGCTCGATCCGGCACGGGAGCGCCGCACGCCATGAGCGCTGCGAGGACGCCTGCACCGATGCCGCGCTTCATGCGTGCGGCGGCAGGAACGGACCGCCGAGGTCGAAATGCCAGGCATCGCGACGCAGGCCGGTGCGCGGATCCTTCAGCGGTTTGAATTGCAGGCGTTCCACGGGAAAGCGGATGTCGCGCGCGGCGGCGACGAGGCGATCATGATCGGTGGACACGAGGTGCGCCATGGCGCGCCCCATCCAAGTGTGGCGGTGCAACCAGAGGCCGCCGGTCATCGCGTGCAGCATGCCGTCGCGCCGATGGTCGAACTCCTTCCATGGCGGAATCGACGGCCATCTCGGCTCGGGGAAGGCTATTGACAGCCGATCAGTCCTTCGACCGTGGCCGGCGTGGCGGCCGCCACGTTTCCCTGGAAGAGCGCGCACGTCAGCGGGTACGAGGCCGGATGCGTGGCGCGCGCCGACCAACCGGAGCCGGTGGCAGTGATGATCGTCAGCACGACGCCCGGCGACTGTCCGTACGCCATCTGCGTGGTCGACGAGGCGTAGACCGTGTTGTCGTAAAAATACGCTTCCTGCGCCGTGGCCAGGTTGCGCAGGTCCGACTTCAGCGACGCCGCATTCGCCTTGCCCTTCGTATTCTGGAATTTCGGAATCGCGATGGCGGCAAGAATGCCGATGATCACGACGACGATCAGCAGTTCGATCAGGGTAAATCCGCGGCGCTGAGCTGTCATGGTCGGTGGGCTGCAGAAAGGCCGGCACGGTGCGCGACTCATCACGCACGATCACCAGCGTAGTGCTTCCTACACAAGACGGACATGTCCCAAGTGTCGCAACGCTGGGGCCAAGCCGTCAGAATTTCCGTAAATGTATACGAAACAATGGGTTGCCGGGCAAGGCATCAGAACATCAGCTCACGTTTCTGGCCACGTTTCGCGCAAATTGCCGCAAGCTGCAAGAGCCCACGGCTCACGACTTGCAGGCGAGCCAGTTGTCTCCCACGCCGATGTCGACCACCAACGGAACGTCCAGGGCAATGGCGGTCGTCATGTCCCGATCGACCAGGATCTGGAGCCGTTCGAGCTCCTCGGGGGGCACCTCGAAGACCAATTCGTCGTGCACCTGCAACAGCATGGTGGCCTGCAGCCCTTCCTGACGCAGTGATTCGTGAATCCGGAGCATCGCGACCTTGATGAGGTCGGCGGCCGATCCCTGAATGGGCGAGTTCTGCGCGGTGCGTTCGCCGAACGCCCGGACGTTGAAATTGCGGTCCTGCAACTCGGGAATGTAGCGGCGGCGCTTGAAGATGGTCTCCACGTACCCGCGCTGCTTGGCCTGCGCGACCGTGCTGTCGAGAAACGTGCGAATGCCGGCGAAGCGCTCGAAGTACGTCTCGATGAACGCCTTGGCTTCGGCGTGCTCGATCTTGAGGGCGCGCGACAGCGAGTGCGCCCCCTGCCCGTAGATGGTGGCGAAGTTGATGGTCTTGGCGCGGGCGCGCATCTCGCCCGTCACGGCGTCGATGGGGACCCCGAAGATGACCGACGCGGTCTGGCGATGAATGTCGCCACCTGCCTTGAACGCCGTGACGAAGGCCGGGTCATGCGAGAGGTGCGCGAGCAGCCGCAGTTCCACCTGCGAGTAGTCGGCCGCCAGCAGCTTCCAGCCCGGACGCGGAATGAAGCCCTGACGAATGGCTTTTCCGAGTTCCCGGCGAATGGGGATGTTCTGCAGGTTCGGGTCGGACGACGACAGGCGCCCCGTGCTCGCCACCGTCTGGTTGAACGAGGTGTGCAGCCGATGGGTCCGCGGGTTCACGAGGACCGGCAGCGTGTCGAGGTACGTGTTCTCGAGCTTCGCGAGTTCCCGATACTCCATGAGCAACGATGGCAAGGCGTGGCCCTCGTCGGCCAGTTCCTGCAGTACCGATGCGTCGGTGGAGGGCCCGGTGGCGGTCTTCTTCTTGACCGGAAGCCCGAGCTTGCCGAACAGGATCTCCCGCAGTTGCGGATTGGACTGGATGTTGAACTCCTCGCCTGCCTCGGCGAAGATCTGGCGCTCCACGTCGCCGCGCTCGCGCGCAAAGCGTGCCTTGAGCGATGCAAACCACGGCACGTCGATACTGATGCCCGCCCATTCCATGTCGGCCAGCACCCCGACGAGCGGCAGTTCGACGTCCGTCAGCAGGGAGGTCAGCGCGTGTTCCTCGAGGCGCGGGGCAAAGAGCGCGCGCAACTGCAGCGCGATGTCGCTGTCGGCGCACGAGTAGTCGCGCGCCACGTCGATGGCGACCTCGTCGAAGCCGATGGCGTTCTTCCCTTTGCCGCACAGGTCGGTGAAATCGGTCATCGTGCGGCCAAGAAATTCCAGGGCGAGCGCATCGATGGCATGCGACCGCCGGCCCGGATCGAGCACGTAGCTAGCCAGCATGGAATCGAAGTCGAGGCCACGCAGCGTGACCCCGGCGCGACGCAACACGAGCAGGTCGTACTTGGCATTGTGCGCCGTCTTCTTGACGGCGGAATCTTCGAGCAGCGCGCGCAGGGGTTCGGCGTCGGCGCTCAGGAGTGGTGGGAGATTCTTGATGCCTGGGGTGACTGGCGCCGGTGCCTCGCCAAGGTCCAGGGCACCCTGGTCGGCCCGCTTGCCACGATGGGCGAACGGCAGATAGTACGCCTCGCCCGGGGCGACGGCGATGGAGATGGACACGAGGTTCGCGCGCATCGGCGTCACGATGGGCGGCGCATCGGCGTCGAGGACCGTCTCGGTGTCGACCGCAATGCTCCCTGCCGCGCGGCAGCGCTTCACGAGCGCGTGCAGCGCCTTGACGGTATCGACCGTCGTATAGTGCGCCTCGGGCGCCGCCGGGTGCACGACCTCCGACGCGGACTCCAGCCCGCCCTGGGTCGCGCCCGGGGCATCGGGGGTGTCGGCTTGCATGCCGGCCTCCGCACCCGCCTTCCGCGCGGCGGTCGTGAACTCGAGGTGGACAAACAGGTCGCGCAGTCGCGCCCAGTCCGGCGGTTCGAGCTGCAGCGCCTCGAGGTCGAGCGAGACCGGCAGGTCTTCGCGAATCGTCACCAGCTCTTTCGAGAGCACGCCGTTGGCGCCGTACTCCTTGAGGGCATTCCGCGCGCGCGTGGGCTCAGTCTCGTCGACATGCGCGAGGATGTTCTCGAGTGAGCCCCATGTGTTGATCAGGGCGATCCCCGACTTGTCGCCGATGCCCTTCACGCCGGGGACGTTGTCGGACGAATCCCCCTTCAGGGCCAGAAAATCCGTGACCCGGTCGGCGGAGACTCCCAGCCGCTCGATGACGTTGTCCGTGTCGTACCACTTCTCGGTGGTCGCACCCGGACGTCCGTGCCACGGATTGAGGATCCAGACTCCGGGCCGCACGAGCTGCGCGAAATCCTTGTCGCCCGACACGATCACCACGTTCACGTGCCGCTCGACCGCGAGCCGGGCGACGGTTCCGATGACGTCGTCGGCCTCGTAGCCCTCGAGCGACAGAATCGGGATGCGGTACCCGCCGAGGAGTTCCTCGACGCGCGCCACGCCCTCGTCAAAGTCGACCTGCTGTTCGGCCTCGAGCCGTTCGCGCGTGGCCTTGTACTCCGGGTACAACTCGTGGCGGAACGACAGCCCCAGGTCATGCACCCATCCGAGATACTCGGGCTGGTGCTTCTCGATGAGCTTCGTGATGAAGTCGTTGGTGCCGCGCGCGATCGACGTGTTTTCGCCGCGGCTGCTGCGCAGCGGCTGCTGACCGAGGGCGAAGAACGCGCGATAGATCAGCGCATAGCCGTCGACGAGGAAGAGGCGAGGGGACGGGGGACGCGACATGACGCAAAACTGCCGGTCGGGACAGCGGATTACCAGCCGGGAAACGATCACGGCCGCCTGCCCCTTCGGGGCCAGGCGGCCGTGGCGCAGGGCGTGGGTCCTGCGGCTACGCGCCGTCAGATCGCATGACGCTCGCGGCGGAAAGGCCCTTGTCGCCGGCCTTCACCTCGAACTCGACGGTCTGGCCCTCGGCAAGGGTCTTGAACCCGTCCATCTGGATGACCGAGAAGTGGACGAAGACGTCCTCTCCCGTATCCTGTTCGATGAACCCGTAGCCTTTCGCGTCATTGAACCACTTCACCTTCCCCTTCAACATCGCACCCTCCTGCGCCCAATGTTCCGTGCGCGTCTCAGCCGGCAGGGCAGCCGGCCCGCCTAATTGTTCTACGGTCTTCCGGACGGGGTGTCAAGGCATGGTCCGCGGCGCGCGCATTGACTCCGTGTCTCGCGCAGGGCGCCGCTGGCACCACGTCATCGGTTCACGTGCCGCTGCCACTGGGACTGGAATTCAATTTCGCTCGCATTGGTCAAGCGCCAACGGCCGAATCCGCTCTGATCATAGAAGACGAGTTGGACGCTGAAGCGCCGGTATTCCCATACTTGGGCGCGCCCGCGCTCGCCCATGGCCGCCATACCCTGATCGAAGACCTGATCGGGTTCGCCGAGTCCGAGGAAGACCTTTCCGCGATCGGTGAGCCACCCCGGCGTTCCTTCCTCGCGATACCGCGCCGAGGCAAGCAGGAGGCGCGCGAAGTATTCGCGCAGGTCCTCGTTGACGGCCGTGAGCGGGGTGCTGTCGGTCTCCTTGACGAACTGCGCCCAGGCGGCCGGCCGCGCCTCGGGCGCGCTCTCCCGAAGCACCTTCAGCCGGAACGGCGCGGCGAACCAGCGCAGGTAGACGAGCATGTCCTCGAATTTCGCGACGGGCAGTTCTTCCCCGAACCCGACGAACACCGGCGCGCGCGCCGTGTCGCTCATGCCGGAGGCCGACATGGAGATGACGGCAATGCCGATGCCGATCTTCGCCACCGGCACGGCAACGACGCCGGAGAACAGGTCGCCGTGCCGTGGCAACGTGGCCGTGTCGTGCCAGAGCAGTTGTCCCGTTTCGTTGCGCGCCTCGACGGAGACCGGCAGGCGCTCTCCGGCGCCATAGCCCTCGAGGTACAGGGAAAGGACGGTGTCCCGCCCGAAAATCGCGGTCGCCCGCGGATCACTGACGAGGTCTGCCTGGACACCACGCGACCGGCGCGGCACCACGCGGAGAAAGGGGATCGGCGTCGAGAGGGCGCCGTCGCCCAACGCGGGAACGGTGAGCAGCAGTTCCTGCCGGCTCGTGCGACCGCTGCCGTCGTCGCGCACCGACACGGCGAGGGCGTACTGGCCGGGCGCCGCGGTCAGACCCTGCTGAAAGACGATGCTCTGGTCGATGCGCCCGGTTTCCTTGTACGCCGCCACGCGCACGGTTTCGTGCGCCTCGAGTTCGTGCATCGTCACTCCACCCTGGCGCAGACTGAGGTTGACGGTGTACCCGGCCAGGAACCGGTCGTTGTCACGCGAAAAGGCCAGTGCGGAGTTGGCCATCGACAACGCCACGATGAGGTTGGTGGAGTCGGGCGATGCCGTGGCGAGGTAGGACACCCCGCCGACGAACGGCAGCGGCGCACCGCTCGCGAGCAGCCCCATCTGCGCATAGAGGCGCGAGGCATCGAACTCGAGTCCGGCGGCGCTCGCGCGACCGGCGCTCGCGCCAGCGCTCGCACCGCCGCGTGGTGCCGGTCCGTCGGCGGGAGTCCGGCTGCGTCCGCCACACGCCATCACGATGGCAGCAGCGGCGGCGAGCACGATGGTCGAGGGGCGGGACATGGCGGTCATCATCGTGGGATTGGGCATCGTCATCGAATTCTCGGTACCCCGAAGGTGCGCACAAGATCACGTGGTTGCTTGCCAGCACCGGTCACGCCGGTTAGGATTGCCGCGTGGCTCGCGACCCCCTCGTCGGCACGACCGTTGCCGGATATTTGTTGCTCGACCGTGTGGGTGAAGGTGGCACCGCCACCGTCTACAAGGCCGAGCACGCTTCATACGGACCCGTTGCGGTAAAGGTACTGCGCGAACGCCTGCGCCAGGACCGGACGGCGGTTGCGCGGTTCGTCCGCGAGGCGACGTTCGGCACGCGCGTCATCCACCCCAAGGTGGTGAAGACGCTCGAGACCGGCCAGTCGCCCGAGGGGTTGCACTACCTGGCCATCCAGTGGGCGCCGGGAGAACTGCTCGAGGGCTACGCGAAGCGCAATGCGCCGCTGCCGCCCGACGAGGTCGCCACGATCATCACGCAGATCGCCGAGGCCGTCAACGCCGCCCACGCGGCGGGTATCGTGCACCGCGACCTGAAGCCCGAGAACCTGATGTACGACCCGGTGAGCCGCGGCGTCATGCTTCTCGATTTCGGGATCGCGACATCCACCGACGTGGCGCCGGACGAGCGACTTACCCGCGCCGGATTCTTCGTCGGGACCCTGATGTACGTGGCGCCCGAGGCGCTCTCCGGAGAAGTGGTGACGCCGCTGGCCGATCAGTACAGTCTCGCCACCATCGCGTACCTGCTGCTCGCGGGGACGCTGCCGTATGCGGCCAAGACGCCCCGCGAGATGTTCACGCAGCTGCTGTCGCAGCCGCCGCAGCCGCTCAACAAGTCCGGACCGGGACCGCAGTACTCGCCAGCCGTCGAACAGGTGGTGATGAAGGGCCTCGAGCGCACGCCAAAGGCGCGCTATCCCGACGTGCTCGACTTTTCACAGGCGCTCGGCCAGGCGCTTGCGGCACCGAACGCGATCGGCAGCGCCGACGACGGGTTCTTCGGCAAGATGAAGGGGCTGTTCCGGCGCGACTGATGTTTTGCGTGCGGGGTGGAACGGCTGCAACACGGAGACACCGAGGACGCCGTGTCTCCGTGTTGGAACAAGCCCAGGCTGCCGCCCCGCCTCAACCACCAGACGCTACAGCCTCGTGGCACGACGCGGTTCCACGACATCGAGCGGCAACCAGACCGTGAAGGTCGATCCGGCGCCCAACTCGCTTTCCACGGTGATGTCGCCGCCAAGCAGCCGCGCGAGACGCCGCGAGATCGAGAGGCCCAGGCCGGTCCCCCGCCGCATTGAGTCGCCCCGCGGCCCCGCATCGACCTGCTCGAACTCCTCGAAGATCCGCTCCTGATCCTTCTCTGGAATTCCCAGTCCCGTGTCGCTCACCTGCAGGGCGATGAACGACCCGCCCTCGGCAAGCATCGGCCGGCGGCGCAGCTTGGCGACGACCTGCGCGACACTGTGGTCGGGCACCTGCGTGGCACGCACCGCAATGGTGCCGCGTGCCGTGAACTTGATCGCGTTTCCCAGCAGGTTGATCAGGATCTGCCGCAAGTGCGTGGGGTCTGTCTCGACCTTTGGCAGGGACCCGGACACGGCGATGCTGAAGGACAGCCCTTTTTCGTTCAGCAGCGACTCCACCTCGCTCGCGACGTCGATGACGAAGGCGCGCAGGCTCAGGTTCTCCGCTGAGACGTCGAGCCGGCCTGCGGCAAGCTTCGAGAGGTCGAGGATCTGGTCGACGAGTTCCGTGAGGTGATTGGCCGACGACTCGATGCGCTCGACCGGCGCGATCTGGCGCGGGGCCAGGTCCCCGTACGCGCCATCGCGCAACAGGTCGATGAACCCGACGACGGCCGCCAGCGGCGTGCGCAGTTCATGCGACACGTTGGCCAGGAACTCGCTCTTGGCGCGGTTGGCGCGCAGCAGGTCGATGGATAGCCGTTCGAGGTCGGCGGAGCGCTCGGCGATGCGCCGCGCCTGCGCCCGTTCGTGCACCAGGGCGAGCATGAGCGCCGACAGCGCGCCAAGGGCACAGGCCCAGAGCACGGCACGCTCGCGACGCAGCGAGGCCGCAACGCTTGCGGCTGCATCGAACGCGGCGGCATGGCGTGCGAGGTGGTCGCCAGCGACCAGCCCCGCCACGACGAAGACGACCACCAGCGCGAGCGCAAGCGACGAGAGCCGCTGACGCGACTGCCATCGGCGTGTGCCGCCTTCCGGCATTGACCGCTCGTTCACGCGCCGATAACCTCCGCCATCATGGATCCCCATTCCCGGTTGGTCGAGATGCTGGCCGCGCGTTCCGCCCGGCGCGGCAGCTTCACGCTGGCGTCCGGACGCCAGTCCGACCTGTACATCGATGCCCGCCTCACGACGATGAGCCCGGACGGCCTCGCGACGATCGGCCCGCTGGCCCTCGAGCGCATGCGTGCGCGCGGATGGTCGCCCGATTCGGTTGGCGGGCTGACGCTCGGCGCCGATCCCGTATCGTATGCGATTGCGCACGCCAGCGCGCTCGCCAACACCCCAGTGCGTGCCTTCACGGTGCGGAAGGAAGTCAAAGCGCACGGAACAGGCAAGCTGGTGGAGGGTCCGTTTCAGCCGGGCGACCGGGTCGTGGTGATTGAGGACGTCATCACCACCGGCGGCTCCGCGCTGAAAGCGGTAGCCGCCATTCGCGCCGCCGGCGGCGACGTGCTCGGCGTCCTCGCCGTCGTGGATCGCGAAGAGGGCGGGCGCGAAGTGCTCGAGGCCGAGGGGCTTGCGGTGGAAGCGCTGGCCGGTGCCCGGGAGATCGTCGCGCGAATGGTGCCCTGAACCTAGCTCACGAACCGCCGCACCCCGTTGGCCAGCCGACTGACGTTGAAGTTGATCAGCAGCCCACGGCGGAAGCCGCCAAGGCGGAGGTACGTCAGCACCTGCGCGTGGTTCACGGCGTGCACGATGTCCACGGACTTGAGTTCCACAACGAGGTCGCGTTCGACCACGAGGTCCAGCCGCAGCAGCCCGGCGAGTTCCATCCCTTTGTAGCGGACCGGCAGCCGCACCTCGCTGACGAACGAGATGCCCCGCGCGAGCAGTTCGTATTCGAGCGCGAGCTGGTACACCGACTCGAGCAGGCCCGGGCCAAGCTGCCGATGCACCTCGATGGCGGCGTCGATGACGCGTTCGGTAAGCGGGTCGTGCGTGTGCTTGAGGTCGACGGCGGTGTTGGCCGCGTTCGGTGCGTGAACTTCTTCACCACGAAGGCGCGGAGCAGGGCCGAGGGCCACGGAGACGACGCTGGGAATGTCGGGTTCGAGGTTCATAATGTCCTCGCTTGACTGTATGTCGCCGGCTCCGTGACCCTCGGCCTTTCTCTGCTGCCTGCTCATGCGCGCCTAGTGGAACACCGGCTGTCCGCGACGATGGCCCGCCGGGCGCCCCGAAATGGGGCGCAGTTCGATCAACACCTCGCGATGCGGACGCAGCAGTTCGTCGCGAAACCGCAGGAGCATCGTCCGGCCGTCGTATGCCCGCCGGAACTCGCCCGCCGTGAGGCCCAGCAACGTCTTGATGTGGCGCCCGAAGCTCTGCGCCGACGAGTATTCGAGCTGGTACGCGGCGTCGGCGAGGCTGAGGCCGGGATTCTCGAGCACGCGGGCCGCCCGCACCAGGCGCGCCCACGCCAGGTAGCGCTTCGGCGCCGGCAACCGCGCGCGAAAGAAGCGGCTCATCAGCGTGCTCGGAAGCACCCCGAGTGCCTTGGACAACTCGCGCACCGTCGCGGCCGGCGTCCTGACGTGAAAGAGCGACTCGAAGAACCGCCAGCAATCATCACTGGCGCCGTCCAGTTCCTCGCGCAGCATGCCGAGGGCCAGGCGGTCGATCTCGCCGACCGCCTCGTGCGCGACGAGTTCGCGCAGGCGATGCCAGCCCGCGGCATCGCGAACATCCACCAGGTTCCGGATGCCGCAGTTTCCGAGGTTGAGCACGGCATGCGGCGTGGCCTGATCGACCCGCGACAGGAGCGCCACCATGGGAACACGTGGAAACTCGCGCACCAGCCGTGCCACACGCGGTGCCTGCTCGCTGAGCGTGCGCCCCACGGACATCAGGACCGCCGCCGGCCGTGACCGACGAACCTCTCGCAGCAGGGTCTCGACGGTTTCGTGGTGCACGGCGCGATAGATCCCGCTGCCGGCGGCATCCACCCGTGGACGGTCCGTCGGTTCGAGCCAGGTGAGCACGGCCGCGGTGGTGGGCGGTGGCGCGAATCGAGCGGTCACGAGTGCCTCCGGAGGGGGGTTCGTGGAGACGCTCGCCGGCGGCGTCACGCGGCTGTCATCCGGGTGATGGGCGCCACCTCGCGACGTCATCAGCGGCAGACGCCGTTCGGCGCTTCTTTCTGCGGCCGTCCGACGCTATTGTTCCCGTGGACGTTGGTGCGGCCGGACGGTCGCGACGCGGGCAACCGCTTCGAGGAAAGTCCGGGCTCCATGGACACGCTGCCAGGTAACGCCTGGGCACGCCGTGAGGCGTGACGGACAGTGCAACAGAAAGCAAACCGCCTTGGCGAAAGCCGAGGTAAGGGTGAAAGGGTGGGGTAAGAGCCCACCGCGCACGTGGCAACACGTGTGGCACGGCAAACCCCAGCGGGAGCAAGACCAAATAGGCGGCGAGCAGCAGTCCTCTGCGATCAAGACGCCGCGGGTTGGTTGCTGGAGTGTGCGGGCGACCGTACACCGAGAGAAATGACCGTCCGGAACTTCGGTTCCGACAGAACCCGGCTTACAGGCCCACCGTCGTCCCGCCCCGTTGCCGCCTCGTGCGGCAACGGGGCGATCTTGTTGCGCACAACTCGCCGCCCCCGCTTTCGACACCGGGCGCCGGGCGTCATCTTGAGGGCAATGCTCCGTCACTCCCGATCGCTCTTCGTGGTGCTCCTGGCCGGCGCGTGCGTCACCTCGCCGGCCGTGCGCTCGGCGCCGCGCCCTGCCAGCCCCGTCGCTGCGCCCAGTGGTCCCCCCACGGCCGGCCCGTGGGCCCTGCGGCCCAGTACCGCCTCACAGTACGTGCTGGTCAGCACACAGGCCGTGGTGACCATTACGGGCGATACCACGGCGCGTGTGGACACCCTGCGCTCCACGCTGGACGCGAGCTACGCGAGCCTGCCAGGCAACCCTCGGCGCCTCGACGGACACCTGACCGCCTTCCAGGTGGCGGTCGGCGCGGGGGCCGCCACGCCCATTGCCGTGCTCGCGCTTCCCGCGCGGTTCAGTGCCGACATCGGCGGCGCGACGCCGGGCTTCCGGCTGCCGACGGCGTCGAATGTCTGCAGCGACCCCTCGCTCAGCGTGATGCAGGGGCTGTACGACGCATGGGTGGTCCTTCCGGACACGATCGGACTGCGGACTGAATGGACGGACACCGTTCACACGATCTCCTGCCGTGATCGCATTCCGATGCACGGCACCAGCGCACGGCAATTTCGCGTGGCGCGCGCCGATGTCGAAAACGACCGCGTCATCGTGACCATCGAGCGCCGCGCACGATCCCGCATGACCGGCGACGGGGAACAGTTCGGGGAGCACGTGACGATCGAGGCCCAGGGCGAGAGCACGGTTCGCTACGCGCTTGATGTCGCGGCGGCGCGTTGGCTGCGGGCCAGCGGGACCTCGACCCTCGAGATGTCATTCAAGAGCAAGATCCGAAACCAGCGCGTGAAGCAGGAAAGCCGGCTTTCCGTTTCCTGGACGCCATAGCTGGGTTCTGGGGCGCCATTCTTGGCTTTTTTCAACACGGAGACACCGAGGAAAAGCTGAGGGCCACGGAGGCTGCGATTACAAAATCTCAGGGGCCCGGGGGACCGTGCTGTCCCCCAGGCCCCCTTGAATTGCCGTTGCAGTCTCCGTGGCCCTTGCCGTCAACTCCGTGGCTCCGTGTTGAACAAAGCCCCGAATGGCGCCCCTGGCTCAGTCCACCAGCCGCAGCGGCATCAGCAGGCAGAGATACTTGGCCGGATCGCTCCAGCCCTCTGGTTCGATGGTTGCGGCACGCTCCGGGGCCTTGAAGCTCATCTTCACTTCGTCGGTCGGCATGAATCGCAGGATCTCGAGCAGATAGGCGGCGTTGAAGCCGATCTCGAGCGGATCGCCATCATAGCGAATGGCCATCTCGTCCTGCGCCTCGCCAAGATCCGGCGTGGAGACATTGAACTTGAGCATGCCGGCGTTGAACGACATGCGGATGCGGTGCGTCTGGTCCGACGCCACGACCGACATGCGCTTGAGCGCCCCGATGAGCGCGGCCTTGTCGAGCGTGACGATCTTGTCGTTGTCCTTCGGAATGACCTGATCGTAGCTCGGGTACGGCCCTTCGATGAGGCGCGTGAAGACCGAGGTGAACGGTGAGCGGAAGCCGAGGTGGTTCTCGCCTTGGGCCACTTCGAGCTCTTCCTCGGCCGGGAACAGGCGGCGAATCTGCTCGAGCGCCTTCGGCGGAATGATCAGGTCGGTCTGATCGCCACTGCCGCGGACCGGCACTTCCATCTTGGCCAGGCGATGTCCGTTCGTGGCCACCATGCGCATGAGGTCGGCACGCATCTCCCACAACACGCCATTCAGGATCGGGCGGCTTTCTTCGGTGGACGCGGCAAAGGCCGTGTGCGCGATGAGCTTCTGCAACTCGCCGGAGGGAATGCGGATGCTTTTTTCGAACTGCACCGCCGGGAAGCTCGGAAACTCGGACTTTGGAAGGCCAAGCAACTTGAACTTCGAGCGCCCGCATTCGAGCGATATCCGCTGGTCGCCGGAGGACGAGATCTTGACCGGCGCGGCGGGGAGCTCGCGGGCGATTTCCGAGAGTTTCTTTGCGGGAATGGTGATGGCGCCCGCCGCCTCGACGTCGGCCGTGACTTCCGTGGACACGGCAATATCGAGATCCGTGCCGGAAATGCGAATACCCTTGTCCGTGGTCTGGACGAGGAGATTGGCGAGGACCGGCAGGGTCGTCTTTGACGGCACGGCAGATGCCACAGCGGCGAGCCCTTCCTGCAGCTTCTCACGAGAGATCGTGAAGCGCATTCCAACCCTTTTGTTTAGGTCCTTTGGGGATTGGCGCGAATCTCTAAACCAATCCAAGAGAATTGGATATCGTGGCGGTAGTAGTAGTAGCGTGTGGAAAGTGGAAAAGCAATACAAGTGGTTCAACGGCTTGCACTTTCCTGCCCTCAACTCACGTGGAACCCCTGTGGAATACACCGGGACCAGTGGGATGAACATTTGTCACCCGCTGGTTCTCCACCGGTCAATGTTCACCACTGCACGTGTCGACATGTTTCCCTCACTTTTTCCACACGCCCTCGGAACACGGTGTCTTCCCGCACCATCTCGGTGACCCGCTCCAGGGAGTGAATGACGGTGGAGTGGTCGCGCCCTCCGAAGGCAGCGCCGATCTCGACCAGCTGGAGCCCGTGGATTTCCCGGGTCAGGTACATGGCCACCTGGCGCGGGACGGTGAGCACCTTGGTTCGCGTCTTGGAGATCAATCCGTCCACCGTGACTCCCCACTCGCCGGCGACCGCCTGCTGGATCTGGTGGACCTTATCCTGGCGTGTCGACCGCACGGGGGCGGCATCGTTCGCACGCAGCTTGTCGCGTAACGCCTCACGCGCCAGGTCGACGGTGACCACGCGGTGCTTGAGCGAGGCGAAGGCGAGCAGCTTGATGATGGACCCCTCGAGCTCGCGGACGTTGGCCTGCACGTGGTCGGCGATGAAGTGGAGGACCTCATCGGGAATCGTGTGCTCGAGATGGTCCATCTGCGCCTTGCGGCGGAGAATGGCGATGCGGTGCTCGAGGTCAGGCGCCGAGACGTCGGCGACCATGCCCCACTCGAAGCGGCTCTTCAGGCGGTCCTCGAGGCGCGGAATCTCCGAGGGCGGACGATCGGAGGTGAGCACGATCTGGCGACCGGCTTCGTAGAGCGCGTTGAAGGTGTGGAAGAACTCTTCCTGGGTCTGCTGCTTGCCGGCGAGGACGTGGACGTCGTCGACGAGCAGGAGATCGGCCTGGCGGTACCGACGCTTGAAGTCATTCATCGAGCGGTTCTCGATGGAGTTGATGACGTCGTTGAGGAACTGCTCGGCGGTAATGTATGTGACCCTGACGGCCGGGTCGCGCTTGAGGATGCGGTGGGCGATGGCCTGCATCAGGTGGGTCTTGCCGAGCCCGGTGGCGCCGTAGATGAAGAGCGGGTTGTAGGACTTGCCCGGGGCTTCGGACACGGCGGCGGCGGCGGCCGCGGCCAGCTCGTTGGACTTGCCGATGACGAAGTGATCGAACGAGTAGCGGTCGTTCAACTGGCTCAAAATGACGGTATTGTCTGCCTTTACTGGCTCTATTGTGGCGTTATTCTGCGGCACAAAGAGGTCCATTTGTGGTCGCGTTCGGCGCTCGTCCTGGACCTTGAGCACGATCTTGAGCGGGTGGCCCAGGCAGACCGGGCCCAGGCTCTCGAGATGGTCGAGGTGCTTGGTGGAGACCCAGTCCACCGCAAACTGGTCTGGCGCGGTGAGGGTCAGCGTCTGCCCGTCGAACTCGGCGGCTGCCAGCGGGGCGAGCCACTGGTCGGTGGTATGTGCCGGAAGGTGATCTCGCGCCCGGTCGAGGAGACGGGACCAGGCGTCGGCAGCGGACAGGGACATGGAGGACCAGAGGAAGACAGAGAACGACAGAGAACGACAGAGAACGACAGAGCACGACAGTTCTGTACGACGCGTGGACAATTGCGGGGGTGGCGAGACTACGGGAGCGATGTGGAAAAGTCAACGCTCGTGAGTCCAAACCAATTCACGCGACTTGACCTATCTCCGCCTGCCGGCTACGTTTAGCGTTCTGTTTCCGAATGGCAGTCATGCAGTGCAGTCACGCATTTTGGAGTCCATATGGGCAAGCCGACGTATCGTCCCCGCAACAAGCGCCGCATCGCCACGCACGGCTTTCGTGCGCGCATGGAGACGAAGTGGGGGCGCGCGGTGTTGAGCCGTCGCCGCAAGAAGGGGCGGAAGAGCCTCACCGTGAAGCTCCCGTCGAAGTACGCCGGCGCCTAATCGTTTGCGATTTCCGCGCGCGTCGCGCCTGACGCGTGAGCGGGATCTCGAGGCGGTTCGCCTTCAGGGGAAGCGAGTGCGCACCGGACAGCTCGAGGTGCGATATCTCGCTTCCCCTCTTCGTGTTCCGGAGGCCGGAGGTCCGCGCATCGGGATCATCGTGCCGCGATACGGCAAGTCGGCGGTGTCGCGCAACACCGTGAAGCGGAGGTTGCGCGAGCTGACGCGGCTGGAGCTACTGCCGATGCTGGCGGCGCGACCGGCCCTCGACGTGGTGATTCGCGCGACCCCGAGCGCGTATGGCGCGAGCTATGACGTGTTGCGCGCGTCGCTGCTGAAAGCGGGGGCGCAGCTACCGGTGGCGCTGGCGCCGCCGCTGGTGCCGCCGCTGCCGGTACAACCGTCGTCGCAGGACCCGGAGCGGACGCCATGAAACAGCTGCTGGTTCTCTTCGTACGCGGATACCAGGTGGTGCTGTCGCCGCATCTTCCGTCGTCGTGCCGTTATTATCCAACCTGTTCCCACTATGCCATCGAAGCGCTGGAGAAGCATGGCGCTTTGCGTGGTGGATGGCTCGCGGTCAAGCGCATTGCGCGGTGCCATCCATTCCGGCCGGGCGGTTACGACCCGGTGCCCTGACGAACACGCCAATCGCCGATGGATAAAAAGCTCTTTCTAGCATTCGCGCTGTCCGGGGTGGTGGTGGTTGCCACGCCCTTCCTGTTTCCGCGCGTCAAGCCCGCACCATCTTCCGCGCCCACGGAAGTCGTGGCGTCGTCGGATGCGGCCGCCGGAGCGGCGGCGAATCCGACGGCCGTGACTCCCTCGGCGCCCGTGCCGGCCATGGGCGCCGCCGTCGGCGCCGCTGTCGGCGCAACCCAGGGACCGGCCGGCGCGGCGGCCCCCGGCGCACCGACGATGGTCGTGCCGGAAACGGTGACCGTCAACACGGCGCTGAGCCACCTGCGTCTCTCCAGTGTCGGCGCCGCGCCGCTCGACGTGGAGGTGCCGCGGTATCACGGCCTGGGTCCGAACAAGGGACTCGTGACGATTCACCAGAAGGGCGAGCCCCTGCTGCGCTATCGCATCCTGGCGGGCAACGACACGATTCGCCTGTCGACGATGCAGTTCACCAGCACGCGCGCGGTCGGCGCTGGCGACGCGCCGACGGTGACGTTCCACGGCGTGCACGGCACGGCCGACATCACCGTGCAGTACACGATGACGCCCGACAGCTATCTGAGCACGGTGAAGACGACCGTGACCGGCGTTCCCACCCCGGCCTTCCTGCTGGTGGACATGCCGACGGGGTTCGTGTCGCAGGAAGGCGACACGCTTGGGGACCTGAACGCGCTGGCCTATGCGGTGAAGCCGCAGAAGGGCGGGTCCAAGGGCATTCCGTTCCACAAGCTCGACCCGGGCGAACAGCGGCTCGAGGTGGGACCGATGCTGTGGGCGGTGGCGAAGAACAAGTACTTCGTGGTGGCGCTGCTGACGTCGGAAAAGGCGCCCACGATCGCCGAGGTGCATTTCGAGGGCGGCGCGCGCACGTCGAAGATGGCCACGCGCGGCATCGCGACGGCGGTGCTTCCACTGGGCAACGGCACCGTGTCGTTCGACCTGTACACCGGGCCGCAGGAATGGGAGCGCATGCGCGCCCTGGGGCGGGACTTCGAAAATGCCAACCCCTACGGCGGCTTTCTGCAGGGCGTGGTGCAGCCGTTCGCGACCATCGTGATGCGCTCGCTGCTCTGGATGAAGGCCACCACGCACCTGAACTACGGCTGGGTGCTGGTGATCTTCGGCGTGGTGATCCGCCTGATGATGTGGCCGCTCAACCAGAAGGCGATGCGCGCGAGCATGAAGCTGCAGCGCATTCAGCCCGAGATGCAGGCGCTGCAGGCCAAGTACAAGAGCGACCCGCAGAAGCAGCAGGCCGAGATCATGAAGCTGTACAGCGAGCACGGCATGAGCCCGCTGAGCCCGCTGCTGGGCTGCCTGCCGATGCTGCTGCCGATGCCAATCCTGTTCGCGCTGTTCTTCGTGTTCCAGAACACGATCGAGTTCCGCGGCGTGTCGTTCATGTGGCTGCCCGACATCTCGCTGAAGGATCCGCTGTACATCCTGCCGCTCGTGATGGGCGCGTCGATGTACGTGCTGAGCTGGATCGGCATGCGCAACGCGCCGCCGAACCCGCAGGCGAAGATGATGGCGTACATCATGCCGGCAATGATGACGTTCTTCCTGATCAACTTTGCGTCGGGGCTGAACCTGTACTACACGATCCAGAACCTGGCGGCGCTGCCGCAGCAATGGCTGATTGCCAATGAGCGGGCGAAGGGTGCGACCGGGGTGAAGACGTAGGCCTGTCTTGGTGCGCCATTCTGCCCTTTCTTCGACACGGAGCCACGGAGTTGACGGCGAGGGCCACGGAGGCTGCTTCATTATCGGGGTTCGGGGGACATATTCGTCCGCCGGCCCCCTGTTTCTTGTTTCCTTCAAGGCGGTCTCCGGGGCCCTCAGCCTTCCTCGGTGTCTCCGTGTTGAACACGCCCTGACTGGCGCACAAGACCTGAGATGAACACGGACACGATCGTCGCGGTGAGCACCGCCCCGGGACGCGGGGCGATAGCAATCGTGCGCCTGAGCGGCGCGCGGGCGTTCGCCATCGCCCGACGCGTGACGACGCCGTTTCCGGAGCGCGCGCGCCTGGCGACGCTGGTGACGATGCACGACGCCGACGACCCGGCGCAGGTGATTGACCACGGCCTCGTGACGCGCTTTGCCGCGCCGCACTCGTACACGGGCGAGGACGTGGTGGAGTTGGCGGTGCACGGCGGCTCGGTGGTGAGCACGCTGCTGGTGGCGGCGTGCGTGACCGCGGGCGCGCGGCCGGCACTGCCCGGGGAGTTCACCGAGCGTGCGGTGCTGCACGGCAAGCTGGACCTCGTGCGCGCCGAGGCGGTGGCCGACCTGATTGATGCGCGGTCGCGCGCGTCGCATCGCGCGGCGGTGCGACAACTCGACGGGGCGCTGTCGCAGCGGCTGCTGGCGATGCGCGAGGCACTGCTGCAGGTGGATGCGCTGATTGCCTATGAGATCGACTTCCCCGAGGAGGACGAGGCGGCGCCGTCGCGCGAGCGCGTGGCGACGGCGTGTGATGCGGCGCTGGCCCAGATAGACCGGCTGCTCGCCACGCTGCCGGCCGCGGCGCTCGGCCGGGATGGCGCGCTGGTGGTGCTGGCGGGACCGCCGAATGCGGGCAAGTCGTCACTGCTCAACGCGCTGGTGGGCGAGGCGCGCGTGCTGGTGAGTGAGATCCCCGGGACCACACGCGATGCGGTGGAGGTGCTGGTAGACGACACACCGTACCCGCTACGGCTGGTCGACACGGCGGGGCTCCGCGACAGCGGCGACACGCTGGAGCGGCTGGGCATCGAGGTGAGCGAGCGGTATGTGGCGCAGGCGCACGTTGTGCTTGCCTGCGCGGACAGCGTCGAGGTGCTGGAGCGCACCGTTGTTGCGGTGCGCGGGCTCACTGCGGGGGTGGTGGTGCCGGTGCTGACCAAGTGTGATTTGGGGGAAACTGCTACTGCAACTGCTACTGCAACTGCTACTGCAACTTCAACACGGAGGCACGGAGAAGGGCTGAGGGCCACGGAGGCTGCTTCTTTGGGGGGTGTTTGCGTTAGTGCGGTTGGTGGGGAGGGGTTGCAGTTGTTGCGCGGGGCCATTCGGCGGGCAGTGCTCGAGAGGGTGGGGACGCCGGATGAGGAGACGCCGGTGGTGACGCGGGCGCGGCACGAGGCATCGTTGCGGCGTGCCCGCGAGGAACTGGCGGCGTTTCGCGCGGCGTGGATGGAGCGGGCGCTCCCGGCTCCGGTGGCGGCGACGCACCTGCGCGCGGCGGTGACGGCGCTGGAGGAATTGGTCGGGGCCGTGGACGTCGAGGACGTGCTGGACCGCGTGTTCCGGACGTTCTGTGTGGGGAAGTGAGGCCAGCGTGACGCGATGGCGCGGCGATCATATCTTCCCCGCATGAGAGCGAGGGCGACAGGACTCCTGGTTATTGCGCTGCTGTCGGCATGCGGTGGCGGCGGGAACGTGGCCACCTCGCGTGTGGCGGCCGCTCAGGACACGATCCTTCGCGCGCCGGCGGAATCGACATTGAAGCAGGATCCGCTGTCGGCGTCCATCCGGCGCGGCCGGGCGCTGGTGCGGGCCACGCGTGATTCACTGCCGCACCACGTCGGCAACCGGCTGCGGTGCGCGTCGTGCCATCTGGACGACGGCACGCGCGCTTTCGCGATGCCGTGGATCGGTGCCTACGGGCGGTTCCCGCAGTACCGCTCGCGGTCGGGGAAGGTGGCGAACATCGAGGAGCGCATCAACGACTGTTTCGAGCGGAGCATGGATGGCTCACCGCTGCCGGCGGATGGCGCGGACATGCGGGACCTGGTGTCGTACATCTCGTGGCTGTCGCGCGGCACCGTGTCGGGGCGCCGGAACTGGGGGAGTGGCATTGATTCGCTGCTGCCGCTGATTCCGGACACCGCGCGCGGCCTGGCGGTGTACGCGGCGCACTGCGCGCGATGCCACGGCCCCAGCGGCGAAGGCCGGATTGCCGCCGACAGCCTGACGTCGGGGACGCCGCTGTGGGGCGACGGCGCGTTCAATATCGGGTCGGGCATGGCGCGCATCCGCGTGGCCGCGGCGTTCATTCGCCGCAACATGCCGCGCGACACGCCTGGAATACTCTCCCCACAGCAGGCGTTCGACATCGCCGGGTTTCTGGCGACGCGACCCCGCCCAGACTACGCGGGGAAAGCACTCGACTGGCCGAACGGCGACGCGCCGCCGGACGTGGCGTACCGAACGCGCGCGCGCGGCCTGGCCGGAACCGGCTCGCACACTCCGCTGATCTTCTGACCCTGTCCTGCGCCGTGCCACGACGCCCGGCGCGCAGGTTATGCGGTGCGGGCCACCAGGTCTGCCGACGCCATCCCGAGGATCTCCTCGGCCGACATGCGCAGGCACTTGGCGATGCCATGCTCGGTGATGGCGTCCTCGACGAGACGCGCGCCCAGGAAATACCCGGCACGTTCCGGAATCACGTAGCGGTCCACGGTACGCGCGTCATCGCTCATGCCGCCCGAGAGCCAGCGGAGGCGGAGGCCCAGCGCCGAGCTGTCGAGCTCCTCGGCGACGGAGCGGAAGAGAATCGGTTCCATCTCGCGGGTGCGGACGTACTGCCGGCGCTGGAAGCCGAAGTACTCCCACGGGGCATGCCCAGGGCTGAGCAGGCGCGCCGACTGCACGGCGAGGCCCTCGTTGACGAGGTGCTCACGAAGCGGGACGTGGCGCCCGGTCTCCCAGTACGAGTAATACCCGCCCTGGTCGGCGACGAACCGGCGCATGGCGCTGCGGCTCTGCGGCGAGGTATAGCGCACGGCGTGCGCGATTTCATGCGACAGCCACATGGGCAGCAGTTCGGGCTCAAGGCCGAGGCCGCGCGTGGAGGTGTTGGCAACGCCGGTGAAGTGCTCGAGGCAGGCGAAGGCGATGCCTTTGCCGCCCACGACGAGTTCGCCGGCGTTGGCGCCGCCGACGCCGACCATGAGGACGATGTCGACGGGCGAGTCGAGCTGGAACAACGCCTCGCACTGCGCTTCGGCAGACTTGGCGAGGGCCACGACGTCCACGCGCGCGAGCATTGCGCGCAGGTCATCGCGGTCGGCGTAGACGGCCTCGCGGACGACGTCGATGAAATGCGGGCCGCTCGGGTCGAGGACGTAGTTGTGCCAGTACGCCTCGAGCAACGGGCGATGCGTCTCGAAGTAGCGCTGGTAAGCCGCAACCGGATCGGTGCTTTGCAGGACCGTGAAGAAGTCCGGAACGAGATTGATTAGCATCGCATGGGGTAGCGGCGTGTCGCGACGAGCGGGCGGGGGAGTGCAGTGCGACGTGCGAGAAGATACCGGCACACGTGAGTGCGAACAAGAGCACGGGAGTCCGAGCAAAAGACGCGCCACGCGTGCGGTTGGTCACTTGGTTGGTTTTGCGTGGCGATTCCTTTTACTGCTTCAACACGGAGACACGAAGGAACAGCTGAGGGCCACGGAGACGACAACTACAATTCAACGGGGGCCCGGCGGGGAGATCTCACCGCCGAGCCCCAAAGAATTTGGCAGTAGCAGTCTCCGTGGCCCTCAGTTCTTCCTCAGTGTCTCCGTGTTGAAAAAAGCCGAGCATCCCTCACCGATCACTTCGTGCCGAACAACCGATCGCCGGCGTCGCCGAGCCCGGGGAGGATGTAGCCGACGTCATTGAGCTGGCGGTCGAGCGACGCGGCGAAGATGGGGACGTCGGGATGGGTGGTGTGGAGGAGCTGGACGCCCTCGGGGGCGGCGACGAGGCACATGAAGCGCAGGCGGCGCGCGCCGGCCTTCTTGAGCTGCGTGATGGCGTCGGCCGCGGAGCCACCGGTGGCGAGCATCGGGTCGAGCACGAAGACATCACGATTGGCGATGTCTGGCGGCACCTTGAAGTAGTACTCCACGGGCTGCAGCGTGTCGTGGTCGCGGTAGAGTCCGATGTGTCCGACCCGCGCGGACGGGATGAGTGCGCGGATGCCGTCGACCATGCCGAGTCCGGCGCGCAGGATGGGCACGAGCAGGGGTTCGGCGCCCGCGAGCCGCAGGGCCTGCATCGACTCGAGCGGCGTGTCGATAGTGACCGGCTCGAGCGGCAAGTCACGCGTCGCCTCGAAGGCCATGAGCATGGCAATCTCGTCGACCAGTTCCTTGAAGAGCTTGGTCGGCGTGTTGCGGTCGCGCAGGAACGACAGCTTGTGCCTGATGAGCGGGTGTTCGATGACCGTGAGGCCCGGCAGCGTCGGGGTGGTGACCATAGACGGCAAAGCTAGTATCTTCGCGGACATGAAAGAATACCAAGCGGTGATCCTGCGCGTGGCGCGCCACGCCCGGGAAGACGAGGACGCCCTGACGGATCTGCTGAACGAACGCAGCCGCGGGGGCTGGGAGCCGACCATGATGACGCAGGACGACGCGCGCCTCATTGTGGTCTTCGAGCGCCGCGCAAAGCCCGACGCCTCGTAACCGCGGATGCAACTGACCTTTCACGGCGCGGCCCGCGAGGTCACCGGGTCGTGCCATATCGTGCAGGCGCACGGGCGAACGATCCTGCTGGACTGCGGGATGTTCCAGGGAAAGCGCAGTGACGTACGGCGCAAGAACCTGGAGCTGCCCGTCCCGATCGACCGGCTCGACGCGGTGGTGCTCAGTCACGCCCACATCGATCACTCGGGGCGCCTGCCGCTGCTGGTGCGCGAGGGCTACGCGAAGGCGATCCACTGCACGGCGGCCACGCGCGACCTGTGCATGCCGATGCTCGCCGACTCGGCGCACATTCAGGAAAAGGACGCCGAGTTCCTGGCGAAGCGCCGCAAGGAGGTGTTCGAACCCCTCTACGGCACCCGCGACGTGGCGCGCACGATCGACCTGATGCAGTCGCACGCGTACGGCGAGCGATTTGCGGTGGCACCCGGGATGTTCGTGACGTTCTCAGACGCGGGACACATTCTCGGCTCGGCGTCGGTGACACTCGAGGTCACGGACGGCGCGGAGACGAAGCGCCTGGTGTTCAGCGGCGACATTGGACGTTCGGGCCTGCCGATCATCCGCGACCCGGATCCGCCGCCGCTGGCCGACTGGGTGCTGATGGAATCGACGTACGGCAATCGGGACCACGAGTCGGTGGCCGGCGCGCGCGCCGCGCTGGCGCGCGTGGTGCGCGAGACGGCGGCGCGCGGCGGCCGGATTTTGGTGCCGGCCTTCGCGGTGGGGCGGACGCAGGAACTCGTGTACGACCTGCACCAGATGGCCGAGACGGGGGAGATCCCGCAGCTGCCGATTTACATCGACAGCCCGCTCGCCACACGCGCGACGGCAGCGTTCGAGAAGAACGTCGACGTGTTCGACCAGACCGAGGGCTTCGTGCGGTCGCACCACGGCACGTCGCTGTTCCAGTTTCCGCTGCTGCGGTACACGCCCGAGGTGGAAGACTCGAAGGCGCTGGCGCGCGCGACGGGGCCGATGGTGATCATTGCTGCATCCGGTATGGCGGAATCGGGCCGGATCCTGCACCACCTGGCACAGGGCGCATCGGACCCGCGCAACACGATCCTCGTGGTCGGGTTCATGGCGGAGCACACGCTGGGACGGCGCATCGTGGAGCGGCAAGCGGTGCTGCGGGTGTACGGCGACGACGTGCCGCTGCGTGCGCAGGTCGCAGTGCTGAACGGATACAGCGCGCATGCCGACCGCACCGAGCTGGCGATATGGCTGGATGCGGTGCGCGCGTCATCGCCCGCCCTGAAGGACGTCTATCTCGTGCACGGCGAAGTGCCGGCGCAGGAGGCATTCGCCGAGCGTCTCCGGTTGAGCGGTTATCGGGTGCAGGCACCGGCCGCGGGGACGCGGATCACCCTGTCGTGAGATGCGTGGCGCGCGCCGGCGCGCTAGCTTGGCCCTGATGGAGCCGCAACGTCCCCCGATGCTCGGCCGGTACGCGGCGCGCACTGCGGGCGCGCTGGCGGTGCTGTGGATGGTGGTGTTGCTGGCGGTCGTCGGCACGGGGTTGCGGGACGGGGCGCAGCCAAGCGATGCGATCGTCGTGATGGGGGCGGCCCAGTACCGCGGCCACCCATCGCCGGTCCTGCGGGCCCGACTCGACCACGCCTTGCGGCTTTGGGAGCGCGGCCTGTCACCGCGCCTCATCGTCACTGGCGGTACCAACGAAGGCGACACCGCGAGCGAAGCCGCCGTGGCGCGCGTGTACCTGCTGGCGCACGACGTGCCGGACACGGCGCTGCTGATGGAAACCGAAGGCCGGTCCACGAGCCAGTCGCTGCATGGCGTGGCGACGCTGCTCGACGGCCGGCGGCTGCACTCGGCGCTGATCGTGAGCGACCCGTACCACCTGTTGCGCGTGCAGGTGCTGGCGCGCCGGATGGGCGTGGAGGTGCACACGTCGCCGACGCCCATCGGTGGCGGCCGGATGCTGCGACGCTGGCCGGAGGCGGTAACCGAGTCGTTCAAGGTGCCGATGGCGGTTCTCGCGGACTGGTAGTTTGAGCCGGATGGTGCACAACAGCCCTACCTCCACCCCCCGCGACCGGGCATTTTAGGCCGATGCACATTCCCGTCGACTCGTACCGCCTGCCCAACGGACTCCTCGTGACGCTGTCCGAGGACCATTCTGCGCCAGTCGTGGCGGTGAACCTGTGGTACCACGTGGGATCGGCGAACGAGCGCGAGGACCGGACGGGATTCGCGCACCTGTTCGAGCACATGCTCTTTCAGGGGTCGGAACATGTCGGTTCGAACGAACACTTCGAGTCGATCCAACGAGCCGGGGGCACGCTGAACGGTTCCACGTGGCTCGAGCGCACGAACTACTTCGAGACGGTGCCGTCGCACCACCTGGAACTGGCGCTCTGGCTCGAGGCCGACCGCATGGGGGCGCTTTTGCCGGCGATGACGCAAGAGAAGCTCGACACACAGCGCGACGTGGTGAAAAACGAACGGCGCTGGTCGGTGGACAACCAGCCGTACGGCACCTGGTGGGAGCGACTGCCCGCGCTGTGCTTTCCGCCGGCGCACCCGTACCATCATTCGCTCATCGGCTCGATGGATCACCTGACGGCCGCGAGCCTCGACGACGTGGCGGAATTCTTCCGCACGTACTACACGCCAGACAACGCCGTGCTCTCGATTGCCGGCGACTTTGACGCGGCCGAGGCGCGCCGGTTCGTGGAGAGGCACTTCGGCGGCATTGCGCGCGGCCGCGGCCGGCCGCCGCTGGCGCCGATGGAGCTTCCGGCGACGTTCGGGGGCTGGTTGCGCGACGAGGTGGAGGACGACGTGATGGTGCCGCGACTCTTCCTGGCGTTTCGCGTGCCGGTGTTCGGGAGCGAGGCGTACTTCGCGGGCAGCGTCTGTGCGGCGGTGCTGGGCATGCGCCGCGGCAGCCGGCTGTTCCGCTCGCTCATCCGTGCGCAGGAGGTGGCGAGCGACGTGAGCGCGTTCACGTGGGACTTGTCGAAGGGAGCCGACCTGTTCGTCGTGGACGCGACGGCCCGCCCGGGCACCGATGCCGCCACGCTCGAGCGCGCCGTGGTCGCCGAGATCGACCGACTGCGCGCCGAGGGGGTGCGGGACGACGAGGTGGCGCGTGTCCTGGCCCTTATTGAGACCGACTACGTGTCGTCGTTGCAGACGGCGGGGGATCGCGCCGACACCCTGTCGAAGTTCGCGACCATCTTTGGCGACGCGGCTCTCGTGAACGGACAGCTCGGACGCTACCGCGCGGTGACGGCCGAGGCGGTGACGGCGTTTGCCCGCGAGTTCCTGGGCGAGGAGAATCGCGCGTCGCTGGTGTACGTGCCGCGCCGTGCGGCCACGGAGGCCGCGTGACCGCGAGCGAACGGCCGCAACCCGGCGCGCCTCGCGCGTACGAGTTTCCAGCGACCACGCGATTCACGCTCGACACCGGCCTGCGCATCATCGTTGCACCGATGCCACGGTTGCCGCTGGTGAGCGTGGTGGCGGTGGTGGACGCAGGGGCGTCGGCGGATGCGCCTGGACAGGACGGACTGGCCACGCTCACGGCGTCGGCGCTGGCCGAGGGCACCGCGACGCGCGACGCCGGGGCGCTCGCCGACGCGTTCGAGCGGCTGGGCACATCCTTGGGAACCGGCGCCGACTGGGACGAGGCGACGCTCAGTCTGACCGTGACTCCTGGGCACTTGGACAACGCCATGGCGCTGCTGGCGGAGGTGCTGATGGCACCGCGGTTCGCGACGGCGGACGTCGAGCGCCTGAAGGCGGAACGCCTCGCCGAACTGCTGCAGCAGCGCGTGGAGCCTCGCGGACTTGCGGACGAACGCTTTGCCGGCGTGGCGTACGCGTCGTCATCGCGGTTCGCACGGCCGGCGGGCGGCACGCCGGGGTCGGTGCGTGCGCTCGACGACGCGGCGGTGCGCGCGTGGCACGACGCGCGCTACTCAAGCTCGACGACGACGATCGTGGTGACGGGCGACGTGACGCCAGCGCGCGTGCAGGCCCTCGTGGCGCGGCACCTGGGTGCGTGGGCACGCCCCGTGCTGCCCGTTGCGGCGGTGGACGTGACGCCACGCCGATCGACGCGCGCGGTGCACGTGGTGGCGAAAGCGAACGCGCAGCAGACGGAGCTGCGGGTGGGATGCGTCGGGGTGCCTCGGGCGCATCGCGATCACTTTTCGATCGTGGTGATGAATGCGGTACTGGGCGGCCTGTTCTCGTCGCGCATCAACCTGAACCTGCGGGAGGCGCACGCCTGGACGTACGGCGCACGCTCGGGGTTCGACTGGAGGCGCGACGCCGGGCCCTTCTCGGTGGACACGGCGGTGAAGACGGAGGCGACGGATGCGGCCGTGCGCGAGATCCTGCTGGAGATCGACCGCATGCGCGACGCGGAGATCAGCACGGACGAGCTGGAACTGGCCACGAAGTATCTGGCCGGCGTCTTTCCCATACGGTACGAGACGACGGGCGCCGTGGCGGCCGCGTTGGCCATGGCGACGGTGTATGGTCTCGATCCCGACTACTTCACCTCGTACCGCGACCGGATGTCGGCCGTGACGACCGGGGACGTGCGGGCGGCCGCACAAGCGCACCTGCACCCCGAGCGCCTGCAGATCCTGGCGGTCGGCGACGCGAGTGTCATCGAGGGACCACTCGCCGCCCTGGAGCTTGGCCCGCTGACCGTGACGAACGCCGACGACGGAGCCGACGCATGACCGAGCCGACCGGGACGATCCAGAGCCACCGCATTTATGAAGGGCGCGTGGTGACGCTGAACGTGGACCAGGTGCGCTTCCCGGACGGGCGCGTGGGTGAGCAGGAGATCATCCGGCACACGGGGGCGAGCGTGGTGGTGCCGTTCCTGAGCGATCCGCACGGCGAGGACCCGCAACTGCTGCTGATTCGCCAGTATCGCTACGCCGCCAACGGTCATCTATATGAGATCCCGGCTGGCCGGCCGAATCCCGGGGAAACGCCGGCCGAATGCGCGGCGCGCGAACTGCGCGAGGAAACAGGGTGTGTTGCGACGCATCTTGATCCGCTGATCCACGCCTATTCAACGCCGGGGTTCACGGACGAGAAGCTGCACTTCTTCGCGGCGCACGACATCACGCGGGAGGCCACGGAGTTCGACGACGACGAGTTCGTCGAGTCGGTGCCGATGAAGATGTCCCGCGCCCTGGCGATGATTCAACGCGGTGAGATCGAGGATATGAAGACGGCATTGGGCATTCTGTACGCGGCGGGGTTCTACTGCGGGGTCTGAGGTTTGGAGCGCCCTTCCTCAACTGCTTCAACACGGAGGCGCGGAGGAACGGCTGAGGGCCGCGGAGGATGCAATTGCGATTCTTGGGGGGCCTGGTGGTGAGATCTCACCGCGAGCCCCTTCAGAGTATTTGCAGTCGCCATGACCCTCCCCTTTTCCTCCGTGCCACCGTATTGAAGTTGCAAAGCTTGTGTCCACAAAAGTGGACGCAAGCTTCTCGCGTCCGGGACATATTTCGGAACAATCAAGAAAGGCAAGTCGTTGAAAATAAACGACTTGCCTTTGTCATTTGCCAATGACCGGTCTGGTACGGTCCCTGCACTCACTATCGATCAGAAGCTGGCCCCGTGGCGACAGGAGGAGTAGATGCGGCAGGCTGCCCTGAAGGTCGAATACGCGAAGCCCCTTGGGCGCGCGGAGTTGGAGGGGTTGGACGACAATGCGCTGGTAACGTCGTATCTCGGCGGCGCCAGCCGGGCGTTTGACCTGTTGGTCGAACGGTACCAGACGCGGCTGCTGAACTTCGTGTACCGCACCGTTGGCGACCGTGAACGGGCGGAGGATCTGGTGCAGGAAGCCTTCGTGCGCGTGCACCGGCACCTTGGCCGTTTCGACCGGTCGAAGAAGTTCTCGACCTGGATCTACACGATTGCGTCGAACCTGGCGAAGAACGAGCTGCGCAACCGGGCGCGAAATCCCCTGGTCTATTTCCAGACGATGACGTCGGGCTGGGAAGACGAGGATCGACCGCTCGAGTTCGAAGACGCGAATGCCCGTCCCGACGACGCGTTCGACCGGAAGCACTTGCGCGAGCTGGTCGATGCGGCGGTTCGCCGCCTGCCCGCGCATCACCGGCAGGTCTTCGTGCTGCGGGAGCTGGACGGACGTTCGTACGAGGAGATCGCGGAGATCACGCACTGCAACCTCGGGACCGTGAAGTCGCGGCTGAACCGGGCGCGGTCGGCGTTTGCCGACATCGTTCGGCCGGCGGTGATATAGACGATAGACGGTAGAGGTGGAACCCTGTGGGGGGCGGCGGGTATCGAGGGTCGATGCCTTGCCGCCCTTTGCTTTCCTGCCGCCAGTTCCGTCGGCTGCACGCGGAATTCGTCGATGGCCTTCTCTGCGATGAGCAATCGCTGGCGATGCGTGCACACGGGGATTCGTGCCCGGCCTGTTCGGCGCTCGACGTGAGAGTGCGGCGCTCGCTGCTGGCCTTGCAGGTGCTTCCCGTGATCGAGCCGTCGGCCGATTTCCGGGCGCGCCTGCACGAGCGACTGACCGGTGATGGCGTGGTGTTTCGAGCGCCGAGGCCTGGGGTCCGATGGGGCGTGGCCGCCGTCATGACCGCCGCATCGGTGGCCTTCCTGCTTCTGGCAGGCGCATCGGGAGTTGCGAGGCCGGGAGCACCCGGCTTGGCAACGACGCCGATGCTCGTGGCGACCTTCGTGACGACCCGGGGATGGTTGCCCGAACGGATGCCCGCATCCATGCCCGCATCCATGCCCGCATCCATGCCCGCGCCGGTGTTCTCGACGACCGGATCCAGGGTGCCGCCGCGCGACGACCTGGCGCCGCGAGCACCCGTGGCGCCAACAGCACATGCCGAGTCACTCGCTGAGCTGCCGCGATTCGAGGCGCTTCCCGTCCGCACGGCCTGGCGCGTACCCGGGCGACGCGGTCCGTCGGCACTCTCCTCGTCACCGACGCGACTGCAACTCGCGAGCTACCTGGCGCAGTAGGACGGCAGGGCGGACTCCGTGGGGGTATAATTCTCCCCGATGCCGTCTGCGACGCCACGCACGCTGAAAACCGCCATAGACACCGGGTCATTCGATCCGGTGTATGTGCTGTGCGGGGACGACGACTACACGAAGGAAGAGGCGTTGCGGCAGTTGCTGGCCGCGGCGGCGGATCCGGCCATGCGCGACTTCAATGTCGACGTGCGGCGAGGTACGGACCTCGACCCCGCCGGACTGCGCAGCGTACTGGAGCAGCTGCCCATGATGGCCGAACGCCGCGTGGCGGTGATCCGGGACGCGCACGGTCTGAAGAAGGCGGCGATGGCAGCGCTCGACGCGTATCTCGAACGCCCGTCGCGCGACACCGTGCTGGTCCTTGTTCTCCCGGCCGGCGAGGAGCCCGGGAAGACCTGGCCCGCCCGCACGACCGTGGTGACGTTCGCCCCGTTGGGTGAAGATCAAATGGGAAAGTGGATCGTGAAACACCTGCCGACGGCCGAGGGAAGCATCACCCCGAGCGCGGCGGCGCTGTTGGCAGCACACGTCGGGAACGACCTCGCGCAGATGGCAGGGGAGCTCGACAAGCTGGCGAGCTATTCCAACGGCGGCGTCATCGACGATGATGCGGTGCAAGCCGTGGTGGGCATCCGGCACGGGGAAACGCTGGCGGACCTGCTCGACCGCGTGGCCGCGCGCGATGCGGCCGGCGCCCTGGCGATGCTGCCCCGGGTAATGGCGCAGCCGAAGACGACGGGCGTGTCGGTGGTGATTGCCCTCACGGCGCAGGCGTTCGCGCTGGCCTGGGGATCGGCGGCACGCGCAGGAGGCATGAATGCCGGCACGCTGTCGCGCGAGTACTACACGTTGCTCAAGGAGGGCGGCGCCTTTGTGGGCCGCCCGTGGGGCGAGGCGATCCAGCACTGGATGAAGGCCCTGCCGCAGTGGGACGTGCCGCGCTGTGACCGAGCGCTCGAGTTGCTACTCATGACGGATCAGGCGCTGAAGGACACGAGAGCGTCGTCGGAGGAGCAGGTGGTGGAGACGCTGGTGCTGGCGCTGTGCGTGTGAGGGTAGACGGTAGACGGTAGACGGTAGACGGTAGACGGTAGATGGTGGACGGTAGACGGTGGAACTCATGGAATGATGAAGACAATTCGCTGGGTGACTTGCCTGATCCTTTTGGCCGCCGGACCTGCGTTTGCGCAGGAATCGGCGGACGTCTTCGCGCGTGCGCGGCGCATGGTGAACGAGGGAGACGCCAAGGCGGGGCGTGCGTTGGTGGATTCGATGGTCGCGGCGGCGGCGCCGAGTTCGCCGGCCTACGCCGAGGCACTGTACTGGCGAGGCGTGCTGGCTGCGGATGGGGAGGGGGCGCGCACCGACCTGCTGCGCGTGGCCATTGAGTTCTCGACGTCACCGCGCGCCGCGGACGCGCTGCTGCGCCTTGCGCAGGCGGAGTTCACGCGCGGGGACCGCGTGGCGGCGCTGCGGCGGCTTGACCAGCTCATGCGCGAACATCCTGACGCCCCGTCGCGCGCGGAAGGGCGTTACTGGACGGCGCGGGTGTTGCTGGAGGATGCGAAGCCCGTCGAGGCCTGTGCGGCGCTGCGGGACGCGCAGCAACTTGCGGCCAGCGGAGACGTGGAGCTGATCAACCAGATTGCGTACTACGCGCGGCCGTGCGCGGCGACCGAGGCGGACGCCGTCCGCCGCCAGAAGGCGGAGCAGGCGCGCGCGGATTCGGCGGCCCGGGCGGACTTGATCGCGAAGGCCGAGGGGGCGCGACGCGCGGCGGCCAAGGGGAAGTGGTCGGTGCAGGTGGCGGCGTATGGCGACCGGACGGCGGCGGCGGCGCTGGTGAAGCGGCTCAAGACGCGTGGGTACGACGCGCGCGTGACGACCGAGAAGCCGTGGCGCGTGCGGGTCGGCCACTATGCCACGCGCGCGGCGGCAGCCGACGTGGCCCAGCAGCTGTCGTCGAAACGATCAAAGGCCCTGGTCGTGGAAGCGGAGGGGCGGTGAGCCGCGACCAGGCCACACCCCTGATGCAACAGTACCGGGAGATCAAGGCGCGGCACCAGCACGCGATCCTGTTTTTCCGGATGGGCGATTTCTACGAGACGTTCTTCGAGGACGCCGAGACGGCATCGCGCGCGCTTGGGCTGACGCTGACGAGCCGCGGCGATGGCGTGCCGCTGGCTGGCGTGCCAGTGAAGGCAGCTGGCGATTACGTGCGCCGCCTGGTGCAGCAGGGATTTCGCGTGGCGATCTGCGAGCAGGTGGAGGATCCCAAGCTCGCCAAGGGGATCGTGAAGCGCGAAGTAATCGAGACGGTGACCCCGGGCGCAGCGTTCAGCGACGACCTGCTGGACGGTGGGCGCAACAATTTTCTCTGCGCGGTGCGCGTGGACGGTACAGCGCTTGGCGTGGCGGCCGCGGATCTGTCGACGGGTGAGTTCCGGCTGGTGCGTGCGGCGCGCGGCGATGCGGGGGCGGTCCTCGGCCGGCTGACGCCGCGGGAAGTGCTGGTGGTGGCTGGCGACGCGGAGGCGCAGGACGCACTGCGCGGCCTCGACGTGCTGCTCACGGAACGCGAGGCGTGGGAATTCGATGCCGGCCTGGCGCACGATGCGCTGGCCCAGCACTTCCGCGTGCAGTCGCTCGAGGGGTTCGGGCTCGGCGCGGATGATGCGGTGGCACTGGGCGCGGCGGGGGCGTTGCTGCGCTACCTGCGCGAACTGCAACCAGGCGGCGTACCGCACCTGGCGCGCCCGACGATCGAGCGTCCAGGCGGGACGATGCCGCTGGACGAGATGACGCGGCGGAACCTCGAATTGGTGGAGTCGCTGCGCGGCGGCGACACGTCGGGCACGCTGCTGAGCGTGCTCGACCGCACGCAGACGCCCATGGGCGCGCGGCTGCTGCGGCACTGGCTGCTGGCGCCGCTGACGGAGCTGGCGGCGATCACTGCGCGTCTCGATGCCGTGGGGGCCTGGACGACCGAGTCCACGGGGCGCACGGCGCTGCGCGAGGCGCTCGACGGCGTCCGGGACGTGGAGCGCCTGTCGGGCAAGACGGCGGCCGGACGCGCCACCCCGCGCGACCTGCGGGCCCTCGGCGACTCGCTGGCGCGGCTGCCCGCGGTGCATGCCGCGCTGACGCGCACCCCGCCGGCAGGCCTGCTGGCCACCATCCTTGCCGAATGGGATGATGCGTCGTCGGTGGCCGCGGCCATCACGCAGACGCTGGTGGAGCGCCCTCCGCTGGCGATCGGTGACGGCGAGACCATTGCACCCGGGGTGGACGCCGCGCTCGACGAACTGCGCGCGATCGCGGCGGGCGGCAAGGACGCGATTGCCGCGCTGCAGGCGGAGGAGCGGGCACGCACGGGCATAGGGTCGCTGAAGGTGGGCTACAACAAGGTGTTCGGGTACTACATCGAGATCACGAACGCCAACAAGGCGGCCGTGCCCGCGGACTACCAGCGCCGGCAGACGCTGACGGGGGCAGAGCGGTACGTGACGCCCGCGCTGAAGGAGTTCGAGGAGAAGGTCCTGCACGCCACCGAGCGCACGGAGCTGCTGGAGCGTGAGCGGTTCGAGGGCCTGCGCACGGCGACCGCGGCGGAAATCGGCCGCCTGCAGCGCGTGGCGGCGACCCTGGCCCAACTGGACGTGCTGGCCTCGCTGGCCGACGTGGCGGTGCGCGAGGGCTACGTGCGCCCCGAGGTGAGTGACACGTTTGCGCTGGAGATCATCGGTGGCCGGCACCCGGTGGTGGAGCGGATGATGCCGCGCGACCAGTTCATCCCGAACGACGTGTCGCTCACCGCGGACGCGCGCATGATCATCCTGACCGGCCCCAACATGGCGGGCAAGAGCACGATCCTGCGGCAGATCGGGTTGATCGCCCTGATGGCGCAGGTGGGGAGCTTTGTGCCGGCAACGCGGGCGCGCGTGGGGATCAGTGACCGCGTGTTCACGCGGGTGGGGGCCAGCGACAACCTCGTGCGCGGGCAGTCGACGTTCATGGTGGAGATGTCGGAGACGAGTGCGATCCTGCACACGGCGACGGCGCGCAGCCTGGTGTTGCTGGACGAGATCGGCCGCGGCACGTCGACATGGGACGGCGTGAGCATCGCGTGGGCGGTGAGCGAGCACCTGCACGACGGCGTGGGATGCAAGACGGTGTTCGCGACGCACTATCACGAACTGACGCAGCTGGCCGATGAATTAGTAGCAGTGCGCAACTATAACGTCTCGGTGAAGGAAGTCGGCGAGGAGATCCTGTTCCTGCACCGCCTGCAGCCGGGCGGGGCGGACCGTTCGTATGGCATCGAGGTGGGACGGCTGGCGGGACTGCCCGCGCCGGTGATTGCGCGCGCACGCGCCTTGCTGCGTCTGCTCGAGGGCGAGGACCTGGCGGGGGCGCTGGCGGGGCACGTGCCGAAGCTGACGGGGGCGCCACGCGCGCGGGCCGATGCCACGCCGCAACTGGGGCTGTTCGCGCCGCCGCCGCATCCCCTGCTGGAGCAGTTGGCCGCGATTGATGCGAACCAGATGACGCCGCTCGACGCCTTGGCGCGGCTGGCGACGCTGGCGGCCGATGCACGGCGCGCGGTGGAGCCCGCGTAGCGCGGACCACGACAGGGCACGGCGGAATACGGCAGATTAGACAGATCGTTTCCCTTCACGCACACCATTCCATGACCGAACACGAGCGCCATCGCAAGCCGTACGACAATGTCCTTCAGACCATTGGCTGGACGCCGCTGATTCGCCTGACGCGCGTCACCAAGGGGATCGTGACGCCGGTGTACGGCAAGGCGGAGTTCTTCAACCCGGGCGGCTCCGTGAAGGACCGCATCGGGTTGCCGATGATCGAGGAATTCGAACGCTCCGGCGCGCTGGTGCCGGGCGGGACGATCGTGGAGGGCACAAGCGGCAACACGGGCGTGGGGCTGGCGATCGCCGCCGCGCTGAAGGGCTACAAGTGCATCTTCACGATGCCCGACAAGATGTCGCAGGAAAAGGTGCGCCTGCTCAAGGCGTTCGGCGCCGAGGTGATCA